>DASSNV010000033.1:0-2395 GCA_035701245.1 Gemmatimonadaceae bacterium | reverse complement strand
CTAGCTTTCTGCCACGCATGGGACTCATGAGCGACCGATATTTTCAAGTTCAATGCCGCGTCATGGCAGCACTCTGGCTGCTGGCGGTGATCATCGTGTCGCTCCAGGCGAGTGCGCACCACAACAACAATTTCGAGATTTTCCGCACCGCCTGGGACAATCTGCTTGCCGGTCGGGATCTGTACGGGGTGAATCCAACCCATCGGGATTTCTACAAGTACTCGCCGACCTTCGCGCTGCTCTTCGCGCCCTTCGCCCTCCTGCCGTTCGCCGCAGGGCTCCTGCTCTGGAACGCGGCCAACGCCCTGGCGCTCTACTGGAGCATCGGCCGGGTGCTCGAGCCGAAGGCGGCGCTCGCCGCGCGGGCCGTCGTGTTCCTCGATACGGTCGGCTCGATGCAGAATGCGCAGAGCAACGCGCTCAGCGCCGGGTTGATGATCATGGCGTTCAGCTTCCTGTATGCGCGCCGCGAAGTTCGCGCGGCGGTGGCGATCGCGATCGGCGCGGCGATCAAGATTTTCCCTGTGGCGGCGGGCGTGTTCGTGCTGTTCCGTCCTTATCGGCTGCCGCGCTTCCTCCTGATCGGCGCCGCGGTGGCCGTGGTGTTCGTGGCCGCGCCGCTGGTCGTCCTCACACCTGCCGAACTGCTGTCGCAGTACCGGTCATGGGCCGCCATCAGCAGCACCGACGCTCTGACCCGAGGCTACTCGGTCATGGAGCATGTCCATCTGTTGACCGGTCGTGACTGGCCAAACTGGCCTGTGCAGCTCCTGGGCGCCGTCGCGCTCCTGGCGCCGCTGGCGCGCTTCTCCCGGCTTGGCGTGGAGCGCTTTCGGCTCCTGTTTCTCGCGTCCGTGCTGATGTTCTGCGTGCTGTTCAACCACAAGGCGGAAAGCCCGTCCTTCGTGGTAGCCGCCGCCGGAGTCGCGATCTGGCTTGTCGTGGTCGATCGCGGGTGGCTCGAGTGGAGCGCGTTCGCGCTGTTTCTCGTGGGCACCGTCCTCTCCGCCAGCGACGTGATGCCCGAGGCGCTCCAGGAGAATTTCTTCGAGCCTTACCGCTTCAAGACCATCCCCGTGCTCGTCGTCTGGGTGCTCACGCAGGTTGCGCTGTGGACGGAGTCGTCGGCGCCACGCCAAAGTGGGTCAGTTCAACTCCCAGCTCCTGAATCCTCTCGCGCAAACGTGGTGAGATGAGCGCGTAGACCTCGCGTTCCCGCGACGCCCGGTAGTCGTCCAGCGCCGCGAGCTCGGCGGAGTCATAGCCCGGATGGACCATGAGCTCCGTTACACCGGCCGGCAGGTCGCCGAGCATCTGCGAGATGTCGCGATGGAACGTGGGAGACGCCATCGCCCCGATGCCGGCGAAACTGACGTCGTCCATGGGACGCTGCTTGTAGAGGATCGTCCGGAGCAGCCGCGACGCCACCACGGCGCGCGTGCTGCGCGGCATCGGTCGAGACTCGTATGGATGCCGCACGTGCGTGATCCCGTGCTCCTTCGCGGTTCGCAGCACCAGCTCGAAGATTCCCGGCAGCACGTGGGCGTGGCGATGCGAATCGATGTGCGTCACCCGCATGTTGATCTTCGCCAGCAGGTGCTTCGCCCGCTCCAGCTGCGCGTCCAGCTCCAGCTTCACGTCCTCGAGGTTCACCTTGCGGGCCACGCTGCGCCAGATGAGCGAATGCAGAGGGAGAAACTCGCCCGTCCGGTCGTCGACCAGCGACGAACATTCGGAGAGCGGGGGTCCCATCACGATGTTGAAGTGCAGTCCGACGCTGACGGACTTGCCGAGCGCCCGCAGATAGCGAAGGCGACGGATGGCGTCGTCGCATGCCGGCGTATTGACCATCAGCGACGTCGAGGTCACCACCCCCATCTCGATCGTCTCGGCGATGCCGCGATTGACGCTCTCGGCGAGCCCCAGATCATCGGCATTCACCACGAGCTTGCGATTTCCCATTGCGACCCGAGTGAAAGTCGTTGTTGATCGCCGGCCTTTTGTGAGCAGCCCGGGGCCTGGTCTCACGTCCGCAAACTTTACGCACAGAGCGCACCCAACCGCTGGCGCTCGCTCTGACGCGTGCAGGCTTCATGGAACACCCGACCGCCTCAGCACCCCCACGGTTTTTGCCTGGAATCAGCGCGCTAACCAGCTTGTCGGTTAGGTCGGCCCGAAGATGTTCCGATGACTGCGCGCTCCCGTACCGTACGGGCGTGCCTGGTCAGCGACGTCGCCGGTTGCGCTGTTCCAGAACGACTTCGCCGTCGACGATCATATAGCGAATCACGCGCCCCCGTTCGCGCGGAAAATCCTTCGCGCGGTCGCGAAAGCGGTCGTTGGTCAGGATCCGCGCGTCCATTTCACGCGCGAACGACAGGATGAAGTAGTCGGC
>DASSNV010000032.1:0-18060 GCA_035701245.1 Gemmatimonadaceae bacterium | reverse complement strand
CATGATGACGAACGCCCCCTCGGTGAGTATCGATGGCATCCATGTTCCGCGGGCTACGGCAATGTTCTGGAATTTGGTTCCGTTGTCGCGCAGTCCCAGTTCGGCAAGGAGAGCCGCCTGGGTCGCCACGCCGAGTGGGATCGAATGAGGCCAGAAATAAAGCGTCAAAGACCCGTTGTTGACAAATGGATTGACGCCATCGGGGAAAGCATTGAGGTGGATCGACACGAACGCGTGCGCGTTGGCACGGCGACTGATGATCGGCCGCAGTCCGAGGTCGACGGGATCGGGAGTCGTCCGAGTCATGACGACATTGACACCACGCTGCGTCAGCATGTCGCGGAGGCGGAAGCCGACCTGCAGCACTGCGTCCGCTTCGTAGAGCTGAGTGGGGCCGGTTGCTCCGGCGGGTGGATGGCCAGGGTCGACGGTAATGGTCAGCCCGCGCAATGGCGACGCAGGATCGGCAATACGGGGCGGACGGCGTACCCGGAAAGTCAGGCCGCCGTTTTCCCAGAGGGCGAGGTACCCATAGGGCGCGCGATTCAGATTGATGGTGTATCGAACCCGGCTTCCTTCGGGAGTCGAGCTGATGCTATTGAAGTAGGGATCGAGGGGTTCCGGCATCATCGAGATCACCGGCGCGGAGTCGATGCCGTAGACGAGGAGCGACAGACTGCGGTCGGTTTCTTCGACGAGATACGGCGGTGGTGGTCCGTCGATCGGAATGGTGACGTCGATCCAGTCTGGCCCGGGTAGAACTCGCACCGCTCCGATGCGACGCGCGGGCGCGAGTGAATCGCCGATGAACGTCGCGGGCGGGGTCGTCGAAATGTTCTTTGTCTGGATCTCGCTGCGGAGCACCCAGGCCACCTGGGTGGTGTCGAGCTGGATCCGCACGAAGTCATCGCCGCTCGCCTTCTGGGTGCCCGTCACCTTTACGACCGTGCCTGGAAAGAGAAACCACTTGTACTCCTGGCCGTTTCCTGGAGCGGGCCGGGCGATGGTGACGCGGTCGGTGTCGTTAACCGTAGAGGCCGAAGCGCCGAGGGTGACGTAGACGTTCCCCGGAATGGGCGTGAGAGTATCGGGTGATGGTGCCGGCTGCAGGGTATCGCCGACGACTCTGTTTTTCGTGGTGGTATCGGGCGCGGGCGGAACGCGGATCGGCAGCACGAGTCGCGTCGCCTCGGTTTTGTTAGCGGCTGTGAGCACGTACTGCGGAGCGCTATCGGCCGGAACGGGAAGCCATCCCATGAACGCGCCGTTCGGCCAGACGGGCACGCTAACCCCGTTGATGTTGAGCGCTGCATCGCCGCTGCCCACGCTTCCGAAAATGAAATTGGAGTCGCGGGCGGTGAGCATCTGATTGGCTTTCGGATAGACCACATTTATCTGCAGTGGTCCTCTGACGTCGGGCACCGGCGGCAACTTCGGGTTGGCCGGTGGAAGCGGCGCCGGAGTCAGTGGAGGCGAGGGCACTGGAATGGGACCGGTGACGGGCGGTCTCGGCGCCGACCGGCATGACGTTCCCAACAGCGCTACGCAACAGCAAAAACCCCAGTAGGTGGACGCTTTCATTGGCATGTTCCGGGTTGCACGTGCACTCCTTCGCGAGTCCTCCTGATACGCATGGGTAGTGCCCTCGTTCGATTCCTTACACTATCTTTTTTCCCACCCGGGAACCCTTGAGGTTCCCGTCGTTGCGTCACAACGCTCCTTTCGAGCCAAAATTGATAGCAGAAATTTTCGGGATCTCGAATGTCGGCCTGATCAGGCACGACAATCAGGATTCCTTTTTGATTGCGAATCTGGAAACCGGCGACATCGCCACGGTGAGCGCGCCGTCACTTGTTTCCGTGCATACGGCGCCCTTCATTCTGATAGTCGCAGACGGCGTCGGGGGCGCGGCATCCGGCGCGCTGGCGAGCTCCATCGCGACCGAGACCATCCTCGGCGAGCTGCATCGATGGTGGCACAAGGTGCCGAAGCGAACGCCTGAGGTTATCGAAGCGGCACTCAAGCGCGGCGTCGATGTAGCCAACAAGGCCATCTATCAGAAAGCGAGCACGTCTCCGGAGCACCACGGCATGGGGACGACGACGACGCTGGCGCTCGTTCTCGACGGAGAGGCTTTCATCGCGCAGGTTGGGGACAGCCGCGCGTACCTGGTGAGAAAGGGCGCGGCGAAGCAGCTCACCAAGGATCAATCGTTCGTGCAGCGCCTGATCGATGCGGGACGAATGACCGCCAAGGAAGCCGCGCAGAGCGAGCACCGCAACATCATTCTGCAGGCGCTCGGACCCGAAGAAAAAGTCGTCACCGATTTTTATCGCGTGAAGCTGGAGAGCGGCGACTACCTGGTTCTCTGCAGCGATGGCCTCTCGAACCAGGTCTCGGCGGAAGAAATCGGACGAATCACCCGCGGCGCCGGGCGGCCGGAAGACATCTGCAACGCGTTGATCGAAGAGGCAATGCACACCGGCGCGCCCGACAACGTGACGGTGGTGGCGGCGCGGCTTCGCGCCCCGGATGAGGACTACAGAGCCAGCACTAACGGCGGATTCAGGCGGCCTTAGCCGGTACAGTCTCGCCGGTATGAGGCGCGGCGCCGATGGGGACGTCGCGCGACCAGGGCGCGATGAACGGCAGGAGCAATAGCGCCGGAACCGCCATCGCAACAGTGATCAGGAAGAACGAAGGCCAGCTCGTTGCCTCGATGATCTTCCCCGCGGGTGCGACGAGGATGTCGCGGCTCGCCGCCATCAAACTCGACAACAGCGCGTACTGAGTGGCGGTAAAGCGCTTGTTGCACATGCTCATCAGATACGCGGTCATCGCGCCGGTCACGAGTCCGAGACCAAAATTCTCGGTGATGACGGCCGCGGTCATGAAAGCGTGGTTCTTTCCGGAAAGCGACAGGCCGTAGTAGGTGAGATTGCTCAGCCCCTGAAAGACGAGAAACAGCCACAGGGATTTGTTGATCCCGAACTTTCCGATCGCGGCACCCGCAACCACGACGCCGACGATGGTTGCGATCACACCGGCACCGAGGAAAACCGCCCCGACCTCGCTCTGGGAGAATCCGGCCTGAAGCAGAAATGGCGTGGTCATGCTCCCCGCGAGACTGTCCGAGTACTTGTAGAGCACGATGAAGAGCAGCACGAGCAGCGCGCGGAGCACACCGGCCCTCTGGAAGAAATCGGTGAATGGCAGCACCACCGCTTCGGCGAGTGACTTCGGCGGCGCATCGCTCAGGACCGGCTCGGGCGCGATGAAAGTCGTGACGATGCCGACGATCATCAGGAGTGCGATCAGAACATACACCGTGTTCCACGACATTCGGTCGGCGAGGAAAAACGCCAGGGCTCCGCTGGTGATCATGGCAACGCGATAGCCCATCACGAACACCGCGGCGCCGGCGCCCATCTCGCGCGTCTCGAGCACGTCGGTGCGATAGGCATCGAGTGAGATGTCCTGCGATGCGCTGAAGAACGCGATGGCGATGGCATTGACCGCCAGCATCTTGAGTCCCGTCCGCGGGTCGTGCAGCGACATTGCGGCGATCACCACCAGCAACAGGATCTGGGTGATCAGCACCCAGCCACGACGCCGGCCGAGAAACGGCGGTGTGTAGCGGTCCATCAACGGCGCCCAGACGAACTTGAGCGAGTACGGAAGGGTAACGAGGCTGAAAAACCCGATAGTGGCGAGGTCGACGTGCGCAATCGTCATCCACGCCTGTAAAGTCTTGCTGGTCAGGTAGAACGGCAGCCCGGATGAGAAGCCGAGGAAGAGCAGCACTGCCATCTTCGGCTGGCCGAAGATTCTGAACGGCGAGGTTTTGACTTCGGACTCGGCCATCGGTGTGCTCCAGTTGGGCTTAACCTGCGGCCTGCGTGGTCCTCGTCGACTTGTGGGCTGCCACCTCTCGCAACAGGACTCGCGCCGCAGCGCGCTGCATCACTGCCTCTCCGCCCCATGCGCAAAGAACGGGCGCGTCGGCCTCCAGCTCGGCGGCCAGACGGGGGTGGCTGAACTGGATTATCAGACGGTCCGAGTCGCGCGCCAGTCGTAGGGCATCGCTCACGGCTTCCCTGGCTCGTGCCGAGTACCCCGGGCGGCCTTTCCAGGCGCGGATGTCGCCAAAGAGTGCGACGACCGTGGATTTGGTCTCGATATTCGTCTCGGCGTCGGTGATCAGCTCGATGCCGCCGGCAGTGAGCGTCGAAACGAGCGGATCGCGAGACGGCGCCGGATAGGGGCCGCCGACGTCGTCGTCGACGATCACGAAGCGCCACGGCTGCTCGAGAGCCGGAAGTTTGCCGTGCAAGATCTGCACGACCTGCTCAGCAAGATGATTCGACCAGCCGCTCTCGTCCCGCACTGGGCGGTTGGTGTCGCGCGAGAGGGCCGCCCACCGCGCCCAGCGACGACGACGCTCGATGGACTGGTGGATGCGATCGGAGCTGAGACGCTTTTCGCGAATCGCGCGCTCCACCGCCTGCTCGCATTCGACGATGTTCGACGGATAGAGCATGCAATCGCATCCCGCCTCGAGCGCGCGCACCACAGCCTCGGATTCGCCCCCGCCCAGCACGCCTTCCATGATCAGTGCGTCGGTGACGATCAAACCAGTGAACTGCATCTCCTCGCGCAGCAGACCGGTGAGAATCGGCTTCGACAGCGTCGCGGGCGCCCCGCTGGGATCGAATGCGGGGAACGCCACGTGGGCCGACATCACCGACGCGACTCCTCGTTCGATCGCGCTCCGAAACGGCACGAGGTCAGTCGCGCGCAGGGTATCGGCGTCGACGTCGACGCGGGGCAGCTCCTTGTGGGAATCAACGGTGGTACGGCCGTGACCGGGAAAATGCTTGGCGCAGGCAAGTGCACCTTCAGCCTGACATGCATCGATCCATGCCGCGGCATATTCGCCGACAAGCTCGGGATCCTTGCCAAAGGATCGGGTGCCGACGATCGGGTTGTCGGGCTCGATGTCGAGATCGCAATCGGGCGCGTAGATCCAGTTGACGCCGAGCTCTCTGGCCTCGAGCGCGGTGATCGCAGCTGCGCGGCGGACGACCTGGAGGTCCTGCAGTGACGCGATCGCAGCCAGCGGTGGAAGTGCGGTTTGACCCGCGAACTGCTGCCCCGCGCCGCGCTCGAGATCGGCGCCGATGAGGAGCGGAACTCTGGACTTCGAGTGAAGGTCTTCGGTGAGCGCGGCGACGTGCTCAGACGGACCGCCGAACAGAATGAATCCACCGACACCGAGCTTGAGCGCCTCGTCGATGCCGGCGCGCGCCTCCTCGTATCCGCGAACCGAGTCCCAGCGGATGGCCGGATAAAAGAGCTCCGCGATCTCGCTCACGCGGGTGTGCGCTTGCCGAGCACGCGCAGACCGCGCGCGCCTGTGGCGGTGGGGACGTTTCCGGGGCGGTTGTTCACATGCAGATACCCAAGCAATGCGAAGGCCACGGCCTCCTTTGCTTCGCCGTCGAAGTAGACATCGGCGAAATGGCGCACGGTGACCGGAGCCGCGGCTCGCTCGATCGCGGCGAACAGAGCCGGGTTCTTCGCGCCGCCGCCCGAAATGAGAACCTCCTTCACCGGCTCGGCGATGAAGCTCTTGTAGGCATCGCCGATGCTGCGCGCCGTGAGCTCGACGGCGGTGGCAACGATGTCTTCGTCGGTTGCTCCGACGGAGCGCGCCGTCGCGATCAGCTTCTGGACGTAGTCGGAGTTGAACAGCTCGCGGCCGGTGGACTTTGGCGGCGGTGCGCTGAAGTACGGGTGAGCGAGCAACTCCGAGACGATGCGATCGTTCGCGGTGCCGGCGAGCGCCAGCTTGCCATCGAGGTCGAAGGCGAGATCGGGATATATCGCGTGAACTACGCCATCGATCACCGCGACACCGGGACCAGTGTCGAATGCGCGAACGCCCTCGAGGACGCCGCGCGGGGGAACGACGGTGATGTTGCCGATTCCGCCGAGGTTCTGGAGGCCGCGCCAGTCGGTCGCCGAGGAGAACAGCATGGCGTCGGCGATCGGCACGAGCGGAGCGCCCTGCCCCCCGGCAGCGACGTCGCGGACGCGGAAGTCGCTGATTACATCGATGCCCGTGCGCTCGGCGATGACGGCGGATTCGCCCGACTGCCACGTCGAATGTCCGGGCTCGTGCCAGATGGTCTGGCCGTGGGATGCGATTGCCGCGATGTCGGATCTCGCAATGCCGGCTTCGGCCATCACGGCGATCGCGGCGTCGGCGAGCCAGTCACCGAGATCGAAATTCAGGCGGCAATATTCGGCCGGTGTTCCGCCACCCAGCGCGGCGGCGAGGCGATTGCGCTCGGCGCTGGTGTACTCGCGCGACGTGTAGGCGAGGAGATCGACGTCGATGCGGCCGTCGCTCTGGTCGGTGAAGCGCGCGACGGCGGCGCTGATTCCATCCAGCGAAGTTCCCGACATCAGGCCGACGACAACGGCAGATGCCATTTAACGTTCCCTGATTGGTGGCGGCTCGTCTTTCGTCACGCGCCGAACGACTCCGCCATTCTCGGCGAGAAGACGCTCGGCCTGTTCCTTCGACACGCCTTTTTTCTGCATGACGATGGCGAGCTTGACGGATTTTCCGGCGCGCTCGAGCAGCGCGGTCGCTTCATCCCTCGAGACGCCGCAGACTTCCATCACGATGCGCTGGCTGCGGTCGATCAGCTTGTTGTTCGTCGCTTTCAGATCGACCATCAGATTGCCGTAAGTCTTTCCGAGTCGGATCATCGCGCCGGTGGTGATCATGTTGAGCACGAGCTTGGTGGCGGTGCCGGCCTTCATGCGGGTCGAGCCGGTGACGACTTCGGGCCCGACGATCGGCAACATCGTCACATCCACGCGCGCAACGAGATCGGCGGGCGGGGGTGAGCACGCAACGATGCCGGTGAGGGCACCGATGTCGGCGGCGCGCTCCAGCGCCGCGCGCACGTACGGAGTGGTGCCCGACGCGGCAATCCCGATGACGAAGTCCTTGTCGTTGACTCCGTGCTCGTCCATTGCGATGGCGCCGTTTTTCACGATGTCCTCGGCGCCTTCCTGCGCGCGGGTGAGCGCGGGCAGTCCGCCCGCGATGATTCCCTGCACCATCTCCGGTTTGGTGCCGAAAGTCGGCGGGCATTCGCTCGCGTCGAGCACGCCGAGGCGCCCCGAAGTGCCTGCGCCGACGTAAAAGAGGCGCCCGCCACGGCGAAAGGTTTTTTCTGCCATCTCGATGGCGCGCGCGATCTGTTCACGCTGCGTGGCGACCGCATCGGGAACTCTCTGGTCTTCGGCGTTTATCAGGTCTACGATCTCGAGGGGGGATGCGAGATCGATCGAAGCGGTACGCGGGTTGCGACGCTCCGTTTCGCGAGGGTCCAACATCAATGCGCCGTCGAGCGTTGAGCCACATCGAAACTTATCCGACGCCGCGCGCGAATCGCAAGACAACTCGGAGCGAGATAAATGAGACGTACATCTCTGATGGTTTTGATGCTCACGATAGTTGCCGGCTCACTCGGTGCGCAGCGGCCGCGGGTCTATCGCACCGGAGACCCGGACCTGTGGCTGAGTGGCGGTGTGGCGGGATTCACGGGTCAGGGTGTCAACGATGGCGCCACGGCGAGCACCTGGGATTTCGGGAATTCGACGAACTGGCAGTACCGCGCATCGCTCGAGAAGAACATCGGCGGAGGATCGACGGTGGGTCTTTCGGGCACCTATGCGCACGTTCCGTTCGTTTATTCCGCCGATCTTCTCACGCCGCAAGCAGCCGGCGTGTCGGGCACCCGCTGCGGCCAATGCGACGCGCACCTCAATATGATGACGCTGCTCGGGACCTTTCACTTCGGGGGCGGGGCCGGCTTTCACCAGGTGATCGAGCTCAACGGCGGCATCGTTTCCTATCAGAATCTGAAGCGGGATTCGGACGGCGCCGAGCTCGCGGGGGGCGGCAATATCGACCCGCTGTTCTCGCTCGGCTACGGCGTCGGCTATGGCTTCGGAAATCGCACGCAGATCGATTTCGTGCCGGATTACGCGATTGCGATCCACGAGCGCAGCGGATTGTCGAATGGTGTCAGCAACACCAACAGCATGCGCTCGCTGAGATTGTCGGTTAGGATGGGATTCGGCGCCCGGACGACCAGACGGTAGCTGGCGCGGAGTCGTGGATGTGAGTTTTTATATTCATATCCCACCCATCGGAGCCTCGGTCTGAAAAAAGCATTCGTCGTCGGTTCGATATTCGCGATCAGCGGCGCGGTGATGGCGACCGCGTCGCGCCAGGGCAGTAGCGGCCCGGCAATCCCGACGCGCATTCCGGCAGTATTCCCGGCGAGCTGGCGCTTCCCCGCCGGCTCGCAGGGCACCTTCGCGCCGCACGGCATGGTAGCGAGCGACAACCTGCTGGCCGCGCAGGCGGGTGTCGAAGTCATGAAGCAGGGCGGCAACGCTGTCGATGCCGCGGTGGCGACGGGATTCGCTCTCGCGGTGGCGTACCCCGAAGCCGGCAATCTCGGCGGCGGTGGCTACATGGTGATCCGGATGGCAGATGGCCGGACGGCCGCCATCGACTACCGTGAGGAAGCGCCGCTCGCCTCAAGCCGTGACATGTACGTCGGCCCCGATGGTAAGCTCACCGGCGAAAGCCTGATCGGGCCCAAGGCATCGGGAGTTCCGGGTTCGGTGGCCGGGATGATCGAGGCGCACCGCAAGTTCGGCAAGCTGCCGCTCGCCAAGGTTCTGGCGCCGGCATTGAGACTCGCTTCAGAGGGTTTCGTCGTCGACTCAGCCGCGTACCGTTCGCTGAAGGGAGAGGACTCGCGGATCGGCATCTCGTCGGGAAAGGATCTTTTTCTGCCGGGCGGCTCACCACCGGCGATCGGCTCCCGCCTCGTTCAGCCGCAGCTCGCCCACACCATCAAACTGATCGCCGACTCGGGCGCGCGCGCGTTCTATCGCGGCAGCATTGCGGATTCGATCGCGGCGGAGATGAAGCGGATCGGTGGGCTGATCACGAAGGAGGATCTCGCGCGCTATCGACCTGTGTGGCGCACGCCGATTCGCAGCAGCTACCGCGGCTACTCGTTCGTCGCGATGCCGCCATCGTCGTCCGGCGGCACGACGGTCACGGAAATCCTGAACATTCTGGAGGCGTACGGACCCGCGGCCCGGTTCGGAAGCGCCGCGGAAGTTCACGCCGTCGCATCTGCGTCGCAGCGCGCGTTCGTCGATCGCAACTCGAAGCTGGGCGATCCGGCGTTCGTGAAAGTCCCGCTCGAAACGTTGACGAGCAAGACTTACGCGAGGAGCCTCGCTGCCGCGATCTCGCGCGACCACGCCGATCCGACCAGCGGACTGGCGGGGTCGCTGCGCGAGGGCTCGCAGACGACGCACTACTCGGTTGTGGATCAATTCGGCAATGCCGTCGCGACGACCACGACGCTGAATGATCTGTTCGGGTCGGGCATCTACATCTCCGGCGCCGGCTTCTTCATGAACGACGAGATGGACGATTTCACATCCAAGGTCGGCGTTCCGAACATGTTCGGGCTGATCCAGGGTGAGGCAAACGCGATTGCGCCGGGCAAGCGGATGTTGAGCGCGATGTCGCCGACGATCGTGCTCGATCCGAAGGGTGGACTGCTACTCGTGACCGGCGCGCGCGGCGGGCCGCGCATCATCTCCGCGACGTCGCAGATAGTTCTCAACGTCATCGACCACCGGATGTCGCTCGGCGACGCGGTCAGCGCGCCACGCATACACCACCAGTCGCTACCCGACTCGATCCGGCTCGAGCGTGGCGGGTTCGATCCGAAGGTGATGGCCGCGCTGCGCGCGATGGGTCACGGACTTTTCGAGGGTGGCGGCATAGCGTCGTCGGCGTCGATCATGCGGGTGCGGGGCGGGTATGAGGGCATGGGCGATCCGCGCACCCCGGGCAGTGGCGCTGCGGGTTTTTAAGGGCTGACGGGCAAAAAAAATCCGGCGTGATCGCTCACGCCGGATTCGTTACCGCTGGCTCCTCAGATGTTAACCTGAGTCGACGAGTTGAGCGTCGCGGTAATGCGTCCCCCCGGGTTCACGCATCCTTCGTAGTTAGCCGTCGCCGCGGCTGCAGCCGCGCCGGCCGCGCCGCCTGCCGCTGCGCCGATGACCGTTGCCTTGGTGCTCTTGCCGAGGATCTGGCCGGCGATCGCGCCAATCGCGGCGCCGCCGACGACCTTCTGAACATCCTTGCCTTTCGGCTGATTCTTGACCTTCGAGACGTCGGCGTAGCTGGTCGTAGCGCTCACCGGATAGGTGTGGCCACCGAAGCTGACCGACACGACGCGGAAGCCCATCACGACGTTGTCATTTGCGTTCTCGCTGCGCTTCAGCTCGGTGACTTCGATCTTCGCGGTGGCGCCGGCGGGGATCACCGCGCCGTTGGAGCCGACGATGGCGTTGCTGACCGTCGCGTTGAAGGTGTCGCCGACGTGGTTGGTGTTGGTGCAAACTTTGGAGCCGGCGGAGAGATTGAGCGTCGAGCCGGCGGGAATGGTGCCGACTCTGGCAGCCGACCCGGCCGGATTACGAGTGACCGTATTGCCGCTCGAGGTCACCGACGTGGTCGGTGTGCGCGTGCTCGTTGACGGGCTGCGCGTCGTGGTGGTCGGCGTGCGTGTGGTAGTTGTGGTGCGCGTGCTCGCCGTGCTCGGCGCGGTCGTCGTCGGCGTCCCCGAAGCTGGAACGTCGGTCAGCGCCGGCTGCGCCGCCGAATCACGATTCGCGAGCTGGATGTCGCTATTGAGCGCGGAATCCGCGGCAGCGTTGGTATTGTCCGACTTCGAGCAAGCGGCGGCAAGGAACGCGAACGAGAGTGCGAGCGACGCACTTAACCGCGGAATATATTGCACCATTAGCCTCCTCCATCTGTTGTGAGCTCTGATTTACAAAGCTCATGAATAAAAGTGGACGGCAATCCACATGCCAAATATGAAGAATCTGCGGATCGCCGCGCCATACTATCGCCCGTACTGGATCTCATTCAGCGTCGGGCTCGTCATCGTCCTGGCGTCATCGGCGATTACCAGCGTCATCCCATGGCTGCTTCGACGCGCAATCGACGCGATTGGCAACGCGGCGCCGATGAGGACAATCTGGGAGCTGAGTGGTCTAATCGTGCTCGCGGCGATCGTCGGCGGGGCATTCCGGTACGGGATGCGTGAGCTGATGAACGGCGTCAGCCGCTGGATCGAGTACGACCTGCGCAACGACCTCTTCACACATCTGGAGACGCTTGACGCCGCGTACTTTGCACAGACCCGGACCGGCGACATCATGGCGCGGCTCACCAACGACCTGAGCGCGGTCCGGATGGCGGTCGGGCCGGCGGTCATGTATCTCGCCAACACCATCGCGGGCGGGGTTTTCGCGCTGTACTTCATGCTGCGCATCGATGTGAAGCTGACCCTGCTCGCGCTGCTGCCGCTCATCTTCCTGCCGCTCCTAACCATCAGGATGGGCAAGGCGATTCACGACCGGTTCGAGGCGGTGCAGGAGCATTTCTCGACGCTGACGACGCGCGCGCAGGAGAATCTGACCGGAGCGCGGATCGTTCGCGCGTACCGTCAGGAGGCGGCTGAGATCGCCCGGTTCGCGGCCATCAACGATCAGTATCTGGCGCTCAACATGTCGCTGGTCAGGCTGTGGGGCACCCTGAATCCGTTGTTCGCATTCTTCGGCGGGCTGGGGGCGGTAGTAGTGCTCGGCGTGGGCGGAGTCTTCACCATCAGGGGCACGATCTCGATTGGATCCTTCGTCGCGTTTGGGATGTACCTGACGATGCTCACGTGGCCGATGATCGCGCTGGGCTGGGTCATCAATCTTTTCCAGCGTGGCGACGCGTCGATGGGGCGACTCGCCGAAATTCTCGAGGTCAAGCCGACAATCACCCAGAAGCCGCCCCAACAGCACCTGCCGCCAACCGATTCAGGTCGAACGATCGAGTTCCGGAATGTCGGATTCCACTATCCGTCCGATGTGGCCAGCGAGCCGCGGTGGGTGCTGCGCAACGTCAGCTTTACCGTGCCGGCGGGGGCGACTTTCGGCATCGTCGGCGCGACGGGGAGCGGCAAGAGCGCGCTGATCGACCTGATTCCGAGGATGTACGATCCACAGGAAGGCGAGATTCTGATCGATGGTGTCCCGACGAGGAACGTCGCGCCGGCGGAGCTGCGGCGCGAGATCGGCTTCGTGCCGCAGGAATCATTGCTGTTCAGCGACACCATCGGCTCCAACCTATCGTACGGCACGAGTGAAATGACTCAGACCGGCGAATGGGCGGCGGCGGTGGCGCAGCTCGATCGCACCATCGAGGAGTTTCCGGGCCGGTACGACACCGTCCTCGGCGAGCGCGGGATCAATCTTTCCGGCGGCCAGAAACAACGCGCCTCACTGGCCCGCGCGTTGGCGAGAAAGCCGAGCATCGTGGTGCTGGATGACGCGCTTTCGGCGGTTGACACCCATACGGAAGCAGAGATCCTGCGCGCGCTGCGGGGAGCACTGGCCGGACGGACAGCGCTGATCGCGTCCCACCGGATCAGCGCGATTCGCGATGCGCAGTGGATCGTCGTGCTGGAGAAAGGCACGGTCGTGGAGCAGGGTCGTCACGACGATCTGATGGCGTTGCGGGGCAGGTACTGGTCGCTGCTGCGGCGGCAGCAGCTCCTCGACGCAGTGGAGTCCGACGAAGGCGAGGCCGACGCGTTGGCAGCGGATGAGGCGGCAACTACAATATGACGATGACCGAACAGCTGGATCCGGCGGCGCTGCA
This sequence comes from Gemmatimonadaceae bacterium, assembly GCA_035701245.1. Lineage (GTDB taxonomy): Bacteria > Gemmatimonadota > Gemmatimonadetes > Gemmatimonadales > Gemmatimonadaceae > UBA4720. The sequence goes on along the minus strand of DASSNV010000032.1, from coordinate 5,210 downwards.
GCAGCGGGTAAAGGCCCTGGAGTCGCTGGCCAAGGAAGCGCAGCGCACCATCGACGAGCTGAAGGCGCGGGACTCGCTCAAAACCCAGTTTCTGTCGAACATCTCGCACGATCTGCGCACGCCGCTCGCGGCCATCATCACGCACGCCGAGATCCTCCGTGAGGGAATGCTCGGCGAGCTGACGCCGAAGCAGCGCGACAGCGTCAGCGGAATCGTGAGCGGGGGACAGCAGCTGCTCGACATGATCGACGAGATTCTGACCTACGTGCGGACCGCCAGCGACCAGGTCAGTCTCGCTCGCAGCGAGTTCGACATCACCGAGCTCGTCGATCAGGTGCGAATGCTCAATCAACCCCTGGCGGCGAGAAAGCATTTGACGATCGAGCGACTGAACGGCGACAACCTCCCGCCCCTCTTCGCCGATCGCGACAAGATCAAGCACGTGCTCGCCAATCTGATCGGCAACGCCATCAAGTTCACCGGCGATGGCGGCAGAATCTGGGTTTCTTTTTCGCGTCGCGGTAAGAACGAAGAGGAGCTGGTCGTGGAAGTCGGCGACACCGGCCGCGGGATTGCGCGCGATCACTTCGAGCTGGTCTTCAGGGAGTTCGCGCAAGTCGATGCGTCGCCGTCGCGCCCGCACCACGGGACCGGCCTCGGCCTTGCGATCGCGCGGAAGCTGGTGGAGCTCCACTCGGGCAGCATCTGGGTGGAAAGCGAGCTCGGCAAGGGAAGCCGGTTCTTCTTCACCCTCCCTCTGGTGATGCCACGCGGGTAATGAAGACGCGCATCCTGATCGTCGAGGACAGTCCGCTGGTGACCGACGCTTTTACGGTGCTCTTCACCGAAGCCGGCTATGAGGTCGACGTAGCGGCGACCGTCGCCGACGCGGTCGAGCGCGGCAGCGACAAGCCGGTCGACGTGATGCTGCTCGATCTTTCGCTGCCCGATGGCGATGGACTCGAGATCATGGAAGCGCTGCGACAGCGCGCCTGTCTGCCGCGGGCGACCCTGGCCATGACCGGACACAGCGACGCCAAATCACGCCGTAGCTGCCTCGAGGCGGGCTGCGCCGATGTGCTGGTGAAGCCGGTCCCTATCAGCGAGCTCTTACGCCAGATCGAGCGCCACCTGGCATAGTCGAGCGACGCGCGCGACCGCGCGCGGGCCCGCTGCTGCGCTGGTACTATCGCACCAAGTACCGGCCGTTCGCGCGCGAAAAGCGGCCGCGGCCGCCGCAGCGCGGGTTGATCATGCTGCAGATCGACGCGCTCGCCTATTCGGACCTGCGACGCGCGCTCGAGCTCGGGCTTTGCCCGACCATCGCGCGGCTGCTGCGAGAGGGATTTGCGCTGAGAAGATGGTTCTGCGGCCTTCCATCGGCGACGCCGTACTGCCAGGCAGGGATGTTTTACGGCGAGAATGCCGGCATTCCCGCGTTTCGTTTCTACGACAAGTCCGCGAGGCGGGTGATCACCTGCAACGCGCCACACGGAGTGCAGTACATCCGCGACCGGATTCATTCGCCGGGAGCGCTGGCGGGCGGATCGAGCTACGTCAACCTGCTCGACGGCGATGCGCAGACGGTCGCCTTCACGGTGGCGACGCGCGAGAAGATGTCGGTGTACCGACGGCTCGGGGGGACGAGGATGGCGCTGCTGATGGTACTCCATCCGATCAGGATGCTGCGGATGGTGTTGCAGGGCGCATTCGAGTGGCTGCTCGAGGAGTGGGAGCGAGCGCGCGGCGAGATCGCGGGTCGAGTGACCCACTCCGAGGGCATTTTTCCGTTCATCCGCATCCTCAGCAACGTCGTCGTACGCGAGCTGCAGACGATGGCAATCCTGCTCGACGTGTATCTTGGCGTGCCCGTCATCTACAGCACCTTCATGCAGTACGACGAGCTCGCGCACCACTTCGGGCCCTCGAGCAAGCAGGCACTGGCCGATCTCCGTCGCACCGATGCGCGCATCGCTGAGATCTGGCGAATGGCACAGCTGGCGGGTGGCCGCGGGTATGACCTGGTGATCCTGTCGGATCACGGGATGACACCGGCGTTGAGTTATCGGGTGCGCTACGGCGAGTCGCTCGGTGCGACGGTGCAGCGCCTGCTCGACGAAGGTCCACAGGAGGAAGCAGAGCGGCCGCGCGCGCTCGCCAGCTACGCAGAGGACACCGAGTATTCCGACATCGGTCCGGAAGTCGTCGAAGCTGTTGCGCAACTGACGCCGGCGCGTTTCGGCGCGCGCAACTCGATCCGACGGTTCAGGGACTGGCTGCGCAGCCGATATGGTCTGCGCGAGATCATCTTCCCCGAGAAGTACCGCGTCGATCGAACCAACGATGTGGTGGTCACCTACAGCTCGTGTCTGGCGCTGGTCTATTTCGCGAAGGTCGAGCAGCGGCTTTCGCTGGAGCAGATCCAGGCAGATCCGCGCTGGTTTCGTCTTTACGAGCGGCTGATCGCGCACCCCGGAATCGGATTGGTCGCAACGCTATCGGCACGCGGCGTCGTGTTGGCCGGCAGGCGCGGACGCGCGATTCTGAACGACGGGCAGTTGGAGATCATCGCTGGGGAGAATCCGCTCGAGGTGTTCGGCACCGAGCCGTACGTGCTGCGCGCGGTCGAGTCCCTGATCCGGCAATCGAACGCGGGTGATTGCGTCCTGTTCGGTTACTTCGACGGCTACGACATCATCTCGTTCGACGATCAGGTCGGCGCGCATGGCTCGGCGGGCGGTGATCAGGTCTATCCGTTCATCATCTCGCCGGAACGGCTCGCGCTAGAGGCCGAGACGCTGGAGGATGCGCGCGACATTCACCGGACGATTCTGGCTCGATACGCCGCCGCGAACGCGCCTGGAGCGCCGCCTGCGGCGGCAAAGCTCACGCCGATCGCGCCGCGCGTCGCGGTGTGAAGCTGGAGTCGATTTGGATCGTCAGGGACTCGGTGCCGTCTCGACGATCGTCTTGAACTCTGACGCGGTGATCTTCTCGGGCTCGAATGGCTCGCCGGCGCGCTTCATCACACCGCGGACGACGTCATCCAGCGTGACGAGCGGCGCGTCCGCCTCGGCGCGGACATCGACCTCCCATTTGCCGCGATCCGCTCCCTTGAGGGTGTGACGGTATCGCGCGGTGAAGACCGTATGGCGATGGACGATGATCTCGCGATCCTCTTCCTCGATGGGAAGAAACTCGTCGCCCGCGCTCTCGCTGAGCGCTTCGGGGGGCTCGTCGGCAGCGTGGTCGTGCACCGGCTCGGGCGGGAGCGGTAGCGCAGCGACGACGGCAACTGCGGTCTCGACGCCTCCCTGCCGCATCGGTGGAAACAGTCTGATTTCATCGACCGAGTGTAGACCGATGCGCTCGGCGATATCGCGCAGAAATCGCTCCGTAGTCTCGATCACGCCGTTGCCCTGCTGGCCTGGCGCGCGGCCTGACCCGCCTTCCGCTCGGTCAGCTCGCGCTCCACGTAAAGTCGAAGAATATGCATGAAGTCCTGTGCGTTGGTGACGACACCAAATGCCTGGTGGGTGCCGCGATCCTTGAGCTTGCTGACGACGAACTCCGACGAATCGACGCAGATGGTCGGCAGCTCGCGCATCGAGCCGTCTTTCTCGGTCACGAAGGCGGGCAGCATGTTGCCGGTTGCGATGGCGTGGAGGGCGGTCGCGATCAGGACCGCCATCGTCGCGCGGGTGGTGTGCCGCTTCATCGCGTCCTGCGCCGCGAGAGTGTCGGTGATGACCTCGGGGAGCGGACCGTCGTCGCGAATCGATCCCGTGAGCACGAACGGCACGCCCTTCACTACACACGCGTGCATGATGCCGTCGGTGATCACCCCGCGCTCCACGGCGTTCGAGATCGACCCGGCAGCGCGGACCTTGTTGATGGCCCGCATGTGCAGGCCGTGTCCGCCCGTCGTCGCTTCGCCAGTACGGGTCATGCCGAGGGTCGTTCCGAAGATCGATGCCTCGATGTCGTGGACGGCGACGGCGTTTCCCGCCAGGAGCGCGGCAACGAATCCGTTCTCGATGAACCAGACCATGTCGGCTCGGGCGCGCGAGTGGACCAGAGCAGGGCCGGTGACCCAGATCGGATATCCGCCGCGCTCGCGCTCGTCGATGAGGATCCTCGCCATCTGCGAGTAGTCGATCGGCTTCTCACGCGACACCTCGCTGGTCATGAACTTGAACTCGCCTTCCTCGTCGCCGAGGAAGGAAGCGGTGTGCACGTAAATGCCCTCGCTGCCGTCTTCCTCGCTGCCGACGGCAACGAGATCGCCTTTTCTGAGCTTCCGTCCTTCCCTTACCCACAATCCATCGGCATCGAGGACGAGGGCCGAGTCCATCCGCGGCTCGCGGGGCATCTGCCACGCTCCCTTGATGCGGACGTAGGTGGGAAGGTTGGTGGTCGAGAAGAAGCCCTCGGGCAGGACGCCGTCGGCCGGCGCCGCGACAAACTTCGCGTCGGGAGCGGCCGCCAGCTCGGGCGAATTGAAGTCAGGATGACGAAGGATGGTCACGCGCTAAATCTAAAGAACTGCTTAGGGGTGCGGACTAACTGCTGCGGAATCACGGACCAACTGCCAGTGCGAAATGCTGACTGATTGCGGGTTGGGAGACTAACTGCGGAATGCGGCATCGACTTCGGGGTCGCAGCGCTTCGGCGTGTCCCTGTAGTCCCAAAGTCGGCCGTCTGGCAACTGGAAAGCTGGGAGTCTATTAGCTGTCATGCTGGCGGCTGACGGCCCTCGCCTTTCCTATGGATGCAAAGCACGACAGACTGACACACTCCCAACTGTCCACGTCTCCCACCTGCCGGCTTTGGGACTAGGGGTGCCAGCCGAACGGCGAGATCTCAGACTCCGCGCCCAGTTAGAGCAACGCAACCGGGTCCCGGTCGAGTGTCACCCTGAGCTGCGCGGTAGTGGGTACCTCGAATCTTTCCATGAAGTAGCGACTGACCCGCGTGAGCTCGCCGGGGTGCGCGGACTTCAACAGGATGTGCCAGCGCCAGCGGCTCTTGATGCGCTCGATCGGACAGGGTGCGGGGCCAACGACGGTGATTTCGTCGCCGGCGCGGGTGGAGATCAGCTCGCGCAGCCACTCGCCGGCGTGGATGGCGAGTTTCGCGGTCGAATCTTCGACGGTACCACTGAAGACGATGTTCGCGAGGCGGACGTTGGGCGGATAGGGCGGATCCAC
>DASSNV010000031.1:0-6002 GCA_035701245.1 Gemmatimonadaceae bacterium | reverse complement strand
ACATCCAATAGATGCGATCGGGATTGCGCGGGTCGACGCGGATCTGCGAATAGTAAAAGGGGCGCGCGTCGCCCAGACCGCCGGCACCGCCCGCGGGTGGCTCGTTGCGATAGGTCAGCGTCCAGGTCGCGCCGCCGTCGGTCGACCGATAGATGCCACTCAACGTCTTTTGCCGCTTGGCGGGGTCGGCCTTCTCGCCGCGCCCGAGGGCGTGCGGAAGCGTGTCCGCCTCCACCCAGGTGTAAACGATCTGCGGGTTGGATGGCGATACGGCAATTCCAATTCGCCCTTTGGTGGTCTCGGGAAATCCACCGCCTTTGATCTCGCGCCAGGTTGCGCCAGCGTCGGTCGATTTCCAGAGACCACTGCCGGGTCCGCCGCTCTTCAAAAAGTAGGGACCCCGAACTCTTTCCCAGCTCGAGGCGTAAAGGGTGTTGTGATCCTTTGGATCCATGGCGAGGTCGACGAACCCCGCCTTGTCGCTGACGAATTTCACCAGCTTCCAAGTCGCGCCGCCGTCGGTCGATTTGTAAAGTCCACGCTCGGGATTCGAGTTCCAGGCATGACCGAGTGCCGCGACATAGACGACGTTCGGGTCGGTCGGATCGACTACGATTCGCCCGATTTGCTGGGTGGCCTCGAGTCCCATGAGCTTCCAGGTGCGGCCACCGTCGGTCGACTTGTAGACCCCGCCACCCGGCGAGATGGAATTGCGCGAATCCTCTTCACCCGTTCCTGCGTAGATGATGTCAGGATTGGAAGGAGCCAGGGCGATGTCGCCCATCGAGATGACCTTCTCATTCTCGAACAGCGGGAAGAACATCGTTCCGGCGTTGATGGTCTTCCAGATTCCGCCGGTCGCGGTGGCGACGTAAAAGACCTTCGGGTTTCCAGGAACACCTTCGACGTCGGTGACGCGACCGCTCATGTTGGCGGGGCCGATCGCGCGCCATCGGAAACCGGCGAGGGTGGTGGAGTCGAGAGGAGTAGTGAGTTGTGCGGACAGGCCTCCGGCGCAAAGCAACGCACCGGCGAGAGCGGGTAGAACGGGGTGGGCTCGCATGGTTTGGCTTTGGTTGGAATTCGATCCTTGGCGCGGATCGGGACGGATTCGGAACTAAGCTAATACGGAATGGCTGACGTCGGTGTTGGCGCAACCGCGCCGAGAACGAAGACTGTGCTTAGATTCTGTCGCATCGAACGAACGTCTTGATCAGGTGAACTACCGATGATGAAACTGATTTCTCAGGCGGGCACGGCGGCTCAGGGCGGCAACGCCACGACACAAGCGCCGCCCACCAATTCAACGCGGCCAACCGACCAGGAGCTGCAGAATGCTGCACGGGAGCTCCGGGCTGCCTTCAAAAACAACATCACCGCCGAGGTGGTGGCGGCCCGCGCCCGGGAAGCAGCGCAGGCAGCGCAGGAGGCAGTTGGACAAGCAGCTCCGTCAGGCCAGCGCACCTTCACCATCCAAACCCCGGACGGACAACAAACCGTCGTCGGGGTCCCCGCGCCATTTCGCAACAACGATGCAATTCCTCCACAGGTCGTCGACATCTCGGTCGCGTTTTTCATCACGGTCGCGGCGATCATCATCGGCCTGCCACTGGCACGCGCATTCGCTCGACGGATGGATCGACGCTCGGCGCCGAATCAGATTCCTCCCGAGATCACGAGCCAGCTCACCCAGCTGAATCAGGCGGTAGACGCCATCGCGCTCGAGGTCGAGCGAATCTCCGAGGGCCAGCGCTACACCACGCGACTGCTTTCCGAGCAGCGGGACGCGCACCTCCCCGCGGGCACCCAGCGCTAGGCGACGAGCGGAGTTCTTGGTCCGGGGGTTGTCGGCAGCGTCACCGTAAACGTGCTGCCATTCTCCGGACTGCTGCTGACGGAGACATCTCCACCGAGCAGCCGCGCCAGGCTGCGACTGACGCTGAGCCCCAACCCGGTTCCGCCGACCCGGCGCGTCGAGCGCTGTTCCACCTGCCAGAACGGATCGAAGATGCGCTCGAGGTTTTCCGGCGCTATTCCGATGCCGGCGTCGGTCACCGCGATCGCAACGCTATCGCCGTTCCTCCGGGAGGTTATCACGACGTCACCGCCGTCAGAGAACTTTATCGCGTTGGACAGAAGGTTGAGCATGATCTGACGGAGCTTGCCGCTGTCGGAGAGCAGGTGCGCGTTCGTACTCTCATCACGGAGTGCGATGCGCTTGCTCTCGGCGAACGGCGTGACCATTGCGACTGCATCCCGGATGAGAGGCTTGAGCTCGATTTCCTCGCGCCGGACGACTTCCTTGCCGGCGTCGACGCGACTGAAGGTGAGAACTTCGTCAATCAGCCCGAGAAGATGTGCCGCGCTGGCGCGAATCCGCCCGAGCTGCCCACGCTGTGCTTGATTGAGCTCGCCCTCGATGCCTTCCTCGAGGAGCGACGCGTATCCAATGATCGCGTTGAGCGGAGTGCGTAGCTCGTGACTTATGGTTGCGAGGAAGGCCGATTTCGCATCGCTCGCCGCCAGCGCACCGCGATAGAGCTGCGCGTTGTCGATCGCGATCGCTGCCCTGGTCGCCAGCTCCATGGCGAGCGTCTTATCGACCTCGCCGTAGCGCCTGCCGAGCTCGCTGCTTATGAGTGTGAGAGCGCCGAGGGTACGGCCGCGAGCTATCATTGGGACGATCAACGCCGAGCGGATCTGCAGCTCACGGGTGATCGCGAGGTGCTCGGCGTCGCGTGCGGCGGAGACGAGCATCTCGTCGGTGATCTCGGGGTATAGCTCGGGCTTGCCGCTCCTGATGACCGAGCCTACGCCGCCCTGCGCTGAGTAGTCCGGCGGATACAGCTTATTCAGATCACGGGCCCATTTGATTTTCGCCTCGTCGCGGTGCGACACCACAACCTGACGAATCTCGCCGTCCGGGCCGACGAGATCGACCGCACACCAGTCTGCCAGCTCGCCGACCGCGAGCCGTGCCACCGCCTCGAGGGTCTTCTCGTAGTCGAGCGTGGACGCCAGCGCGCGACTGGCGTCGCTGAGAAGTTTTGCGCCCTCTTCTGCGCGCTTGTGGCGCGTGACGTCCCGACTGAAGATCAACACCGCACCCTTGAGTGGAACGACGTTGTTCTCCAGCCAGAGGTCGGCTGACGGCAGGTATTCCTCGAACTCTACGACCGCCGACCTGGCCACCGCTGACAACGCCTCGCTCTCGAAGCGAGTTCCCTTGAGCGCCGGCACCACCGCCCACAACTCACAGCCGATCACATTCGCATCGGCGCCCATCGATGCCAGCAGTCGGGTTGCGGCGGGGTTCAGGTAGGTGAACCGCCATTCCTCGTCAAAGACGCTGGCGGCATCCGGCAGATTCTCGAGAACGCGCTCGAGACGGCGCCGCGCGGTTTGAGCGGCATCGCGCTCTGTTTCCGCGGTGCGAGTGGCGCGATTCAGCTCATCGTTGGTCGACCGCAAATCTTCGGCGGTCGCCTCGAGCTCCGCCGCCTGCGATTCCATTTCGGCCGCCTGCAGCTCCAGCTGGTGCGACTGTCGGGCGAGGTCCTCGTTGACTTCCTCGAGCTGGGCGTTGGCTGCTTCGCGCTCCCTGATTGCGCCCGAGAACGCGAGATTGATGAGTCCACTGAGAACGAGTGCGATGATCGCCGCGCCCGCGACCACCAGTGAGGCACTGCGGACACTCCGCTCTTCGGCCGCATGGCGCGCGTCGAGGAGCGAGCGCTCGCGAAACTGCAACGCCTCCACGTGCGCCCGCAGCTGATCCATCTGCTTCTTGCCGGCCATGATGCGCGCGCTGCTGCGCGCAGTGCCGAGGTCACCCAAGTCGTACGCGACGATGCCGCTCTCGAGGAGGTTGAAGCGCAGCCGGATGTTCTCGGCGACGGAATCCAGCTGTGAGGATTGCATCTGATCCCGCCGCAACAGCGGCCGCAACGAATCGATAGCGCGGTTGACATCCGAGCGGGCGCCAATGTAAGGATCGAGGAAGACGGAATCCCCGGTAAGGAGAAAAGCACGCTGACCCGTCTCGGCATCCACCGCACGCGTGAGCAGGTCGTTGGACTGCTCGATAACCGAGTGACTGCGCTCTACCTCGCCGACATCGCGCACCAGACTTCGCGCGCGGTCGTACGCTACGGCTCCGACAATCAGAACGAGGAATGCCGGAACGAGAGCCAAAGCGCGACGTTGCGCCGTTCCGGAAAGCCGAAGAGCCAAGCGGAGGTCGTCTCCTGGGATGATGACGGATGCCGGTCACGCAGCGGTGCAATCGACCGACGGAATAGGCTACTTTCGGGCCAGAACTTCCGTGCTCGATGAGGCGAGCTTCTTGCCGACCTACTTCACCGAACCGAACCGTACACGGAGAAATCCCGACGCATGAAATTCCCATCCAGCGAGCTGGCCGCGGCAGCGCTTGTCGCCGGCGCTGCCCTCGGGTGCGGGGGAACGCGATCCCAGATCGTAGAGCGCAACGCCTCCCTCACCCTCGCGCCGACGTGCGCCGACGCAGTAAGGGTCTTTCCGAGCACCGATAAGGTTCCGTACGACTACTACGAGGTCGCATTCATCAGTGCCGAGGGCAATTCGGTTTATAGCGGCAACGGCGATCTGCTCAAGTCGGTCAGGAATCAGGCGGCGGGAATCGGTGCGAACGGTGTGGTGGTGGACTCGCTGGGCGCGACCCATGCGACTGTGAAAATCCTCGGCGCCGCTCTGGGTGCGCATGACGCAGACCGTAAAGCACGGGCCCTGGCGATCTGGATGCCAAGTGACACCGCCCGTGTTCGAGAAGCGTGCGCTGGAAAATGATCGCCGCGGCGTGTCTGTCGGTTGTAAGCGTGGTGGGATGCAAAGACAGCGCGTGGACACCGATGGGAACTGCCGACCTGGTGCTGTCGGAGATCAAGCTCGGCGGCGCCGGCCAGGTATCGCGACGTGTAGATACCGACGAGAGCTTCGGGCGCTCGGTGACCAACGGCATTGCGACCGGGGACAGCGCGTGGCTGGAGGTGGCGCGACAAATCACACCGGTCTCCGCGGCCGCCGAAGCTACGATGTCGATCGCGCTGGCGTCGGCGCTGCCGCGCGCTCCGACGCGGGTGCTGCGGTTGATTGGAGCCAAGTATCCCCTCGAGGAAGTTTGTGGGATCCCTTTCCTCAAGGCCGATTCTTCGGAGGTGATCACCTACCATGATGAAGCGAAGGCTGCGTTGGTGACGGTTCGCGATTCATCGCTGAGGGATGTGCGGCTCTCGTGCTCAACGACGCTGGATGAGGCGCGTGATCGGCGCCTGGAGCGGATAGATCCGGCATACATCATCAAGAACAAACCGACCCCAGCTCGCCGACGCTGAGCCAAGCTCAGCAGTTCGGTTACGTGGTGGCAAGTCGCCAAAGCGTTACCCCGCAAACCGCTAGCTCGTCCGATTGACACATTGCACGAGGCGGGGACTTCCCCGATCCGGAGTGCGCACACCGGATTTGCGTCTGAACGATGGCCGACCGGCCGGGCGCGGACGCTTCCAGTAACCAGGAGTTGTTTTGAAGCGTTCACTTTTTGCAGCTGCCCTCGCGGGCATCGCGCTGGTCTCGCTGTCATTTGAGGCAGGCGCTCAGGTTTCAGCCGCGGCGAAGCCGATTCAGTTCGGAATCGCAGCCGGTGCGGCGCTCCCGACGAGCGACCTCTCCGACGGCGTCAGCACTGGCTGGAACGCCACGGGCACGGTTGCCTTCAACCCGGCGATGATTCCCCTCGGAATCCGCGTTGACGGCGCCTACAACCGGTTTGGCGCCAAGGACGGCGCAGACGGCAACATCCACTTCACCAGCGTCACCGGCAACCTTGTGTACAAGGTGCCCTCCACGTCCGTTTCACCTTACCTGATCGGCGGCGGCGGCTGGTACAATGCAGCGGCCAGCGCCGGATCGATAACCGTATCGGACAATCACTTCGGGTGGAACGTCGGCGGCGGTATCGCGATGCC
>DASSNV010000030.1:0-3563 GCA_035701245.1 Gemmatimonadaceae bacterium | reverse complement strand
CCGTAAACCGCCTCGATGTAGTGTCGCCCGATGACGTCGAGATCCGCCGGCAGCGTTCCACGCGGGGGGTCGAAGAACCGCTGGTGCACGGGATTGGGATCGGGACAGCCCACCAGCCGCAGAGTGGTCAGGTGATGCGCGGGAACCATGCGGGTATAACTCGGGTGGAACTGGGTCGACCACCCCCGCCGAGCGAGCTCGCCGGCGATCTCATCGATGCGCTCGGCGACGATGAGAACGGGGCCGTCGGTGGCCTTCGCCAGGAAATACCGGAGCGGCCGGTCGAGGCTGCGCGCGAGGAGAACGCGCTCGCCATCCTGCGCGACGAGGGCAAAGGAGCCATCGAGATGCAGAACTCCGTTGACGTCACTAGCCAGCATGCGTCGCAGCGCTTCAGATTCGTCGGTGCTCCAGAGCCGCTGTGACTCTTTCGGAATGAGGTTGATGATCCGGGAAATCGGCAGTTGTTTGTCCATGCACCAAAATACCTCGTGGTTTCGGTTGCCGCCCGCGCGCCGCACAGCGGCACTTCTCGTCCTGCTGATGTCCGCGACGAGTTGCTCCAGAGACCGGGACCGGCCGGTGTTCAAGCTCCTGAGCGCCAGTGAAACGGGCATCGACTTCGCCAACAACATCCCCGTCAGCGACTCGCTCAATGTGCAGACCGACGTCTACATCTACAATGGCGCGGGTGTCGCGGTTGGCGACATCGACAACGACGGACTGCCGGACATTTTCTTCAGCGGCAACGTGGTGTCGAGCAGGCTCTACCGGAACAAGGGTGGGATGAGGTTCGAGGACATCACCAGAACCGCGGGTGTCTCGACCAACCGCTGGGCGACCGGCGCGACGATGGTCGACATCAACGGCGATGGATTTCTCGACATCTACGTCTCGGTCTCCGGTCCCGCGTGGTCGAAGGGCGAGCAGCGCGCAAATCTCCTCTTCATCAACAATGGCAACCGCACCTTCACCGAGGAGGCGGCGCGTTACGGCATCGCCGATACGGGCTTCACCACCCACGGCGTCTTCCTCGACTACGATCGCGATGGATGTCTCGACCTGTTCCTGCTCGAGAACTCTCCCGCCGATTTCTCGCGCAGCAGCGCGCCGAGCCATCCATCGGGGAGGGCGGGGCAGACGCCGGGCAGCCAAAACCATCTCTTCCACAACACCTGCCGTGGCGGATTCACCGATGTCTCGGAGAAAGCCGGCATCCTGCGTCAAGCCGGTTTCGGCCTCGGGGTGGTGGTTGCCGATTTCAATGAGGATGGCTGGCCCGACATCTACGTCTCCAATGACATAACGCCCAACGATGTCATATACGTCAACAACGGGAACGGCACTTTTACCAACAAGCGCAGTGAGTGGGTGAAACACACCAGCTCCGCGGGGATGGGAGTCGATGCCGCGGACATCAACAACGACGGCTGGACGGACATCGCGCAGGTGGACATGGCGCCGCGCGATCTCGCGCGCAGGAAGCGCACGAATGGTTTGATGACTTTGGCCGGCGCTCAGGCGCTCGCGAGCCAGGGCATCCTCCAGGACTACAGCGTCAACGCGCTGCAGCTGAATAACGGGCCGATCGGTAATGGTGACGTACTGTTCAGCGACATCGCCGCGCTCGCCGGGGTTGCCGCTACCGACTGGAGCTGGAGCCCCCTACTCGCCGATTTCGACAACGATGGCGACAAGGATCTGTTCATCGGCAACGGCTATCCGAAGGCCGTCAACGACCTCGACTATCTCGCCTCTGCGAACGGATTGCAACGCCGAGGAAACGTGGCCGGCGCGCGCAAGGTTCTCGACCAGCTCCCCGCGTACGATGTCTCCAACTATTTCTTCGTCAACAACGGCGACCTGACCTTCACCGACAAGACCGGGGCGTGGAAGCTTGAGCGCCCGAGTTTTTCATACGGCGCCGCCTACGCCGATCTGGACAACGATGGCCGGCTCGACCTCGTGGTGAACAACATCGATGGGCCAGCGTTCATTTATCAAAACGTCCAGTCCGTTGACGAGAACCACCACTTTCTGCGCATCAGGCTGGAGGGCGACTCCGCCAATCGTCGTGGGATCGGCGCGAGCGTCGTCGCGACGGCTGGCGCGCGAAAGCAGTATCTGTATCAGTCGCCGTACCGCGGCTTCATGTCGACTGTGGATGACCGACTCCATTTCGGACTCGGCGCCGTCAAGACCATCGACAGTCTGGAGATCGTCTGGCCGGACGGCAGGTATCAGCTGCTCACCAACGTTGGAGTCGATCGAGAGGTAGTACTGCGGCATTCCGACGCGTCGGGTAGGGGCAGCGCAGGGCCGAGGACACCGGCTCCCGGGTCTCTCGCGTTCCAACCCTTCGAAGGTGGCAAGGGGTTCACCTATCGCGAAACGAATACCGCGCGCGCGGATTACGGGCTTCAGCCGCTGCTGCCGTATAACCTGTCGAGCCACGGTCCGGTGGTGGCGGTCGGCGACGTCAACGGCGACGGGCTCGACGATGTGTTCATCGGCGGTGCGGCGGGCAGTGCTCGAAAGCTCCTGATCCAGAACAAAGACGGCAGCTTCACCGCAGATCCTCAGTCGCAGCCGTGGACCGCCGACAAGGACTATGAGGATTGGGGCGCGGTGTTCTTCGACGCCAACGGCGATGGACGCGCCGACCTTTACGTAACGAGCGGGGGATTTCAGCTCACTCCCGAGTCGCCGCTGCTCCAGGATCGCCTCTATATCAACCAAGGCACCGGTCGATTCGTCAGAGACTCGGCGGCGCTGCCAGTGATGCTGACGAGCACGTCGACTGTTCGGGTGGGGGATTTCAACGGCGATGGCCGTCCGGATCTTTTCGTCGGTGGGCGACTGACGCCGCGGAAGTACCCGTTGCCGGCGCGCAGCTACATCCTGCGCAACGATGGCGGACATTTCACCGACGTGACGGCGCAGGTCGCCCCGGAGCTGATTCAGCCTGGCGGCCTCGTCACCGACGGGCAGTGGATCGACTTCGACGGTGACGGCCGGCTCGATCTCGTAACGACCGGCGAGTGGATGTCGGTCGAGTTCTACCGGAATGACGGCGGGCACCTGAAGAACGTGACGGAGTCGACCGGATTGCCGCCGTTACGCGGCTGGTGGTTCAGCCTCGTTGCGGGCGACTTCGATCGCGACGGGCGGCCCGATCTCGTCGCCGGCAATCTCGGGCTCAATTACGCGTACACGACCGGTAAGGACGCGAAGTTCGGGATTTACGCCGGGGACTTCACGGGTGAGGGCAAGACCGATGTCGTTCTCGCCGAGCAGATCGATGGCAAGGAATACCCATACGGCGGAATCGCGCAGCTGGCGGACGCGATGTACACGCTGGGGATCCGGTATCCGACCTTTGGCTCCTTTGCCAACACGACGATGAGCGAAGCCTTCGGTGAGGCCGCGTTGAAGCGCGCCCTGCACTACGAGGCGGACACCTTCGCCAGTATGTGTCTGCACAACGACGGGGGCGGGAAGTTCAGCGCTGCGCCGCTCCCGAACCTCGCGCAGATTGCGCCGATCAAGGCGATCGTAGCGCA
>DASSNV010000029.1:0-19035 GCA_035701245.1 Gemmatimonadaceae bacterium | reverse complement strand
CGGGACTGATCACCGGCGCTGGAGCTCACGGCGCCGAAGCGGCTCAGGACCCGCAGCGCGCCCTCGACCTCGCGGCCGGTGGTTTTGGGCTTGATGGTGCGGGCGATTTCTTCGGGGTCGGCGCTGACGAAGCCCTGCCGGTCGGACAAGTGGACCAGTGCTTCATAGGTCTTCTCAACGACGGCGCGCTCGGGGTGCGAGCCCTTGATGAAGAACTCGTGGGTGAAGCGGTCCGGAAACGAGTGCAGGAGAAAAACGTCGGAGTGCAGTCCGTCGCGCCCTGCTCTCCCGGCTTCCTGGTAGTACGCCTCGAGAGTGCCGGGCATCGCGTAGTGAATCACCAGTCGAACGTTCGGCTTGTCGATGCCCATTCCAAAGGCATTGGTGGCGACGATGGCGCGGATCTTTTCCGTCATGAATGCCTCCTGTACCTCATGACGGCGGGCGTCGTCGAGACCGGCGTGGTAGCCCGCGGCGCGGATTTTCGCGCGCTCGAGAACGCGGGTCAACTCGTCCACCGCGCGCCGGGTGGAGGCGTAAACCACAGCGAGGCCGTCGTATCGTCTGAGAATCCCGACGAGGCGCCTCTCCTTTTCGGTTTCGTTCTTCGCCGGCACCACGTAGTACGTGAGATTGGGCCGATCGAACCCGGTGATGATGGTCTCGGGATTCTTGAGCGCGAGCTCCCGCACGATGTCGCGGCGCACTTCGGGCGTGGCGGTGGCCGTCAACGCGATCGTCGCCGGCGACCCGAGCGCGGCGTGGACGGTCTTCACGCGCAGATAGCTGGGGCGGAAATCATGACCCCACTGGCTGATGCAGTGCGCTTCGTCGATCGCAAGCAGCGACACGCCGATCTTCCGCAAGCGCTCCGCGGTGCGCCCGTAATCAAAGCGCTCCGGCGCCACGTAAAGCAGCTTCAGCTCGCCACGCTCGGCCTTGATCAATCGATCGGACACCTGGCCGGGGGTGAGCGTGCTGTTTATAAAGGCAGCGGGAAGTCCCTTGGCCGTCAGCGCGTCGACCTGGTCTTTCATGAGCGAGATCAGCGGCGATACCACGACCGTAAGCCCGGGCATCAGCAGCGCCGGCACCTGAAAACAGAGCGACTTGCCGCCCCCGGTGGGAAGGACAACGACGGTGTCGCGGCCGGACAGAATCGCGGACACCGCCGCTTCCTGGCCGGGGCGGAATTTATCGTAGCCGAACGCGCTCTTGAGAACGCGTCGCGCATCGTGAATTGTCGGGCTGGACATCTATCGAAAGTTAGCGAACCGGACTCGGATGGGGTGCCCGGACATCGCCCGCGTAAGTGTACCGCCGCAGAGATACGAATCCGCTCAGATATCCTTGATCAGGCTCGCATAGATGGCCGGATCCGCATTGCCACCGCTGACCACACAGCAGACCCGCTTGCCGCGGAATCTGTCCGGCTCAGCGAGCACGGCACCAATCGAGAGGGCGCCGGTCGGCTCGGCTTTGAGATTCGCGAGCGCGAACAACATCCGCAAACCCTCTTTGATCTGATCTTCGCTGACCTCGATGACCCCGGCGAGACCATGGCTCAAGATCTCCCAATTGCGGTCGCCCAGCCGCAGCACGCGCGCGCCATCGGCAATCGTCGATGATTCATCGGCGCGCGACACGAGGTGGCCGGCGCGGAAGGATTCCGCGGCATCGTTCGACAAGAGCGGCTCGGCAGCCAGAACCTTCGTCCTTCCGCCACTCTCCTTGGCGGCTTTCACCAAGCCGGAGGTGAGGCCGCCGCCACCGATCGGCGCAACGATGTAGTCGAGATCGAGGTTACGATCGAAAAGCTCCGCGCCGAGGGTTGCATTTCCTTCTATCACCAGCGCGTCGTCGTACGGACTCGCGACGTACGCGTCGGGGAACTTCCTGGCCAGCTCCGCGAGCCGCTCGAGTCGGCCCTTCTTTGCCACGTCGACCAGATCCACTTCGGCCCCGTACTCACGCACCGCGTCGACCTTGATGCGCGGCGCACCGGACGGCATCACGACTGTGCAGCGTTTGCCGAAAAGCGCTGAGGCGTACGCGATCGCCTGGCCGAAGTTGCCCGACGACGCGGTGAGGATGTGCTCGTGCGGGACGTTGGACGCAACGTTGTAGGCAGCGCGAAACTTGAAGCTGCCGGTGTACTGGAGGGTCTCGCTTGCCAGGACGACCTCCGCGCCGACTTTTGTTGATAGCCGAGGAGAAACGATTAGAGTCGTCGGCCGAGGAGGTGTTATGGGTCGCGCTGCGGCTCGGGGCGGCTGGGTTGCGGTGGACATCAAAGGCCGCGCGGCTTGCGAGGCTTGAAGAAGCGCAGAATCAGCGCGATGAACAGGAATCCAATGCCCGCCCAGCGCAGCGCGGCATCGTCGGCTCTGATCCCCCACGCCAGCAGGATGGCGGCGATGAGCATCAGCGCGATCTTGGCGGTAGTGAATGGGCTCACGGTTTGTCCTTGCCTCGACTGGTGAATTTCCTGACGCCCTCGCGGAAGGCGGGAGTCGTGCGCGCATCGGCGTTGGCGACAATTCCGGCCGAGATCCCGTCCAGGAACGCGAGATTGTCCAACCTGTAGAACAATCCTTTGGTAGCCGCCATCGCGCTCGGCTCGGCGGCGGCGAGCCTGTTGAGGAGGCTCTCAGAAAGCTGGTCGTACTCCCTCGCGGCGAACACCCGCGAAACCAGTCCCATCTGACAGGCTTCTTCGGCCGATAGAATTCGTCCAGTGCTGACCAGATCGAACGCC
The DNA here is from genome assembly GCA_035701245.1 of Gemmatimonadaceae bacterium. Taxonomy (GTDB): domain Bacteria; phylum Gemmatimonadota; class Gemmatimonadetes; order Gemmatimonadales; family Gemmatimonadaceae; genus UBA4720. The sequence continues at coordinate 16,277 of DASSNV010000029.1, read as the reverse complement.
TGCTTCTCACCGACGCAGCGGCGAAGCATGGTCATCACCATTGCGGGGACAAACCCGATGCCGACTTCCGGATAGCCGAAGCGCGCGTCTTCGTGGGCAACGACGATGTCACAAGCGGTGGCGAGTCCCGCTCCGCCGGCAAGCGCGCGTCCCCTGACGAGCGCGACGACTGGTTTTTCCATCCGACGGATGGTGTGGAAGACGTGGCCGAGCGCCTTCGCGTCGTCGATGTGATCCTGCCGCGGCGAATCGAGCATCGCTTCCAGCGCGGACAGATCCGCGCCGGCGCAGAAATCGGCGCCTTCTCCCTCGATTGCCACGACTCGCACACTGGACTCGCTGAGCGCGAACAGCGCGTCGGCGAGCTCCTCGGCGGTGGCACGGTTCAGCGCGTTCTTTTTTTCTGGACGCGCGAGAATGATTCGTCCGATCGGGCCGTCGGCGCCAACCCGAATGTTGTTCACCGCGCCGCCGGCAGCTGCAAACGCTTCGCGTCCGCGTCGGGAACGTCGATCACCATTCGCAGAAGCGCGGTCGAATAGACCTTTCCCTGCGCGTCAGTCTTGAGCGAGAGCGTACCGCCACCGTCGAGAGCGCCGTGGAGCAGGAAGTTCAGCGCGTTGAGGTTAGGAAGCTCGAAACGCTCGACACCGCCATCGATGATGCCGCGAAAGTGGTCGGCGACCCGTTGCTTCGTCAGGGTGTCGCGGAGCAGCTCGTACCATTCGGGCCGGTAGGCGATTACACCGACATTGGCTGTATCGCCCTTGTCCCCCGACCGTGCGTGCGCGATGTCGACGAGGCGAACCTTCATTTAACCAGCTCCACTCTGGTCTGGACGACGGTCTTGTCGATGAGCGCGGGCCAGTAGGCGACAATTTCCTCGACCTTGGGTCGGCCGCCGGCAAACCCGGTGACGCTCGGCGGCCCATTCAACACGAGTGGCGCGATCTCCCGCGTGAATCGTTCCACGGCCGCCTTGTCCGATCCGCGGACCCCGAACCGCAGCTGGACTTCGGGCGCGTCATGCTGATCTCCGGCGAGTCGGCCGTGTGTCGCGCCGGCGCCAACGAACTCGGTCAGTACGTGGTCGAAGTGCAGACCTAGTCGGTCGAGCCGCTCGCGCAGGACACGGTCGGCGAGCTGCGCTTTCTCCAGGGCGTCGGGCCACGCGTAGACGAGAGTGCCGACCGCCTTGAATCCGGAGCGATACGCGATCGAAACCTTGAGCTTGTCGGTGGGCGGCTTGCCCTTGATACCGGAAACCCGCACCCGATTCTCGCCGTCCTGCGCTAGGTGAATAGTGGTGAAGTCGGCGACCACGTCGGGCGTGATGTACGAATGCGGATCGCCCATCTCGTACACCAGCTGCTCCGTCACGGTTGGAACGGATACCCGGCCGCCGGTGTTGGGGTGCTTGGTGACGACGAAGGTTCCATCGGGCTTTGCTTCGACCAGAGGATAGCCGACGTTGGCCAGATCGGGGATGGATCGCCAGTCGTAGAGACAGTTGCCGCCCGAGCACTGCGCGCCGCACTCGATGATGTGGCCGGCAACGATGCCCGCGGCGAGCTGATCCCAGCTCGTGGCGCCCCAGCCGAACTCGTGGCGGAGTGGTGCCATGGTGAGCGCGGTATCCGTCGAGCGGCCGGTGATGACGACGTTGGCACCCTTCCCGAGTGCTTCGACGATCGGAACCGAGCCGATGTAGGCATTTGCGGACAGCACCCGGTCCCGAACGGTGGAGAGCGGCTCACCGGTGTCCATGTTGGATAGTGGGTGTCCGGCGCGAATCAGATCGTCCAGTCTGCCCAGCAGATCGTCCCCGGTTACGACTCCGATGGTGAGCCTGCCGCTGGCGCCATTTTTTTCGGCAACTGCCTTTACGGCCGCAGCGCATGCCGGCGGATTTACGCCGCCTGCATTGGCGATCACTTTGACGCCGCGGTCGGTGACCGCGGGCAGCACGCTCTCCATCGCGCCGACGAAATCGCGGGCGTAACCCATCGCGGGGTCACGCTCCTTCTGCTTCTGCAGAATCGACATCGTGACTTCCGCGAGATAGTCGAGCATCAGGTAGTCGACTGGTCCGCCTTCCACCTGGCGGCGCGGGGCATCGAGATCGTCGCCCCAGAAGCCCTGACCGGCGGCAACGCGCACGACGTCCTTCACTCGGTTTCCTCGGTGAGGTACGCCGGAAGCACAAACGGTCCGAGGTGCGGTCCAGGGTTGTGGAGCGCCGCCCGTAAAGCGAGGCTCAGCATCTCGCGGGTGTTCTCGGGATAGACGATGGCGTCGACGTATCCGCGTGCCGCGGCGTAACGGGCGTCGAGCTGATTGTCGTAGTCGGCGCGCATCTCCTCGACCGCCTTCGCGACATCCGGATCGAGCTCGCGGCCGGATTTCTTCGCTGCCTCGAGGGCGGGTCCGTGCACCGCCTGGATCGCCGACTCGCCTTCCATCACCGCCATGCGGCCCGTCGGCCAGCTCAGAATGAAATCTGGATCGAAGCCCTGGCCGGCCATCGCGTAGTAGCCGGCGCCGGACGCGTGATTCACGGTAAGAACGAGCTTGGGCACGCGCGCAGTCGCCATCGCTTCGACAAATCGCGCTCCTGCTCGAATGATACCTGTCTGCTCCGCCTCGGTACCGACCATGAACCCGGATACATCCTGGACGAACAACAAGGGAATCCCGAGTCGGTCGCAGCGATCGATGAAGTACGCCACCTTCTCGGCGCTCTCGGTGTAGACGATGCCGCCGAACCGCGGCTTCTCGCCTTCCCTGCCCTTGATCAAGCCGCGCTGATTGGCAATCACTCCGATGGTGATTCCATTGATTCGCGCATCGCCGCAAATCATCTCTTTGGCCAGGCCTTCCTGAAACTCATCGAGCTGGCCGTTGTCGACGATCGCGCGCAGTACTGAATGCATGTCGTAGGACATGCGGTGATCGGCGGGCAGCAGGTCGTAGAGATCTTCGGGCTTCGCTGCGGGAGTCGCCGTCTTGTCGCCCGACGCGCTCTTTTTCGTCTTCGGCGGCGGAGGAGACGATGTCTCGTGCGGAAGCAGTGCGACATCGCGGCTCGATGTCGGCAGGCGCTCGATCAGATCGCGGATTTTGGCGATGCACGCCTCATCGTTATCGACAGCGTAGTGCGCAACGCCGCTGATCTCGGTGTGCGTCACGGCGCCGCCCAGCGTCTCGGCATCGACGACCTGCCCCGTCGCGCCTTTCACCAGATTCGGGCCGCCCAGTCCCATGAAGGATGTGCCTTTGACCATCAGGATCACGTCCGAGAGCGCCGGGAGATACGCTCCGCCGGCAATGCATTGCCCCATGACCGCGGCGATCTGCGGGATGTGGAGATAGCGGCGCATGATCGAGTTGTAGTAGAAGATCCGCGCCGCGCCGTACTGGCCGGGAAACACGCCGCCCTGGTATGGCAGGTTCACGCCGGCGGAATCGACCAGATATACGATCGGGATGCGGCAGCGCATCGCGATCTCCTGGGCGCGGAGCATCTTCTTGATGGTCTCCGGCCACCACGAGCCAGCCTTCACAGTCGGATCGTTGGCGACGACGACCGTCTCTCGCCCATGAACGCGGATCACGGCGGTGACTACTCCGGCGGACGGCGCCTGCCCGTCGTATTGATCGTAGGCTACGAGCAGTCCGACCTCGAGCATGCTCGAGTTGGGGTCGCGCAACAACTCTACGCGTTCCCGCGCCGAGAGCTTACCCTGTTGATGAAGCTTTTCGAGTCGCTTTGCTCCACCTGCCTCGCGGAGCTTTGCCTCGAGCGCCCGAACTTCCTGGCCAAGCTCGCGCAGCCGGCTAGTCACCTACGCTTCCTGCTTTTCGCGTGTAGCGAACCACTCCTTGATGTACGCGACCAGCTCGGTTGTCGGCGTGCCGGGCCCAAAGAGGCGTCCGATCCCACGGGCCTCCAGCGCTTCGACGTCTTCCTTTGGAATTATGCCGCCGCCGGTGATGAGGATGTCGTCGCGGCCCGCATCGCGCACCAGCTCCTGCACCCGCGGAATGAGGGTCATGTGCGCGCCACTGAGAATCGACAGGCCGATCACATCGACGTCCTCCTGCACCGCTGCGGTGGCGATCATCTCGGGAGTCTGATGCAGTCCCGTGTAAATGACCTCCATGCCGGCGTCGCGGAGGGCGGCGGCGACTACCTTGGCGCCTCGATCGTGGCCGTCGAGGCCGGGTTTGGCGACGAGAACTCGGATTGGTCTCATAGAGAGAACAAAGTTAGCGGCAGCGTGTGCGGAGCGGCAATCGGTGCTACTCCTTTCGAGCGACGAGCAACATCTCCGACGACGCACGCGTAAGCGGGTCGTCGGTGAATCCGTCGAACGCGCGCTCGACGATCAATCCCGACTCGGCGAAAAGCTCGGCGAGCCGGGTCGCGGTGTAGAGGCGAATGCTGTGCTCGCGCTCACCGGACCGCGCGCCGCGTTTCCAGGTCGAGTGGACAGTCAGCAGGCCTGACAGTGGATCGAACTCCCGCTCCTGGGCAAAGAAAGTTCTTCCCGACGTCCACCAATCCCGCGCCAGAAAGCGCGCCATCACTCCGTCGCGACTGCCGCCGTGCCAGATCAGCAAGCCGCCAGCTTTGAGGACTCGCGCGAATTCTCCGACCACCTTCGCGTCGTCGGCCGGATGGACAAAGAAGCCGAATGATGTGAACAGGTTGAGGACCGCGTCGAAACGTCGGGTCCAGCGCGCCGGGAGCTTCCGCATGTCGCCGCGGGTGTAGCGCAGGTGCGGCCCGGTCCCCCGCTTGCGCGCGACGTCGAGCAGCTCCCTTGAGTAATCGAAGCCATCGACTTCGAAGCCTGATTCGGCGAGCAGATGCGCATGCCGGCCCTGACCGCACGGAACGTCGAGTATCCTCGAGTTCACTGGGAGCTCCAGCAGCTCCATCAGACGTGCGGCTTCGCGGCGGTCACTCTCTGGAGTGAAGAGCGGGCCGTACTCGAGGAGGTAGTGAGCGTCGAACGCCGACTCCCACCACTCGCCTGTTTTTCTCAGAAGAAGACGGGCTCGCGATAGGCACCGAAGACCGCCTCCATGGCGGCCCTGATCTCGTACAGGGTGCAGTACGCCCGCGCGCAATCGAGGATATGGGGCATCAGATTCTCGTTCGTCGCGGCAGCACCGCGCAACGCATCGAGGCGCTTCTGAACGAGGGCATTGTCACGCTGTGCGCGCATCTTCGCCATTCTCGCCTTCTGTTCGCGCTCGGTTTCCTCACCAACCTTGAGAATCTCGATCGAAAGCTCCGGCTCGTTGGTCACGAAGTCGTTGACGCCCACGATGATCCGCCTGTGCTGCTCGATCTCCCACTGCTGACGTGCCGCCGATTCGTTGATGCGCCGCTGCAGCCAGCCTGTCTCCAGACCGCGCACGACTCCTCCGACCTCCGCGATCTGCTCGAAGAGCGCCTCCGCTTCGCGCTCCAGCTCGGTCGTAAGCGTCTCGACATAGTAGGATCCGCCGAGTGGATCGACGACGTTCGGGACTCCGGTCTCGTAGGCGAGGATCTGCTGGGTGCGAAGCGCGACCTGCACCGATTCCTCCGTCGGTAGCGCGAGGGTCTCGTCCATCGAGTTGGTGTGCAGCGATTGCGTTCCGCCGAGCGCCGCCGCCATTGCCTGATAGGCAACACGTACGATGTTATTCATCGGCTGTTGCGCAGTCAGCGTGACGCCGGCGGTCTGGGAATGGAACCGCATCATGAGAGACCGCGGATCCTTTGCGCCGTAGCGCTCCTTCATGTGCCGCGCCCAGATCCGGCGCGCCGCGCGCAGCTTGGCGATCTCCTCGAAGAAATCGTTGTGAATGTCCCAGAAGAAAGACAAACGGGGCGCGAACGTGTCGACGTTCAGGCCCCGTGCGATTCCGCGCTCTACGTATGTAAATCCGTCGGCGAGGGTGAACGCGAGCTCCTGCGCGGCGGTTGCACCTGCTTCGCGAATATGGTAGCCGGAGATGGAGATGGTGTTCCACTGCGGAACGTGCTCGGCAGACCATTCGAAGCAGTCCACGATAAGTCGAAGCGCGGGCTCGATCGGATACACCCACGCGTGCTGTGCCATGTACTCCTTGAGGATGTCGTTCTGGATCGTGCCGCGCAGCTTCCTCGAATCGACGCCCTGTTTTTCGGCGGCCGCGATATAGAAGCAGTACAGGATGACCGCCGGCCCATTGATGGTCATCGATGTCGAGACCTGGTCGAGCGGAATCCCGTCGAAGAGCGTCTCCATGTCGGCGAGACTCGAGATTGCGACACCGCATTTCCCGACCTCGCCCTCGGAGCGCGGATGGTCGGAGTCGTAACCCATCAGCGTCGGAAAATCGAAGGCAACCGACAGTCCGGTCTGCCCGTGCTCGAGCAGAAACTTGTAACGCTCATTGGTATCTCGCGCGCTGCCGAAGCCGGCGAACTGCCGCATCGTCCACAGGCGGCCGCGGTAACCGGTGGGATGAATGCCGCGGGTGTACGGATAGAAGCCGGGCATTCCGAGCGCTTCGGCGCTCGTCTCCGCCGCATCGAGGGGCGTGTAGATGGGCTGAACTTCCTTCTCGGAGTTCGTGAAGGCGATGTCGCGCAGCTCTCCCGTCTCGTACTTCTTGCGCCACTCCGCGACTTCCTGGCGGAGCAGCCGCAGCTCGGCGCTCTGCTCCTCGATAGTCGCGATCAGCTCGCTGTCCGCGGCTCCGTTGGAGCCCGGGCTTTTCAGTTTCGTCATTTATCCTCTTCTCCACGTACGAGCTCGGCGCTCTGTCGCAACAGCTGGTCGGCGACCGCGAAAGGTGTCGCCCTGCCCTCCTCGACGGCGGGCAGCTGCTGCTCGAGCCAGCTCATGGTGCCGGTGTCCTGCCACAAGCGGCCGCGCACCTTCTGCTCGACGGCATCCATGACGCGCTCCCGCATTCGCTGCCGGCGGCGCGCGTGCAGCCTCCCGCTCTGTTCAAGATAAGCAAAGTGCCGGTCGAGGGCCGACACGATTTCGTCGATCCCTTCTTCCTTGATGCCGACTGCGCTGAGGACGGGCGGCGTCCACTCCGTCGGATTGTCCATCGCCGCCGCTTTCCGCGCTGCCCGCGCCGGGTTGATCATCTTGAGATCGACGCCGTGATGACCCGGCGCACCGCTGTACGACACACCTTTCCGCAGGCCCAGCATCAGCTCGACATCGTTTCGCAAGCGGTCGGCGCCAGGGCGATCGGCCTTGTTCACCACGAAGATGTCCGCGACTTCCATCACGCCCGCTTTGAGAGTCTGGATGGAATCGCCGGATTCGGGAACGAGAATGAGCAGCGTCGAATCGGCTGTGCGCGCCACATCCAGCTCGGACTGGCCGACCCCGACAGTCTCGATCAACAAACGATCGAAGCCGAATGCGTCGAGCACGTCGGCGACCTCACGTGTCGCGGCCGCAAGCCCGCCCAGCGAGCCGCGCGTCGCCATCGATCGGATGAACACGCCGGGATCCAGCGCGACGTTCTCCATCCTCACCCGGTCGCCGAGCAACGCGCCTCCCGTGAAAGGCGAAGTGGGATCGACGGCTATCACTCCGACCTTGAGTCCCGCGTCGCGGTACCGTTTTACCAGCAGCGCCGTGATGGTGCTCTTGCCGGCGCCCGGCGGCCCGGTAAGGCCGACGCGTCGCGCTCGACCCGTGCGCGGGTGCAAAGCGCCGAGCAGGTCCTCGAAGCCCTCGCGATGATTCTCGACGATGGAGACGACGCGCGCGAGCGCCGCCGGCTTTCCGGCGGTGAACTCCTCGAGCAGCTTCTCAGAGGATGCGCGCAAGAATCTTCTCCTGGCGGCGCCACATTGGCGAAGTGGTGCGCATCGCTCCGCCGGGATGATCTCGTCCGAGGACGTGCAGAGTCCCGTGGACCACCAGTCGCAACAGCTCCTCTCCGGCGGAAATCCCCCGGCGCTTCGCGTTCTCCCGCGCGACTTCAGCGCAAATGTACACATCGCCCACGACTGCGCCGCGCTTGCCGACCCGGCGCAGCCCGAACGAGATGACGTCCGTCGGACCTTCGTGGCCAAGATAGCGGCGGTTGAGGCGCGAGATCGCGGCGCGTCCGACGAAGGTGACGGAAAGCATGGCGTCTTTCACGCGTTCAGCGCGGAGTGTCGCGATTGCCGCCTCCCTGATTCGGGCACGTGACACGCTGAGTCGTCTCACGCTCGACGATATGTCGACCGCCAGCCCGCGCGGTGGGCTCTTCATTCAGTAACCGCGCGTCGCGATTTCAGGCGCCCGAATCCTCGGCGTACGCCTTGATGATCTCGCGAACCAGCCGGTGCCGCACCACATCGGCGTCATTCAGATAATGAAAGCCGATGCCCTCGATCCCCGGCAAGATGCGCTCGATCTGAACCAGACCCGACTCTTCGCGCTTCGGGAGGTCGATCTGGGTCTTGTCGCCGGTGATGACTGCTTTCGAGTTAACACCGAGACGGGTGAGGAACATCTTCATCTGCGCCGTCGTCGCGTTCTGCGCCTCGTCGAGAATGACGAAGGCGTCGGCGAGGGTGCGGCCGCGCATGTAAGCGAGCGGCGCGATCTCGATGGTGCGCGTCTCGAGCGATTTCTGGACGCGCTCCTGCGGCATCATGTCTTCCAGCGCGTCGTACAGCGGACGCAGATACGGATCGACCTTGGCCTGCATGTCGCCGGGCAGGAAACCGAGGCTTTCGCCGGCCTCGACCGCTGGCCGCGCGAGAACGATCCGCCGCACGCGTTTGCGCGAAAGCGCATCGACAGCGGCAGCGACAGCGAGATACGTCTTGCCGGTTCCCGCGGGACCGATACCGACGACGATATCGTTCTCGGCCATCAGCTTCATGTACTCGGCTTGGCCGGTGGTCTTGGCCTGGATGATCTTGCGGACGCCGGGAAGAACGATGCGGGTGCCGTTCTCGGAGCCGTTGCCGTTTCCGTCGCGCGGGCCCTCGATGCTCATTCGCAGCACGTCGTCCGCGGTGAGCGGCATCTGCTGCTTGGCGGTGTCGATCATCCGTTGCGCGATCGGGACGGCCCTTGTTACCGCATCCGCATTTCCGCTAATCGCCAGAGTGTCGCCGCGCAGTGCGACCTTGGCTCCGGTTTGCCGCGCCAGCTCGACGAGGTTCTCGTCGTTCACGCCGGCGAGCGTCAGCATGTCCGCGCCTTCGGTGGACAGGCGCTGAATCGTTGTCTCTTCGCTCACGTCAGCTCGTCATAGTCTGAAGATGAAGGTCCCTCAGGTCTTCGGGTGGCACGGTCGATGGCGCGTCCTCGAACAACGCCCTCGCCGCAGTCGTCTTGGGAAAAGCGATCACGTCGCGCAACGATGTTGCTCCAGCGAGCACCATCGCGAGTCGATCGAAGCCGAGCGCGATTCCTCCGTGCGGGGGCGCGCCCGCGCTCAATGCGTCGAGCAGAAAACCGAACCGCGCCTGGGCGTGTTCGGCGTCGAATCCCAGCAGTCCGAGCACCTTCCGTTGCAGGGCTGGGTCGTTGATGCGGATGCTGCCGCCACCGAGCTCGAGGCCGTTGTACACGACATCGTACGCGAGTGCGCGCGCGTCTTCGGGCTTCGAGTCCAGAAGCGCGAAGTCTGCGGGATTCGGGGACGTGAATGGATGATGCACGGAGCTCAACGTTCCGTTCTGCTCCCTGATGAACGCCGGAAAATCGACAACCCAGAGAAACGAGTGCTTGTTCTCCGGAATCATCCCAAGGCGCTGCGCAACATCCTGTCGGACGCGATCCAGAGCCGGGCTGGTAACGTGCTCGGGGCCGGCAACCAGCACGCATAGCTCACCCTCACCGATGGCGAGGCGCTGCGCCGCAGCTTCGTTGAGAAACTTCGCCGCGGGCCCCTCGAGTCCCGATGCGCCGCGCTTGAAGCGAATCAGTCCGCCGGCTCCGGCTGACTTCGCAACCGCTTCCAGCTCGTCAACCTGCTTGCGCGACAGCGCCGCGCCGCCCGGAATGCGCAGCCCCCGGACCCGGCCGCCAGAACTGAGCGCCGCGGTCGTGATCGAGAACTCCGACCCCCGGAATGCCTCGCTGGCATCGAACAACTCGAGGCTGTAACGCAGATCGGGGCGATCGGATCCAAACCGCTCCATCGCGTCGGCGTAGGTGAGACGCTCGAACTTCGCCGGGATCTCGATGCCGGCATCACTGAACATCGCGGCGAGCATTCCCTCGGTGAGCGAGATGATGTCGTCGGGCTCGATGAAGGACGCCTCGATGTCGATCTGGGTGAACTCCGGCTGACGGTCGGCGCGCAGATCTTCATCGCGGAAGCAGCGCGCGATCTGGAAATAGCGATCGAAGCCCGACACCATCAGCAGCTGCTTGTAAAGCTGTGGCGACTGTGGCAGCGCGTAGAACTCCCCGGGGTGCACTCTGCTCGGCACCACGTAATCGCGCGCACCTTCCGGCGTCGGCTTGGTGAGAATCGGCGTTTCGATCTCTAGGAAACCGCGTTCGTCCAGATACCGACGGGTTGTCTGCGCGAGGCGATGCCGCAGAATCAGGTTTTTCTGGAGCTCGGGTCGCCGGAGATCGAGATTCCGATGCTTGAGTCGCAGCTCCTCGGCGGGAAGCTTTTCACCGCGACCGCGTGCGACCGGAATCGCCGGAGTCTCCGCGGGCCCGACGATCTGGAAATCGCGAGCGCGCACTTCGATCTCGCCGGTCTCCATTTCGGCGTTTTTCATCTCGGCGGGGCGAAGCGCGACTTCACCGTCGACGATCACTACCGTTTCGAGGCCAAGCTTGCCGGCGCGATCGATGACGGCGGCCGGCGTCCACTTCGGATCGAAGGAGACCTGCACCAGTCCGGCGCGATCGCGCAGATCGATGAAAACGATCCCGCCAAGATTTCGCGTCCGGTGAACCCAGCCCCCGAGTCTGACCTTGGCCCCGGCGTCAGCGAGCCTCAGCTCGCCCGCCAGATGGGAGCGTTTTGCCGTTGCGAAGCGGGAGTTGGAGGCCGTGGAGGTCAGCGCCGGGAATTCTGGGTCGAATAAGCCATCGAGAGGGGTTAAATTTAGTAGTTGCATAGACTTGGTGGAAGGAGCATGTCGGACGAAATCGCGCCCCGCGCAGCGGCGGTGGCCAGGCAGAACCTGCTCAACATGCTCCCGACAGCGGCCGAGGAGCGGTTGAGGGCTTTTGCCGTGGAGCGCGGCGAAAAACCGTTCCGCGGATCACAGGTCGTTCGCCATCTCTGGCAGAGCCCGACGGAAAGCTTCGACGCGATGACCGACCTCCCGGTCGCGTTCCGCCAACAGCTCTCCGAGCACTTCGAGATTCCGCGGCTCGGTCTGGCGATGCGACAGACATCGAGCGATGGCACCGAGAAGTTTCTCTTCCGCCTCGAGGACGGTGAATTCATCGAGACAGTCGCGATTCCTGAAGGGTCGCGCCTGACGCTCTGCATCTCGTCACAGGCCGGGTGCGCCCTCCAGTGCGCGTTCTGCGCGACTGGCGCGATGGGGTTCACCCGCAACCTCCAGCTCTGGGAGATCGCGGGACAGGTGCGCGAGATGAAGCTGCTTTCGCCGCCAAAGCAGGTGACGAACATCGTCTTCATGGGAATGGGCGAGCCGCTCATGAACTGGAGGGCGGTCGATCCCACGCTCACTGTGCTCAATGCGCCGAACGGCTTTGGAATCGGTGCGCGACACATCACCGTCTCGACCGTTGGAGTTTTGCCCGGCATCGTCGCGCTCGGTGAGCGACCCGAGCAATTCAGGCTCGCAATCTCCATTCATGCTCCAAACGACGAGCTGCGCCAGTCGCTGATGCCGATCAACACCAAGTATCCACTCGCGAGCGTGATCGATGCCGCGAAGGTTTTCGACAGGCGGGTGACCTTCGAGTACGTGATGCTCGGCGGGATCAACGACGCGGCTGAGCAGGCGAAACAGCTCGGCGCTCTCGCGCGGGCGTGCCGCGCTTTCGTAAATCTGATTCCGCTTCATCCCGGCGGCGCCGGAGATTTCACCCCGAGCACGCCTGAACAAATCAGCTGGTTCGCGCGGCGGCTTCGTGCCGAAGGTGTCGAAGTGGCGATCAGAAAGAGCCGCGGCATGGACATCGCCGCGGCGTGCGGCCAGTTACGGGTGGAACGGCAGCGCCGGCGGACGCCAGTCGGCGCCAATCAGGACAGTGACATCCAGGTAGCGTGAGCTGTCAGGTCGCGAGACGACCGGCGCATTCATGGCTCGCGCAACCAGCTTCGCCCATTCGGGATGCGACGACCGATCGTAGACGATCGTTGTCGCGCGCTGTTCGCTGACGTTGCCCGAGCCGACGACGTCGAATCCGCGGTCGCGAAGATAGAGCGTCGCGCGCCGGGCGAGTCCACGAGTCTTGGAAGCGTTCAGCACTTCGACTTTGATGCGGACGTTTTCCGGAGCGCGGGCGTCGGCCGGTGCGTAGATCTCGTCGCCCCCGGGACGGAACGCCGACCACGCCATCCATCCTGTCACACCGACAACGCACAGTATGAGAATGACGACAACGATTCTTCCGTAGCGCCTCCGCGGAGACATCAACCCACCTTCCCGCCTGGCGTTTCGCCCTTCCCGCCTCCCGCCTTTCCCTTCCCGCCCATCAGCGCAAGCTGTTCCAGAGCTCGACGGTCTCGGGGAAGATGTGATTGCCCTCGCGCACGGACCACTCGAGACGAAATCGGACGACCTGCCTGAACACGCCGTCGAAATTGTGGGGAACCTGACTGGCGAGAAAACCTCTGTCCTCGGCGAGGAATTTTCTGCCCGGCTCCAGATAGTCCGCCATGTACAGTGCGCGACCCGTTCGGTCCCAGTGCGCGTGACCGACGGTGTGATACCTGATAGCCTCGAGCAGATTCTCCCTCCGCTCGCCTTCCGCGGCGAGCTTGAGCGCGACAGCGGGTCCGTGCAACAGACCGTCTGGAGAAGTGCGGTCGCCCGTGATCTCGCGCAGCTCGGCGACCGGTGCGTCGCGCAGCGCATCGTGCCACGTGCCGGCGTCGATCCAGGCGTTGGCTTCCTCGGCCGGCACGCGCATCGCCGCGCCCCACGCCCGCAACAGCGAGGTTACTCGCTGGATGTGCGCGAACCGGCGCTCGCTCACCTGCGCCCAAACCGGAAGCCCCGAAGCCTGAAGCTGAACCATCTCAGAAGATGATGTTGTCGATGAGCCGCGTTTCGCCAACTCTTACGGCGCCTACGGCCGCATCGCCGTGTCTGACGTTGTTGACACGCTGGAAGGTGTCGGCGTTCACCACCGCGAGATAGCGCGGCGTCAGCCCAACGACGCGCTCCAGCATTCTCCAGCCAGTCGCTTCGAGCGCACTCGCGCGCCTCTCTCCGCGCGCGAAAACATCGCGCATCGCGAAAAGCGCCTTCGACAGTTTCAAGCCCAGCTCCCGGTCCTTCTCCGACAGGTAGCGATTTCGACTCGACATCGCGAGGCCGTCGGGCTCCCTCACGATGGGCACGACGTGAATGCCGACCGGAAAATTGAGATCCCGAACCATGGCTTTGACCGCGGCAACCTGCTGCAGGTCCTTCTGACCGAACACCGCGACATCCGGCATGACGATGTGAAACAGTTTCGCCACCACCGTCAGAACACCCTCGAAATGGTGCGGCCGCACCGCGCCTTCCCATTCCTTGCCGATGCTTCCCGGGTGCACGATCACCACCGGTGCGTGCTCCGGGTACATGTCGGCGAGCGTCGGCGTGAAGATGAAATCGACGCCGCGCTCCGAGGCGAGTCGCGAATCGTCGTCGAGAGTGCGCGGGTAACGATCGAAATCCTCGCTCGGTCCGAACTGCAGCGGATTGACGAAGACGCTCATCACAACAATGTCGGCGACCCGCTTTGCCTCGTCGACGAGAGTCAGGTGCCCTTCGTGCAGCGCTCCCATTGTCGGCACGAAGGCGATGCTCTTCCCTTTCGCCCTCTGATCCGCGACGACGTGGCGCATCTCCGAGATTTTTCCGACTGCCTGCATCTCAGAAACTGTGCTCCGCGTCCGGATACGTGCCGCTGCGTACGTCGCTCGCCCAGGCGCCAAGCGCGGCTCGAACTTCCTCGGCCATCTCGGCGTAGCGCTTCAGAAACTTGGGCTGAAAGGTGTCATTGAGCCCGAGCACGTCGGGGAGCACCAGCACCTGACCATCGCAGCTCGGACCGGCACCGATGCCAATCGTAGGAATCGTCACGGCGGCGGTGATCCGCGCCGAGACTGCCGCCGGAACCAGTTCGAGGACCACGCCGAACGCGCCGGCCTGCTCCAGTCCCTTTGCTTCCTCGATCAAGCGCTCGGCGCCTTCCTCTTCGCGCCCCTGCACTCGCGCACCACCGATCGTGTTGACCGATTGAGGTGTGAAGCCGATGTGCGCCATCACCGGGATGCCGGTGCGCACCAGCGCGTGCACCGTGTCGAGCATCTCCGGGCTTCCGCCTTCGACTTTCACGGCCCCGACGCCAGTCTCCTGAATCGCGCGGCCGCAGTTGAGCACCGCACTCTCGATGCTCGCCTGGTACGACAGGAACGGCATGTCGATTATGATGAGCGCGCGTTTCGCGCCCCGCCGTACCGCCGAGGCATGGTAGATCATGTGATCCAGCGTGACGGGGAGCGTCGACGGGTATCCCATGATCGCCGTGCCCAGCGAGTCTCCCACGAGGATCGCGTCAACGCCGGACTCGTCGACGAGTCTTCCGAACAGTGCGTCATACGCGGTCATCACCACGATCTTTTCGCCTTTGCGCTTCCGGTCCGCGAAATCTCGAACGGTTACGGGCCGCTCACTCTTTTTATCCAACGCGTGCACTCCTCAGGGCGGTCAGCTCCCTGAGCCAGAAGTGGCGGTTCGACAGCTCTGGATGCGGCACGGTAAGGCCAGGCTCCGCCACGCTCTGCCGCTCGAACAGAACGATATCGAGGTCCAACGTGCGCGGTCCCCAGCGCACGGTACGGACACGACCGGCATCCTTTTCGATTCGCTGCAGCTCCTCGAGAAGTTTTTGCGGAGACAGCTCTGTTTCGATGGCGATCATCTGATTGAGAAAGGGGCCCTGCGCGACAGGTCCGATCGGGGCGGTTTCCTCGGCGTCGGTTTCACCCAGCACCCTAGTTCGCGGAAGCGCGGCGATCCGACGCCTGGCCTCCGTCAAAAATACTTCACGCTGGCCGAGGTTGGAGCCCAGTGCTATGTACGCGACATCCTTCACGCACGCTCTCGCTCGAGGGCGACCTCGGCGTAGGCGAGCGGGCCCGGGAGCGCGACGTTGGGCTTGCGAACGGCGATGCGAACACGCTCCACGAGAGGCACCTGCAGCGCGCGCTCCGCGATACGCTCGCCTGCCTCCTCGAGGAAGTTGATGTGACCGCGCGTGACGACTTCGGCGACGAGATCGTAGACGCGCCTATAGTCCACAATGTCCTTGGTGGTTGGTTTCGCGCCGCCGCGGCGAACCCACAGTGAGGCATCGACCTCGATCGACTGAGCGATCTCAGCCTCGTGCGGGAGGACTCCGATCCGGGCGTGAAATCGCATCGCCTTGAGTGTAACGACATCAGTCTGAGCGTCACTACCGGAAGTCGTCGCGGAGGCAGTTTTTTTTGAGGTGTTAGAGCTAGCCATCAAGCGCCTCTCGCAGACTGCGTGTCAGCTTCAGTACTTCCTCCGGCCCAGCCTCTGCGGCTTTCACGAGCGCACTTCCAACCACGACTCCATCTGCCATTTCTCCGACAGCACGGGCCTGCGCGGGCGTCGATATCCCGAATCCAACGCAGATCGGCAGAGTCGTCGCTGAGCGCAGCCGCCGAACTGTCTCGGGGAGCGACGAGTCGGTGTGCTCGCGAACCCCTGTGACACCGAGCCGACTGATAAGATAAACGAATCCGCTTCCGTGCCGGGCGATCTCCGCCATACGTTCGCGCGGCGTAGTAGGCGCGACGAGCCTGATGAACGCAAGCGGGCTGCTCCCCAGCCACTCCTCCCGTTCCGGATCGGCGCCGACCGGAATGTCGGTCACCAGAATTCCAGCCGCACCCGCTTCTGCTGCTCTCGCCAGAGCGTCGGGTCCGGCCGCCAGAATCGGATTCAGATAGCTGAACAGAACGACGGGAGAACGCAGGCTCGCTTCGGCGACAAGGTCGATGACGCCGTCGTAGCTCGTTCCGTTTTCCAACGCCTTCTGAGAGCTGGCCTGGATGATCGGCCCGTC
>DASSNV010000028.1:0-9241 GCA_035701245.1 Gemmatimonadaceae bacterium | reverse complement strand
GGACAATCTCAAACCCCGATAGTAGCATTACTGAACAAGCGCAGCCACGTAGCGCGCATTCCCATACAGAATAGGGTTCCGGTCTTCGCGTGAGTTTGCCCCGCGATACGCGTGAGCCATTCGAAGCAGCACTTTTCTTCTCAGCCACACCACAATTGCATGAGCGAACGCCGACGTCCTTTTCGTCGCGGCCGGAGGTCTCGTCCGTCCGGCCATCAATCACACAGCCCTTCCTCCGAATCATACGGTGATGCAGATCCGTATCTGGAGCCAATGGATCCTTCGACACCAACCCCCGACGCAGCGCAGATACCAGACGCGCGCGACAACATGACATCACCAGCAATCCCTTCTCCGGCCGCGCCGTCTTCCGGACCATCGTCCGAAGCCGGCCCTGAAACGAACGCACCAGATACGCGCGGCAACGGCAGTGACGCGGGCGCTCCTCCGCAATCACAACAGCAGTCATACGACCAGAACAATCGCGGCGGCGGGGGCGGCGGGGGCGGCGGGGGCGGCGGGGGCGGCGGCGGTCCACAGCACCAGGGCGGACAGCAGCGTGAGCGCGATCATCGCCACAACGGACGTCGCGGACGCAATCAGCGCGGCCGCAGACAGCGCGGCGGCGGCGGCGGACAACAGGGCGGTCCGCGCGGCGATCAGCAGCAGGGCGGCGGACCACGCGCGCCAATGGCGCCGGTGGTTCCCGACGGCGAGACCACCGGCTGGTTCGATCCACAGCGCGAGGGCGGCTTCATTCGCCGCTCCGCCAACAGCTACCTCGCCGAGCCCGGTGATGCGTACGTGCCGACCCAGATCATGCGGCAGTACATGCTGCGCCGCGGCGACGAAGTTCTTGCCACCACCGGACACGACCATCGGAATCGCGTCGTCGTCGTCGAAGTGCAGAAGATCAACGGCGGCGATCCCGATGCCGCTGCGCGCCGACCCGATTTCGGCTCTCTCATCGCTTCGTATCCGGAGCGCAAACTCAAGCTCGAGACCGGCCGCCCGGCGAAAGGCGGTCCCGAGTTAACCCGAAGAGCAATCGACCTGATCGCACCGATCGGCTACGGCCAGCGCGCACTCATCGTCGCTCCGGCGCGCGCGGGAAAAACCATGCTGCTCCAGGCGATCGTCGAAGGCGTGGCGATCAATCATCCGCAGGCGGTGCTGCTCGTTCTGCTCGTCGACGAGCGCCCCGAGGAAGTGAGCGAGATGATCACGTGGGGTTATGGCGAGGTTGTTGCCTCCAGCTTCGACATGCCCGCGGTGCGTCACACAGACGTCACCGAGATGGTCCTCGAGCGGGCACGCCGACTAGTGGAGCTTGGTAAGGATGTCGTCATCGTGCTGGATTCCATCACGCGCATGGCACGCGCGTACAATACCGTGGAGCGCGGCACCGGCCGCACGCTTTCCGGTGGACTCGATTCGTCGGCGATGGCGAAACCGAAGGCCTTCTTCGGCTCGGCGCGATCGGTCGCTCCCGAGCACGGCGGCGGCTCGCTCACCATCATCGCCACCGCGCTCGTCGAGACCGGCTCCCGAATGGACGACGTCATCTTCGAGGAGTTCAAGGGCACCGGCAACTGCGAGATCAAGCTCGATCGCTCGCTTTCCGAGAAACGAATCTTTCCCGCGATCGATGTCGCGACCAGCGGCACGCGTCGTGAAGACAAGCTCTTCCGTCCTGATCAGCTAGAGCATGTTTACACGCTTCGTCGCGGCCTACAACAGATGCCCTCCAGTTCGGCCATGGAGTGGCTCATCAAGCGCATCGCCGCTACGCCTAGCAACGACGCGTTACTGGAAGGTCTGTAAGCGGGAGGCGGGAAGCGGGAGGCGGGAGGCGCAGGCCGCGGGAGGCGGGAAGCGGGAAGCGGCGACCGCGAAGCGTTTGGCCGGATGCGATTCACGACAGAGAGACCCGTTCGTGCCCTCAGCAGGCGCCTCCCGCTTCCCGCTTCCCGCCTCCCTCTTTCTCGGTGCACTCTTACTCTCCGCCGCGCCATTAGCCAGCCAGGCGCCGGTGACCGCCCCTGCTATTCCCGAGCATCCTGAAGTCGTAAACCTCACGCTCAAGGGCGTGAAGGTGGTCAAGGCCAGCGAGCTCGCGTCGAGCATCTACACCACCGCGTCGTACTGCAACAGCTTCATCCTCAAGCCGTTCTGCTGGTTCAGTAAATCGAAGTATTTCTTCACCAAGAAGTACCTCGATCACAAGGAGCTCGAGCGCGATGTGCTGCGCATCCGGATCTTCTACTGGAAGCGCGGCTACCGCGAAACCGAGGTCGATACCGCGGTCGTTCCGCGCGGTCACAATCAGGTCGGCGTCACCTTCACCATCCAGGAAGGACCGCCGACCCTCGTCTCCAGCATCGTCGTCAATCAGCCGCCGCCGCCGCTGCTATCCGAGCGCGAGATCGGCCGCCGCCTCGTGCTCGGCAAGGGCGGACCGCTCAATCTGATCAGGCTCGACACGTCGCGGCTGAATCTCCTGACGAGTCTCTTCGACAAGGGCTATGCGGACGCGGAGGTCGACACGACGATAGTGATCGACAGCGCGACGCGCACCGCGGCGGTGACGCTGACGACGGTTCCGAAGTACAAAACGACCGTCGAAGACATCGTCATCAACGGCAACGAGGGAGTGGACGACCGCACCATCCGGAAATCACTCACCTTCAACATCGGCGACATCTTCCGGCGCTCCGACATGCTGCGCAGCCAACGGCTGCTCTACGAGTCGAACCTGTTCCGCCGCGCGTCGATCGAGCCGCGCCCGCCAATCGACATATCGTTGCCAGACTCGGCGAAGGTCGTAGTCATTACCGTCGCGGAATCACCACCCCGCGAAGCCCGATTGAGCGCCGGCTTCAACACCATCGACTTCGTCCAGCTCGAGTCGCGCTTCACCCACTACAACTTTCTTGGCGCAGCGCGTCGGCTCGATGTCCAGTTCGTGGTCGGCAACCTGTTCGCCAGCTCTCTCAACGGCAAGGGAATCTTCCGCAACGCGTCGGTGCCACAGACGAGCGCGCTCGCGCGATACTTCGTTCCGACCTACAACGCCAGCGTCGAGCTCCACGAGCCGTGGTTCGGATCGCCGCGCAACGATCTGGCGATGAGCGTGTTCACGCATCGGCGCAGTGCTCCCGGCATTTACGTCGATCGCGGCTACGGCACGAGTCTCACCTTCACCCGTGAGGTCACCGACCGCGCGCCCCTCAGCTTCAACTACAGATTCGAGATGAGCAAGGTCGATGCGGGCGACGTTTACTTCTGCATCAACTTCGGCGTTTGCGACCAGCCGACGCTCGAATCGCTGCGTGGCAATCGCCGGCTATCTCCGTTGACGGGCGCGATCTCGATGGACCGCACCAACGATCCATTCTCGCCCAATCGCGGATTCCGCTTCACCGGCGCCGTCGAGCACGCGTCGACATTCACGCTCTCCGATTACCGGTACAACCGCGCCAGCGCCGACGGCGCGGCGTTCTACCAGATCCGTAAGCGCGGCGCGATCGGAGGACATCTCCGCGTCGGCTGGATCCGGTCGCTTGGCAGCACTGCGCAGGCAATCGGAATCGACGCGACGATCGGCGACAACATCCTCCACCCGCGCAAGCGCTTCTACGCCGGCGGCTCGCACTCGGTGCGTGGCTTCGGCGAGAACCAGCTGGGGCCGAGGGTGCTCACCGTTCCGATCGGCGTGCTGCAGACCCACGACAGCTCCAACGTCGCGTGCCTGTCGGGAAGCGATCCGACGCAGTGTGATCCGAACGCGCCGAACCTCAAGGATCGTGACTTCGAGCCGCGCCCGCTGGGCGGAAATTTCGTCGCCGAAGCCAGCATCGAGGCCCGCTTTCCCGTCTGGCAGGACCTCCTCGGCGCGGTGTTCGTCGACGCCGGAATGGTGAGGCAGGCGACCAATCCGACCCTTCCGCGCTCCAAGGCGGCCATAACTCCCGGATTCGGGGTGCGCTACCGCTCACCTGTAGGCCCAATCCGTGCCGATATAGGCTTCAACCCAGGGCGCACCGAGTCCCTGCCGGTTGTGACCGAGAAAATCGTCAATGGCCAAAGGACGCTCGTAACATTACAACAGCGACGTACGTACGCCCCCGCCTCCGGCGGCGGGCTTCTCAACCGGATGGTCCTCCACCTGTCGATCGGCGAAGCGTTCTAATGCGCAGGTGGTGGGTCCGCCTCCTCCTCGCTCTGGTGGTGGTGGTGCTGCTGTTGATCGGCGGCGTGCTGCTCATCACCAACACCGACTGGGGGCGGGAGCGCGTGCGCCGGTACGTCGAAGGACTCATTCAGCGCAACAGCCACGGCCTCGTTCACATCGGCGGCGTCACCGGCAATCTGCTGCGCGGCTTCACGCTCCACGATGTCGTGATCACCGACAGCGCCCACCGTCCGTTCGTCAAGGTCGATGAAGCGTGGGCGCGCTACAGCCTCACCACGCTGCGAGGCAAGCGGATCGATTTCCGCGAGGTAAAGCTGGTGCGGCCGGTGATCGTGATCGACAAGCTGCCGGGCGACAAATGGAATTACGAGCGGATTTTTCCGCGCGATACGACGACGTCGACGGGCCCGAAGAAAACCGGCTGGGGGACGTGGATCCGCTTCAGCGACGTGACGATGATCGAGGGCGACCTCACCATCCGGGCGCCATGGGCGCCCGACCCCAACATCACTCCCGCCGAGCAGCAGGATGCAGTGAGACGAGCGCTGGGGCCGACGGGACGGCTCAAGATCATCCAGCTGGCGAAAGGCTATCAGCGGGAGTCCAGCTTCCACCACATCAACGCCATTTTCCCGCTGGTGCGACTGGAGGATCCCGCGTACAAGACGCACCTCGTCGATGTCGCGGCGCTGAGGATGATCGCCGAGCCGTTTCGGCCGCCCGTCGCGGACGTGCGCGGATTAACCGGCACCTTCCAGTTCACGAGTGATTCGCTGTGGTGGAAAGGCGCACGAGTGGCGTTCCCCCAGACGAAGGCGAGTGGCGACGGCAAGTATCTGCTCACCAACGGCGACCTGCATCTGCGATTGCACGGTGATCCCGTGAATCCCGCCGACCTGCGCTGGGCGTGGGTCAACCTGCCAGAGGGCGGATCGGGCAAGCTGGATTTCGGGCTCGACTGGACCGGTAGCAAGAGCGTGTATCTCGTCCAGAACATGGACATGACCATCCAGCGATCGCACATCGCTGGACAGATCGAGGCGACCGTCACGGACACCGTCGCGTACAGAAACGCCGATCTGCGATTCGCCAATCTCGAGACCCGGCTGATCACCCAGCTCTTTCCGACAATGACTTTCCCGCGACCGCTGACGCTGACGGGCAGCGCGAAATTCAACGGCGGCGAGCACGCGTTGGCCGTGAACGGAGATGTCGTCGTCGACGACCGACTGTCGGGGAGAAGCCACATCGTTGCGGTCGGGGTGATGGGGCTGGCCGGCGGGGTGTTCACCGCGCGCGATCTGCGCACGCGAATGCTGCCGCTGCAGACGGGTCTCATGAAGGCGATCGCGCCGAAGCTGTTCCTCAACGGCACCCTTAGCGGGAACGCGACCCTCAACGGCTCGAGCGCGGGAATCATGACGGCGGTCGGCGACGTGACCAACGTCGATCGCGGAGCGGTCTCGCGCGCGACTGGAAGGTTTGCTTTCCGTCCGCGCGGCTTGCTGTGGGTCGATGTGGACGCGCGCATGCATCCGCTGTCGCTCGTCACGTTCGGCCGGATTGCGGCGCCGACGCTCGGCCTGCACGGAAACGCGAGCGGTCCGCTCAAGGTGAGGGGAGACCTCGGCAACCTGGCGATCAATACGCAGATGACCATCGCCGGCGGCGGATTCGTCGACGTGCGCGGCACCATGGATCTCCAGAGCACGGTGACCGGCTACAACCTCAACTTCAATACGAGGGAGCTCAACGCCAACGCCATCGTTGCAAAGGCGCCGTCCACGTCGGTGACCGCGGTCGGGTCATTCAAGGGACGCGGCTTCGATCCGGCGACGATGCAGGCGGAGCTGGTCGCCGACGTCGCCGCATCTCGCATCGACACAGTTTCGATCGACAGCGCCAACGTGCGCGTCGCGCTCGCCAACGGCCTGGCGACGTTCGACACGCTGGCGGTCGGCGTGCCGCAGGGCATCGTCGAGGCGAAAGGAACTTTCGGCTTGACGGCAGGCCGCACCGGGACGCTCTCGTATCACGTCGCCATTGACTCGCTGGAGAACTTCGCCGGATTGATCTCCAAGGACACCGGCGTCGTCCAGCCGCGGCCGGGGATCCTCGCGCGCAGGGTCGCGAAGGCGAAGAGCGATTCGTCTCGGCTCGCGCGCGCGACAGTCGTGGAGCGGGCAATCACCGGCCGCACCATTCCGCCGACCGTCGTCGACACTCCGACGGCAATTCCGAAGAACATTCTCTCTGGCTCCGTGCGCGCCGACGGTGTCGCGACGGGCAACATCAAGAACTTCAGCCTGCGCGGCACGGCGTCGGGCACCAACGTGATCGCCCAGGGCAATAGCGTCGGCTCCTTCACCGCCGACTACGACTGGGTCAACGCGAGGACGCCGCAGTCACAGGTGCGCGTTAACGCCGAAGCGCGCGCGGTCCGCGCTGCGGGATTCGATCTGGACAGCGTCGGGGTGAAGCTCACCTATCACAAGCCGAACGGCACCCTGAATCTCGTCGTCAATCAGGACAACTCGCGCACCTACGCCGCGGACGCCGCGTTCACGCTCGACAAGGTGCGCAACGAGCTGACGCTGAACAATCTCAGGCTGCAGATGGATACCAGCGTCTGGGCGAGCACCCACGCCGCGGCGCTGCACTGGGGCCAGGCCGGCGTGGACGTTCAAAACCTGGAGCTCCGCAACGGCGCCAACGGCCGCATCTACGTCAACGGCTTCGTACCCAAGCAGGGGAGCGCTAACCTCGACATCGCCGTCGACAATGTGGATGTCGGCGACGTGATCGCGCTCACGGAGAGCGACATCAACGCTTCCGGCCTCGTCTCGTTCAACGTGCACGCGACCGGCACTCTCGGGAATCCTCAATTCAAGGGCGCGTTCGGCGCGACTGATCTCGTCTACAACGGCACGGTGATGCCCGAGGTGCACGGCAACATCGAGTACGCCAATCAGACCCTGAGCGGACGCGCCGAGGCGATGCGCGCGGGACTGCCGCCCTTCCTCGTGGCCGAAGGCACGGTCCCGATCAACCTCGCTCTGACAGGCGTCACGGGCTCCAGATTCCCCTCTGACAGGCAAATCGCGCTCAACGTGACTGCCGACAGTCTGCCGCTCGACATGGTGCCACAGCTCCAGGGTTACGTCGCAAACCTCAAGGGCAAAGTCGCCACCAACTTCAAGGTAGCCGGCACTCTGAATCACCCGCAGGTCACCGGGCAATTCACGCTGCACGAGGGACAGGCGAAGGTGGTGCTGGCTGGCATCACTCTCAATCAGATCGAGGCATCGGTGCGACTGATGGGCGACACCATCGTCGTCGATTCCGTCGTCGCCTACAACAATGGACGCATTGCGATCACCGGCGGCATCGGCCTCAAATCCCTGACCGCGCCGAGCTTCGATCTGAAGCTCAAGGCGAATGCCGCGCAGGTGCTGAAGAACGATCGCGGCAATCTCACCGCCAGCGCCAACCTGGCGATGGTCGGCCCGTTCAAGGACGCGCACGTCACCGGAGATGTGCGGATCATGGACGGCGTTCTCTACATCCCGCCGCCGGAGAACAAGAATCTGGTCGGGGCAGGTGATCCCGCGTTGTTCAGCGTCATCGACACCGCGGTGATGGCGGACAAGGAGATATTCCCCAGCCAGAACCCACTGCTCGCCAACCTGCGCATGGATGTAGAGCTCCGCGTGGATCGCGATGTGTTCGTGCGCTCGCGCGAGGCCAACGTCGAGGTGTACACCGAAGTTCCGATGGGCGTACACGTGAACCGCGCCAAGGAATCGCTGGTGATCGACGGCGTGCTGCTCACCGAGCGCGGCGAGTACACCTTCATGACGCGGCGGTTCAACATCAAGCGCGGCTCAGCGACCTTCATCAACTCGACGGAATTGAATCCGACTTTGCAGGGCGTTGCCGAGTACGAGGTCAGAGAGCCCAACCGCGAAGCGATCAATATCCAGATCGTCGTCGGCGGCACGCTGAGCAGCCCGAACATCTCGCTCACCAGCGACGCGCAGCCACCGATCACCCAGAGCGATCTGCTCAGCTACCTCGCGTTCGGCCGCTCGTCGAGCTCGCTGCTGCAGCTCGAGGGATCGGGACTCACCAACGGCGGCGGCAGCGAGAACGTTGTGGGCCGGGGCGCCGCACTCGCCAGCCGTCAGCTTGCCGGTGTCGCGCTGGGTGTCCTCGCCGATCAGGTCGCCGGCAGCGCCGCCCGCTCACTCGGAGCCGACGTGTTCACCATCACTCCCGCCGACGTGCAGACCGACGTCGGAGATTTTCTGCGCGCCACCCAGTTCGAGTTCGGCAAGTACATCAAGTCGCACACTTTCGTCGCGATCAAGTCGCCCCTCGATCCCGCCGCGCTCCAGCGCCCCGGCATCCAGGTCGTGCACCGCTTCGGCGGCCTCCGCGGCTACCGCCTCGAGACCGGCGTCGATACCCGCTACCTGCTGCGCGAGCCGACGCTCTCCCGCGATCAGAACATCGGCACCACCAGCGCGTTCGGGGCGTTCCTTATTAGAGAGTGGCGGTTTTAGGGCGCGAGGAGTCAGGTGCGAGCTGCATCCCGGCTTGGGTCGAGGCGAGGGGTGCTCTCTGAAAAACTGCTCGCCCGCTCCACTCGAAAACCTGATGGGCGGCGTCTAGAGCGGGGGCGGGACTGCGCGATGTTTTTCTGAGAGCACCCCTCGCCTCTCCCGCACGGGTCTGTTGGCGCGCACCTCACACTCGCAGTTGGGATCCTACGGGGAGGCGCGTCGGGGCGGTCCTCGCCGTTCGATACGCGCCAACGCGTGGACCGCGCATTACGGCCGCACCCCGACAGCGGAACTGGGGCGTCCAGACGGCGACACCGCGCCGAGGTGCGCGGAACACACGCGGACAGTTCGATGCATAGATGCAGGGAGAGGCGAGGGGTGCTCTCGGAAAAACATCGCGCAGACCGCCCCGTCTGGGAATACCACTCACACGGCAGACCCCAAGGGGCGGGCGAGCAGTTTTTCAGAGAGCATCCCTCGC
>DASSNV010000027.1:0-2084 GCA_035701245.1 Gemmatimonadaceae bacterium | reverse complement strand
CCGGATAGACGAAGAGGCCCGCGGCGGTAAGAGCGCCCATCGCGGTGAGCCACAACCCGCGACGGCCGAGTAGCAAGGCAAGCACGGTCACCGCCAGCGCCGAAACGCTGAGGACAACCGGAAAGTGGTTGATGATCAGGTGCGCGTACGGCCATGAGAACATTCGATTCGCTCATCGGTGCAGGACAATCGACAGCGGTCTGTCGGACGCGAGAAACTACGGATGTGTCGGCGGCGTTTGATGTCAAAACGGCGCGAATGGCGACTCCAGCGGGGCGAACACCCGAAAATCGAAGCGCGAATGACCCTTGCGAAAAAGTTAGTCGACACTAACTTATTTAGTAGGTTCGCAGAAATTCGAGGATTTCTTGGCAGTCAGGCTCGACCAGTCAGCGCAGCGTCAACCTTATCCACCACCGGAGCCGCCACCGCCCGGATGGCGGAAGGCGCGGACGACGCCGTCCCTCGTCGAGGTTTACCGGACCGTCCCCGTCGGCGGGAAGGGACTGTGGCGGAAAATTCTGGCGTTCGCAGGCCCGGGCTATCTTGTCGCCGTCGGCTACATGGATCCGGGGAACTGGGCGACCGATCTCGCCGGCGGCGCACAGTTCGGGTACACGTTACTCTCCGTCATCCTCGCTTCAAACCTGATGGCGATCCTGCTCCAGGGGCTCGCCTCGAAGCTGGGCATCGTCACCGGCCGCGACCTCGCGCAGGCGTGCCGAGACAATTACTCGAAGCCCGTCGCGTTTCTGCTCTGGATCGCCTGCGAGATTGCGATTGCCGCGTGTGATCTGGCCGAAGTCATCGGCACTGCCATCGCGCTCAATCTGATCTTCGGGATCCCCGTCGCCTATGGCGTCATCATAACCGCGCTGGATGTGCTGGTGGTGCTCTACCTCCAGAACAAGGGGTTCCGGCTGCTCGAGGCGCTGGTGATTGCGCTGATCGCAACCGTCGGCGCGTGCTTCCTGTGGGAAATCATCCTGTCGCAGCCGCCGTTCGGAGAAGTGATGCGCGGCTTCGTGCCGTCGCGGGAGATCGTCAGCAATCCGGCGATGCTCTACGTCGCGGTCGGCATACTCGGCGCGACGGTGATGCCGCACAATCTTTATCTGCACTCGTCGATCGTGCAGACCCGACAGTACGACGAGACGAGCGCGGGGAAGCGAGAGGCAGTTCGCTTTGCGTTCGTCGACTCCACCATCGCACTCACTTTCGCATTGTTCATCAACGCCGCGATTCTGATCATCGCCGCGGCGACGTTCCATACCACCGGCCACCACGATGTCGGTGAGATTCAGGATGCGTACAAGCTGCTGACCCCGCTGCTGGGTGCCGGCGCCAGCACCGTGTTCGCGCTGGCGCTGCTCGCGTCGGGACAGAACTCGACCCTCACCGGCACCCTTGCGGGCCAGATCGTGATGGAAGGCTTCCTCAACATCAGGCTGCGGCCCTGGCTGCGTCGGCTGATTACCCGGGCGATCGCGATCGTGCCGGCGGCGATTGTGGCGATTCTCTACGGCGAAGCGGGCACGGCCAGACTGCTGGTGCTCAGCCAGGTAATCCTGAGCATGCAGCTGTCCTTCGCGGTGTTGCCGCTGGTGTCGTTCACGTCGGACAAGCTCAAGATGGGCGAGTTCGTCAATCCGGCGTGGCTCAAAGCGCTGGCGTACGTTGTTGCGGGAATCATCGTCGGGCTCAACATTTGGCTGCTGGTCCAATTCTTCGGCAGAGGGTGAGCGGATGTACCAGCGCATACTCGTCCCCGTCGAGCACTCCCCGTACGACGAAGTGATTCTGGCGCACGTCAGAAAGCTGGCGGTCACCTGCAACCACGCGTCGATCGTGCTGATTCACGTCGCCGACGGCTGGGCGGCGCGCAACATCAACCAGCTCGACCTGCGCGAGTCCGAAGAGATGCGCAGTGATCGCGAGTACATCGAGTCCATTGCCGATTCTCTGGAGCGCGACGGATTCGAGGCGGAGGCGATTCTCGCCGGCGGCGACCCGGCGCGCGAGATCGCGGCCTGCGCCGAGCGGGAGCGTTGTGACCTGATCGCCATGGCGACCCACGGCCATCG
>DASSNV010000026.1:0-5912 GCA_035701245.1 Gemmatimonadaceae bacterium | reverse complement strand
CTTTTTGTGCCCCACCGAAGCGGAGCTGCGAGAACGGAATCCTGTATTCGGCGGTCCAGCCGACCGAATCGACTCGAGTTGCGACTTCCCAGACCGCGTCCCAGTTGAGGTCTTCGCCGTTGCGATCGTCGAACTCGAGCACGTCTTTCTGGACGCCACGCGGGTTTACTGAGAAGCGGAACGAGGTGCGGCGATCGCGATACGAATCGATCATGACGTGCAGCCAGTCGGAATAAATGCCGCTCGCATCGCGCCGGGCGAGCTGGGCCGCGATCGAGTCCGGGTGCGCGTCGAACATTCTGACACCGACGTAAAGCGCGTCGTCGTCGTAGAGAACGCGCACCTCGGTCGGATCGGTGGCCTTGGCGCCGACTTTGGGATAGCTCTGCATGAAATCCGACGATGGGACGGCGGTCGCCCATGCGGGCTCATCGAGCTTGCCATCGATGCTTATCGCGCCGGTCAGCCTGCTCGCGCGCATAGTGCGAAGCGGCGCTGCCTCGGCTTTGGCGGAGTCGCCAGGCTTCTGGCCAGGTTGTGGATTTTGTGCGGCGGCGGGTGCTGACGCGGAGACGAGCAGCGCGACGAGGCACTGAAGAGAACGACGGGATGTCATGCAGCGAACGGGTTAGGGTGGGGCGACGATGTCGCCGTCCGATTTAGACAGTCCTACGACAGGAATGGTTGGGTAGTTACAGGATCAGTGGTCCGTCGGGGTGGGCTTGGGACTCGGTCGCGGGATCGGTTTCGGCGCCGGCCTGACGTCGGTGCCGGCGAGCTCGGGTCTCAGCGCATCTTCCTCCGCGCGTCTCTTGATGTCCGCGAGGTCGGCGTCGGCCGCGTGGTGACACGCGGCTGCCGGGTCGCCCTCGAGCTCCTGAAGGAGATCGCGTGAGCGTTGAATCTCCCGCTCGGTGCCACGGACCGTGATCACCGAGAGACCGCGGGTCGGAGTGTAGTAAACACTCCCGTTAGAGCGAACGTAGGGGCTGATGATCTCTCCCGCCTGCTCGGGCGAGAGGCAGGTCAACGTAATGGTCTCGGTTCTAAGTGCGCTCGACGCCAACGGTTCCGTGAGTCCAATCCAGATCCTCTGCGGGGCGAGCATCGTGGACGCAACCACGGCGACAATGATCGCGCCGATGATCCCGCTCAGGGTGACGACGAGCCGGCCGACCCGACGCCGGCGCGAAAGCGTCGCCGAGGTTTCAGCGAGACTCACCGGACTGGTGAGCGGCAAGAGGTTATTGAGAGTGCTGGCGGTGTCGTACTCCATCGCTCGCAGACGAGTGGTAAGGCTCGCGCAGTCCGCGCAGGTAGCGCAGTGCTGCATGACCGGCGAGTCCGGCTGCATTTCGCGGAGCGACGCGGTCGAAAGCTCGGCGAGACATTCCTGACAGTTCATCGAGACAGCTCGCTATAGGCAGGATGCGTCGCGAGCAGGCCAGCGCGTATCGTCTTCCGCGCCTTGAAAAGGTTGGCTCTCACTGAGACCGGCTTCATGCCGGTGCGCTGCGCCGTTTCTGCAGGCGACAGCCCCTGGAGATCGACGAGGTCGAAGATCTCGCGCTGTCGCTGCGGCAGCGCGTCGAACAGCTGGTGAATGACTGCCGCGGCACGTTGCCGATCGATGCGCGCACCGGGGTCGGTGGTGTAGACATTCCGCTGCGGCTGCGCGGCGGGCGACATCACGAGTCGTCCGCGGCGGCGGCGGGTGCGTCGCAGCTGGGTGGCGGTGCGGCGTGTGATTCGGTACAGCCACGCATCCAGCGAACCGTCGGAGCGGTAGTCAGACAGGCGGCGATGGGCGCGAACGAAAACTTCCTGGGTGATGTCCTCCGCCTCGTCGGGATCGTGCGCGAAAATCAGCGCCCAGCGGAAAACGGCCGGCTGGAACCGGGTGACCAGTGTCGTGAACGCGGAATCGTCGCCGGCCGCAGCGAGCGCCGCGAGCTGAGCATCGAGCGCGTAGCTGGAACGGTCACGGTAAACGACGGGTTCATCATTTCCGCCTTCGCGGCTCTTGCGCTTTTCGAACCTGTTGAGGCGCATTGGAAGCCTAATATATGGTTGCGGGAACACGACACCCGACTCGCTTGCCACCTCACGCTCCACGCAGTCTTCACAGAGAAGACGCCACCAACGGCGCGAGCGTTTACTAGATCAGCGAACGAATCCAGCCGCCATCGACGGCGATAGAGCTGCCGGTGATGTACCCGGCGCGGTCGGATGCGAGAAATGCCGCCAGAGCGGCGAACTCCCGGGGCTCGGCCAGCCGGCCCATGGGAATCTCCCGCTCCCACTTGGCGAAGGTGTCCTTGATCGGCGCTCCGGTGCGCTCGGCCGATGCCCGGGCGAGCTGCTCCATGCGATCGGTGCGGGTGTAGCCCGGCATCAGATTGTTGACCGTAACGTTGAAGGGCGCGACTTCGTTCGCCAGGGTGCGGGCGAAACCCGTCGCCGCGGCGCGGAGACTGTTGGATAACATCAGCCCATCGATCGGCTGCTTGACCGCAATCGAAGTCACGTTGAGAATGCGTCCCCAGCGCCGCTCCTTCATCCCCGGCAGTACGGCCGTAGTGAGGCCCACGACGCTAAAGAGCAGCAGGCGCGCAGCCGACTCCCACATCTCCGGAGTGTAGCTCTCGAACGGCCCGCTGGGCGGGCCGCCGGAATTGTTGACGAGGATGTCGACGCGGCCGAAGGCGTCAAACGCTGTAGCGGTAATTCGCTCGAGCCCTGTCCGCTCCGAAACATCGGCGGCGATGTCGACGACTCTTACGCCCGATTGCCGGCGGATCGAATCGGCGGTGGCCCGCAGCGCATCCGCGCCGCGCGCGCACATCACGAGATCGACGCCTTCCGCGGCGAGCTCCTCCGCGATCGCGCGGCCGAGTCCTTTGCTGCTCGCCGCGACCAGCGCAACCTTGCCGCGAATTCCTAGATCCACACTCAGCGCCTCAGGTAGTCGTCTTTCTTCTGGAGCCAGTCCTGACGCGGCGGGCTGAACACATCCACGTCGAGAGTCTCCTCCAGCGCCTCCGCCTTGTGCGGGACGTTGGACGGGATCAGCAGGACCTCGCCGGCGCTGACCGTGACTTCCTCGGCGCCGTCGTCGCCGAGCCAGAACTTGAGCGCTCCCTCGAGGATGTAGGTGAGCTGCTCGTTGTCGTGGGAATGCTTGGGCACGATGCAGCCTTTCTTGAGATAGACGTGGGCGAGCATCATCCGGTCGCCCGTGACGAGGCGCCGCTCGAGCATGTCGCTGACGCGCTCTTTTTTCATCGAGTCCCAGCGATAGAAAGTGCATCCGCTCTTGAGACCCGTTGGAGTTCTCTTCCTGTCAGTCATTGTTTGTCGTTTGCGGCGAACACGATTCGTCCGCCCGTGATGGTGTATTCGATGTTCGCGTCGCGAATCGTTTCCGGCGCGACCGTGAGCAAGTCGCGGTCGATGATCACGACATCCGCGAGCTTGCCCGGCGTGAGAGTGCCCTTTTCCATCTCGCTGAAGGTGGCGTAAGCGCCGCCGGAAGTGTACGCCCGCAGCGCCTCGTCGACGCTGATCTTCTGCTCCGGAACCCAGCCACCCGGATTCCTGTCGTCCAGGGTGCGGCGGGTGACGGCGGCGTAGATGCCGTAGAGTGGTGTCGGAGGCGCGACGAACCAATCGCTGCCGAACGCTAGCCGGGCACCGGACTGGATCAGCGAACGAAACGCGTAAGTGGTTTTCGCGCGCTCCGGCCCGATCACCTTCTCGGCCCAGCGGCCATCGTCGATGGCGTGATAAGGTTGCATGCTCGGAATCACGCCGAGCCGACCGAATCGCGCAACGTCAACCGGTGCGATGTGCTGGGCGTGCTCGATCCTGAACCGCCGGTCGCGCGCACCGTTTTCGCGGGCGACGCGGTCGAAGATGTCGAGCTGGAGCCTTGCGGCGCGATCCCCGATTGCGTGAACGATCACGTGAAGGCCCGCTTTGTCGGCGTTCGACGTCCACGAGTAGAGATCTTCGGGAGTGTTGACGAGGAGACCTGTATCGGTTGGCGCGTCAGTGAAAGGCTCGAGCATCGCCGCGGTGTGGGAGCCGAGCGAGCCGTCGACGAACCCCTTGAGGCCGCCGATCGTCAGCCACTCATCTCCGCGACCGCGCGCGGCGATCGTATCGCGCAGCCGAGCCCAGGTCGAGAGTGGAACCGAGGCGTAAATCCTTGTACGCAAGATGCCGGCATGGCGAGCGCGCTCGAATACCGCGAGATCGGCCCACGTTCCCATGTGATCGACCGAC
Organism: Gemmatimonadaceae bacterium; assembly: GCA_035701245.1. GTDB lineage: Bacteria > Gemmatimonadota > Gemmatimonadetes > Gemmatimonadales > Gemmatimonadaceae > UBA4720. The sequence goes on along the minus strand of DASSNV010000026.1, from coordinate 1,625 downwards.
GTTACGCCACGCGCGTTCACGTACGACATCGCTGCATCGAGAGCGCGGTCGAGCATCTCGGCGCTCGGGTCGGGCACCGCCGCGTCGATCAGCGCTTCGGCGTTATCCTTGAAGACGCCGGCTGGTTGTCCGTTTGCGTCGCGAACGATGGTACCGCCCGCAACATCGCCGCCCGACATGGGGACCCTGGCGGCACGCAGAGCAGCCGTGTTGGCGAGAGCCATGTGGCCATCGAGGCGATTCACCCAGACCGGATTGTCGGGTGTGACGGAGTCAATCCACGCGCGCGTCGGGAGCTCGCCACCCCAGTTCTGGTGATCCCAGTCCCCACCGGTGATCCACGTGCCGGGTGGGACGGTGGCGGCAAAGGCCTTGATGCGCGCAATGAAGTCGGCGGGGGATTTCGCGTCGCGCAGCTGAACGGACGTGAGGTTGAGGCCGCCAATCAGAAAATGCACATGCGAATCGATGAAGCCCGGAGCGACAGTTCCACCATGCGCGTCGATGATCCTGGTGGTCGGCGAAGCGAGCCGTCTGATCTCGGCCGACGATCCCACGGCGACGATTCGCTCGCCGGAAATCCCGACGGCCTCGGCCGAAGGTCGCGCCGGATCGCCCGTCCAGACCGACCCGTTGACTATGGCCAGAGAAAGAGTCTGATCAGCCCCGCGGTTGGTCATTGTCGGTGCGCACGCGAATAGGATTGTGTAGGTGCTGGCGGCAAGGGCGGCCGCGAAGTAGCGCTGACCAGCTCGACTGTTTCCGAGAATGCGCATCCTGATGAGTAGTTGGGATGGAGATTGGCGCGACAAAAGAGAGAACAATCGCGGCGGCACCGCAACCAGACCTCATCGGGTGACCGCATGCTCGGAGCGAGCGTCATCAAATAGCGTCCCTGAGAATGGTTTGAGTGGAACTACCAAACTGAGAGAGAAGATGAAAAATAGAAATCGTAATGCCGTTTTTGCGTTCACGGCGATGGTGGCATGCGCCGGGCTGAAGCCCGCCCACGCGCAGAATGCGCTGCATCCCTCCTTCTACGGTTCGGCGGAAGTCGACACTCGTCACAGTCAGTTCTACCTGCTCGGGATGTACATCGGGGTCGGCGGACTCGGATGGTCGCCGTACTTCAACGTCAACGGATACGCGCTGCACTATCGACCGCTTCCGACGCTGACGGAGACATCGACGCTCAGCGCGGTGGCGCCGACCGTCGGGATGGCGTACGCGAGCCGTGCTAACGGCGTGTCGTTCGGGGCCGGCTATACGTTCGTCCACAACGAGAATCCTGGAGCGCCCGGTGCGGAGGGCGGAGGCACCAGCGGAGTAACCGCGAGCTTCGGGGCGTACCACAACGGGGCGGGCCGGCGCGCGCTGCGGACTCAGCTCCTCTCGAACTACAACTTCGACAGCCAGTACATCTGGGCGCGCGCTCGCGGCTCGATTCCATTCGGAGCCGGCTCGCGCATCGGCGCGGAGGTCGTTGGGCAGGGTGGCGGAAAGGACAACAACACGAGCAACTCGTGGCAGGCCGGTCCGACCTTCGAGTACGGGTGGAGTCGGCGGCTGAGGACTACGGTTGCAGCCGGCTGGAAATCGGTTGGCGGGTCGCTGTTCGCGGAGCG
>DASSNV010000025.1:0-9599 GCA_035701245.1 Gemmatimonadaceae bacterium | reverse complement strand
GGCGAGGCCGGCAACCCACGATGGTATCGACCGCCCGGAGAGAAAGAAGTCGGTGCTGGTCTTCGTCGAACGCCGCAGCATCCATCCAACCACGAGGACGACTGCGAAGTACACGAGCATCAATACATAGTCGATGGTCGTGAGATGGGTCATGTCTTTCCTCTCCCGAGAGGGTTAGGGAAGCGATAAAGGTGCGTAGGAGAGGGGAGGATCGGGAAGGAGTCCGTTCGAGGTCGTGAGGACAACGTACTTGGACCAAGTGCATCGACGATCGCGGACTGATTGAGGACCGAGGACATCAACTAACCCGCAGGACTGAGACAGTGTGACCCTCGGTTATCCGCAATCCGGCAGCTGTCCGCGTCCTCGATGCTCGATCAGTCCGCGATTGTCGATGCACTGGTTCGTAATACTCGGTCAAAAGCTTTCGGCTCTCAGCGCGATAGCTTCAGCATCACCGCCGAATGCCCTGCCACGAGGGCACTATAGCTGCCTCGATGCCGCCCGAGATCCGCGTGCCGCCAGAGATCGCGGACTGCTGCCGAATCCACGTGAATTCCTGCGCGCCGGAATGAGACTCTGATCGAGTCGGGCGCAGTCCCTCGATTGAGCAACACTACTGCACGAGAGCCATCTCGCAACGGCTTCGACCAAACCTGCCGCTCGGGCGGGCCCGAGGAGACCAGTGTTCCCTGCGCGCCCAACGAATCCTGATCGACCGCGATCACTTCGGCATTGGTGAGGATCGATTTCGTTTCGGGAGACATCGTGCGCAGATCATTGCCGGCGATGAGCGGCGCGGCCTGCATCGCCCACAGACTCATGTGCGCGCGGTATTCGTCGGGTGTCATTCCACCGTTTCCGATCTCGAGCATGTCGGGATCGTTCCAGGCGCCGGGACGTGCGACCGCGGAGTGTTGCGCCGACTGATCGAGATTGGACAGCATCGACGCCCAGTTGTCGCCGATGTCGTCGGTGGTGCGCCACAGATTTCCCACGCGGGGCGCCCAATCCCACGGTTGGTTGACGCCCCACTCGCAGATGCTGAGCACGATCGGCCGGCCCGTCGCGTCCAGCGCTCGGCGGAACTTGGTGTACTGCGCGATCGCGTTGAGCCCGTCGGAGTTGCACCAGTCTTCCTTGACGTAATCGACGCCCCAGCGGGCGTAGGTTTGCGCGTCGCGTTCCTCGTAGCCGAGGGTGCCTGGCCGTCCCTGACACGTCTTCGTACCGGCGTCGGTGTAGATCCCGAACTTTAGTCCCTTGGAGTGGACGTAATCGGCGAGTGCCTTAATCCCGTGCGGGAACCGCTGCGGGTCAGCGACGATCGTCCCCGACGCATCGCGCGAGACCTGCCAGCAATCGTCGATCACAACGTATCTGTATCCTGCGTCGCGCATCCCGCTCGAGACCATTGCGTCGGCGGTCTCTCTGATCAGCGCCTCGCTGACGTTGCAGCCGAAATGATTCCAGCTGTTCCATCCCATCGGCGGCGTCAGCGCGACTCGTGGCGGAGGTGTTGGCCGATAACTCGCGGCCGCGCCGAGTGTGAGCAGGAGGAGAGCGCTTAGGGGGAGGAGCGTGCGAGCGTTGCGCATAAAGCCTCGTCGAGTTGTCGATTCCATTCAGCTCTTAATGCGGTCAATAGTATCGCAGAATAGAGCCGGACTCACTACCAGGAACTTACCATGTGGCCTCGGATGTCCTTCGCGGCAGTCATCGAGTACTCGGACTAACGGCATCGACAATCGCGGATTAATCGAGTACTCGGACTAACGGCATCGATAATCGCGGACTGATTGAGGATCGGGGACGCGCATTACGCGGGGGAATGAGCATCAGTCGACGAAAACGGCTAGGGGAACGCATTGCCGGGCAGCTCTACGCGGCGGTGAGCTCGATCAGCGCCAACATTGCGGAGGGCTACTCCCGCAGCTCAGGGAAAGATCGAGCGCTGATCTTTGAGTTCGCCCTCGGCTCCGTCCGTGAGAGCATCAGCTTCTACCAAGCCAGCCGGCCAATCCTGGGCGAAGTCATCACCGCCCGCCTCAACATCCTCGAGGAAATTCGCCGCCTCCTCCTCGCCATTATTCCCCGCGAACGCGGCAAACCAATCCCCCGCACCAACCGGTAAACTGGCAGAACGCGCTCAATGCGCAGGGATCGAACTGTCCTCGATCCTCGATCAGTCCGCGATTATCGATGCCGTTAGTCCGAGTACTCGATGCCGTTGTTCGAGTCCTCCATCCTCAAGTACCAAGCCGCCTCTCCAGCTCTTCTCTCCTCCCCCGCGCGACCTTGATCTTCAAGCCATTCCTGAGCTGAGCATCGCATTCCCCATGCGGCGATTTCAGCAGCGCCTCCACGCGATCGAGCTGCACGATCGCCGAGCGATGGATGCGGAAGAAGCGCGACGGGTCGAGCTGATCTTCCAGATTCTGCATCGCTTCGCGAATGAGGTGCTTGCGGTCGCCCACCACCAGCTCGGCGTATGGTCCGCTGGCAAGGATGCAGTCGATCTCCGCCACGGGGATGAAACGCACTTTTCCTCGCGATTCGACTGGAATACGCTCGATGAAGCGGGAAGCGGGAGGCGAGACCGCGGAGACGGTTTTCATGTCCCGCATCTCGGTCAGCTCCCGCTTCGCGCTTCCCATTTCCCCCAATACAGCGAGAAGCCTTTTGCGCAGCTGGTCGGCGGCTTCCAGCCACGCCATGCGGCGCGCGCGTTGAAAGGCCTGCTCGAAACGATCGTCGTCGAACGGCTTCACCAGATAATCGATCGCCGCCAGATCGAATGCCGTGAGCGCGTGCTTGTCGTAGGCCGTCACGAATACCGTCGGCGGCATCTCGGCGGGGCCGATGGTGCGCACGACGTCGAGCCCGCTCATCCCGGGCATCTGAACATCCAGAAATACGAGATCCGGCTCCTCCGTGCGGATTGCCTCGACCGCCGAGACGCCGTCGCCGATCATCCCGACGATCTCGACGCCGCGGTCCGTGCGCAGCAGATCCGCGATCCGCTGCCGACCGAGCGGCTCGTCGTCGACGATCAATACGCGAAGCGGCGCTTTGTCAGTCATTGGCTGGGCTCCGACGCTGCGGAGTGGTGTGATACGGCAGGCGAACCTCCACCAGCGCACCGCCGCCGTCGGCCGCGGTGAGCGCGAGTGCATAGCGCGATCCATAAAGCTGCGTGAGGCGTGCCCGCGTGTTCGTCAGGCCCACGCCTTCACGCATCTCCCACGCCGGCCCGCGACCGTTGTCGCGCACTGTGAGCACGAGGTCGCCATTGTCGCGCACGGCGCGCACCGCTACGCGCCCGGTGCTCTGCACCAGCGCCAGGCCGTGGCGAAACGCGTTTTCGACCAGCGGCTGGAGCACGAGATTGGGGACGAGCGCGTCGTCGAGCGAGGTGTCAGTATCGATCGACACCTCGAGCTTGCCCTGAAAGCGGACTTCCATGATGTCCAGATACTGCCGCAGCATCTCGATCTCGCGCGCGAGAGTGATCTCCTGCTCCCCGCCATCGTCGAGGGTGTGGCGAAGAAGATCGCCGAGCCGCGCGATCATTCGGCGCACCCCGCGCGGATCCTGTTCGACGAGGGTGGAGATGGCGTTCAGCGTATTGAACAGGAAGTGCGGATTGAGCTGTGCGCGCAGCGCATTCAATCGCGCGTCGGCGAGCTGCGCGTGGAGCTCCGCCGCTTCCGCCTCGAGGCGACGCGCTTCGTCCAGTCGCGCGCGATATCGCACGACGTAGTTGCGCGCGAGTGCAGCGCCGAGCACGACGACATAGACCATGAAGTCGTAGAGAAACGAGAAGCGGAAGAACAGCCCGCGCGCCGGCTGGGCCGGCGGTCGTTGCGGAACCATCCGCGATCCGGGCGGCAGCACGGGTGCGGGCGCCCGCGGCGGAATCATCTGCCCGCTGATCAGCTGGAGCAGCGCATCCATTGCGATTGCGAGCACGAGTCCGACGATCAGAAACGCGAGGATGCGCTCGAGGGTGGGGCGATCGCCGCCGTAGCGTCGCGCCATCCAGAAGATGGGCAATGTCAGAAGGGCCCATAATCCGTACTCGACCAGCGCCAGAGTCGCGAAGCCGGGCGTCACTTCCGGGCGCACCGCCGCCCGCATCGCCGCGACGGCAGCGACACGGGGATCGACGAGGCGCCCCGCGGCGGTGAGCACGGCGAGGAACGCCCAGAAGGCGAGGATCGCGAAGATCTCGCCCGGCGTTAGCCGGTTGATTGACCGATCGACGTCCCGTTCGTGCTGCGTATCAGTCATCTCGTAACGCGTAACCGCCGTTGGTAACACCGCGCTGAGTGCCGCTCGCGGCGCTCCGTACTGTCACTTCGATGCCCCGCGCCAAAAGTATCGCGTCCCCCATCCCTCATCCGCCATCCCGCCGCATGAAGATTACGGCGACAGCATTCGGCGCAATCCTCCTCCTCGCCGGCACCGGCTGGTTTTACAAGCGCGCCGACGGAAGCCAGGCGCCAATCTATCGAACGGCGACGGTCGAGCGCGGCGACGTGAGATCGACCGTCTCTGCTACCGGTACGCTCAACGCCGTGCAAACGATTCAGGTCGGCACCCAGGCGTCCGGACAGATCGCGGCTCTGTACGTCGATTACAACGATCGCGTCAGGAGGGGTCAGCTGCTCGCGACCATCGATCCGTCGCTCCAGAACCAGGCAGTGGCGGAAGCGCAGGCGCAGCTCGAGCGCGCGCTGGCAATGACGCAACAGGCGGAGGCCGACTTCGACCGCGGCAACCAGCTCTTCGACGTCAAGGCCATCACCGCCGGCGAGTTCGGCACATTACAGTCCAACCTATCGGTACAACGGGCGAACGTGAAATCCGCTCGCATTGCCCTCGACCGCGCGCGACAGAATCTCGCCTACACGAGAATCTACGCGCCGATCAACGGCGTCATCGTCGAGCGCAACGTGGACGTCGGCCAAACCGTCGCCGCAAACTTCTCGGCGCCGCAGCTCTTTCTCATCGCCAACGATCTCTCCGACATGCAGATCCTCGCGTCGGTCGACGAGAGCGACATCGGCGCGATCAGGGTGGGGCAGCGGGTGGAGTTCACCGTGCAGGCCTACCCGAGCGAAACCTTCGCGGGCACGGTGCAGAAGGTGCGGCTCCAGTCGAAGACCCAGGACAACGTCGTGAACTACACGGTCGTCGTCGGGGTGCACAACACGACCGGCAAGCTTCTCCCCGGCATGACCGCCACCGCGGAGTTCCTCACCGGCGAGGCGCACGACGTGCTGGTCGTACCCAATTCGGCGCTACGCGTCAGAGTGGGCGGGATGGGGGAAGCGGGAAGCGGGAAGCGGGAAAGCGAAAGCCGGCAGCGGGCAGCTGGCACCGGGCAGCTCGGAGCAGTGGTAAGTCCTTCCCAACGACTAACCGATCCCGACACCAACGACGCGCCGGATGCGAACTCCGCAACTCTGTGGACGATCAATGATAGAGGTTCGCTGCGGCCCGTCCGTGTCCGCACCGGCCTCAGCGACGAAAGCCACACCGAAGTCTCCGGTTCCGGCCTCACCGTCGGCACAAAGATCGTGATCGGTGTCGTTGACGGCGCCATGTCGGGCGATGCGGCGGGCTCCAGCAATCCGTTCCAGAATCCGCGTCCGAGTGGCGGCGGGGGCGGCGGGGGCGGCGGGGGCGGCGGGGGCGGCGGCGACAAGGGCGGTTGATGCAACGATCGACACTGGTGAAAGAGGCAACCGAGAGCATCGCCAGGAACAAGATGCGGTCGCTGTTGACGATGCTCGGTATCGTGATCGGCGTCGCGGCGGTGATCGTGATGGTCGCGATCGGCAACGGGGCGAGTCAGCAGATCGCATCGTCGATCAGGAAGATGGGCACCAACGTCATCATGATCATGCCGACGTCGACGACCCACGCCGGTGTTAGCAGCGGCGCGGCGACCTACAACAAGCTTACCGTCGCCGACGCGATGAAGATCAAGCGCGAAGCGACTCTGGTCGCCGCGGTGTCGCCGGTGGTGGTGACAGAGGCGCAGGTGATCGGCGGCAACGGCAACTGGAAAACGCGCATCAACGGCGTGTCCGCGGATTTCTTCACCATTCGCGACTGGAACACGAGCCTGGGTGAAATCTTCACCGACGATGACGTGCGCTCAGGACGAAAAGTCGCCGTACTCGGCGCCACCGTGGCGAGAAAGCTGTTCGCGGGGAGCGATCCGATCGGCGCGCGCATTCAGATCGGCCGAGTCCCGTTCACGGTCGTCGGCGTCCTGATGGAGAAAGGGGGCGCCCGCGGCGGCGATGAGGACGACGTCGTGGTGATGCCGTACACCACCGCCCAGACCCGGCTCAAGGGCGACGTCGACATCGGGCATATGTACGCTAGCGCGTTCACCGCCAGCCAGATGCCTGCGGCCCAGGAGGAGATCGCCGAAATCATGCGCGATTCGCACAAGCTCAAGCCGGGCGCTGAAGACGATTTCTTTTTGCGAAATCAGATCGAGATCACCGAGGCGATGGGCAGCACGACGCGGACGATGTCGGCGCTACTGGCGGCGATCGCGTCGATCTCGCTCCTCGTCGGCGGCATCGGCATCATGAACATCATGCTGGTGTCGGTGACCGAGCGGACCCATGAGATCGGGATCCGGATGGCGATCGGGGCGCGGGGGACGGACATCCTGAGCCAGTTTCTGGTGGAAAGCATCGCGTTGAGCGTGTTCGGGGGACTGGTGGGACTGGGTTGCGGCTACGTTGGCGCGACGCTTGTTGCGCGGTTGACGGGGTGGACTGTGGTGACGCCGGTGTCCGCGGTGGTGATTGCGGTCGGTTTCTCGGCGGGGGTGGGGGTGGTTTTTGGTGTCTATCCCGCCCGGAAAGCGGCTTCACTCAGGCCGATTGAGGCGCTTCGGTATGAGTGAGGGCAAAAGAACGGGTGCGAGGTGTGGGCGAGAGCGTGACGGGTGGCGGGTTCACTACGTCGGGACGGCCCTCTTCGCGGTTTTAGCGGACGTTACCACTCGGGTTCGCAACACGTAAAGCATCCGCCTCACTTCGATAGTTTGGTCGGTCAGAGAGGTGAATTCGCTTCGACTGATTAACTCGAGATCACGGGCCAGGACCAGGTGATACTCCAGCTCGGAGCTCGATTTGATGGCGATCGATAGAAAGCGACCAAACTCTTTCGCGCTCTCCTGCCCGGTGCGCTCAACAATGTTGGTTGGAATCGAGGCGGCAGCGCGAATCATTTGCAGTCGCAGTGGGGAGTTATCGCTACCCCGAACTTTCTTCGCGACCGCAATCGTGTTCAGCGCGAGGGCGTGGCTCTTACCCCAGACCTTCAATTTCCTAAATCGCTCACGGTCAAGATCACCACGCGCGCTGACTATGAACGACATCAATTCAATTCCATCCCAAACAATTGGACCCCGAGCCGTCACCAACGCAATTACCCCTCACTCACACCGTTCTTGCTCACACCTCGCACCCGTTCAGTTGAGTACCCGCCATAACCCACCCGAAACGCCCGTAGCCACCGGCCGGTTCGGCCGAGAGCCGCCTGCCGGTAGTTTTTATTTTGCAGTTGGCCTTTGCCAGCATTGACGGCGCCCAAAATCCGAAGTACCTGTCTTCCGGATATGACCACCCGCCGCCAGTTCCTCGGTGACACCGCCCACCTCGCCCTCGGCCTCGCCGCGCTGCGCCCCGGCCTCGGTCGATTCTCCCCGGTCAATGCAGCAGAGAACCTCGCCCGCGCCGCCCTAGCCACCGACGACATCTCCCTCGGCAACGATGCAATCACCGCGGTCTGGAGCATCGCGAACGGCGCGCTTCGCCCGGCCAGGCTCACCGATGGATTGAATCGCGCCACCCTTCCAGTTCCTGCTCAAGCATTCACGCTGACCCTCGCCGACAAAACCACCATCACCGCGGGCGACATGCGAATCGCCGCGCCACCGCGCAACGAGCCGCTCGTCGCCAATCCCCGCGCGTCGCGCCTGGCGGAGCGCCTCGGCGGTCGTAGCGTGACGCTGACTCTCCAGGATCCGTCTCGCCGTCTCGAAGCAGTCTGGCGCGCGATCCTCCGCGACGGTTCGCACTACATCCGCCAGGCGCTGACCCTCCGTCCCCTCGGCGACGCTGTTCCAATCCGCGACATCACGCTGCTCGACTTCAATACCCCGAACGCAGTCGTAACGGGCACGGTTCGCGGCACACCCATCGTCGCCGCAAATGCGTTCTTCGGCTTCGAGCATCCACTCGCCAACAACGGCGTCGACGGCGATCGCGTACGCTGCCGGATGACGCGGACGCTCCCACTCAGACCCGGTACCTCGCTCACGGTGAGCTCGGTCACGGGGATCGCGCGCCCGGGCCAGATGCGGCGCGATTTTCTGGCGTACGTCGAGCGCGAACGGGCCCACCCGTACCGCACCTTTCTTCACTACAACTCGTGGTACGACCTCGGCTACTTCAACAGGTATGACGAGGCGCAGGCACTCGCGGCGATCGCTGCGTTCGGAACCGAGCTCCACGAAAAGCGCGGCGTCACTCTCGATTCGTTTCTGTTCGACGACGGCTGGGACGATCCGAAGACTCTCTGGCACTTCAACGCCGGTTTTCCGAACGGCTTCGAGAACGTCGCGAAGGCGACGCAGCGTTACGGTGCCGCGCCCGGAGTATGGATGTCGCCCTGGGGCGGGTACGGCGAGCCACGCGAGCAACGCCTTGCCTACGGTAAAGCGCAAGGATTCGAGACGAATGAAGATGGTTTCGCGTTGTCGGGGCCGGTGTATTACAAGCGATTCCGCGACACCTGCCTCGACATGATTCGCCGCTACGGGGCGAACCAGTTCAAGTTCGACGGCACCGGTAATTCGTCGAGCACGGCTCCAGGCAGTCCCTTCGACAGCGACTTCGACGCGGCGATTCACCTGATCGACGAGCTGCGCTCCGAGAAGCCGGACATCTACATCAATCTCACGACGGGGACCTATCCGTCACCCTTCTGGCTGCGCTACGCCGACTCCATCTGGCGCGGCGGCGAGGACCACGATTTCGCGGGCATCGGCTCGAGCCGACAACGGTGGATCACCTACCGGGACCAGGATACGTACGAGCACGTCGTGCGCGCGGGAGCGTTGTATCCGCTCAACTCGTTGATGCTCCACGGGATGATCTACGCCCGATCGGCGCACAATCTGATGACCGATCCGGACAACGATTTCTCATCGGAGGTGCGGTCGTACTTCGGCACCGGCACCCAGCTCCAGGAGATGTACATCACGCCAACACTCCTCTCGAGCGACAACTGGAATACGATCGCGGAATCCGCGCGCTGGTCGCGCGCCAACGCCGGCACCCTCGTCGACAGTCACTGGGTGGGGGGCGACCCGCTACGGCTCGAACCGTACGGCTGGGCGTCGTGGTCGCCGACGAAAGGAATTCTCACCCTGCGGAACCCGAGCAACGTGCCGCAGAAGATCGCGATCGACATCGAGCGTGCATTCGAGCTCCCCGCCGCGGCGCCGCGCCGGTACACCGCGACGAGTCCGTGGGCAGCCGATCGCGGGCGCGCCGCCG
>DASSNV010000024.1:0-20934 GCA_035701245.1 Gemmatimonadaceae bacterium | reverse complement strand
CGCGGCAGCTGCTCGAGGTAATAGTCCGAGTTCGTGATCACACCGCGGTTCCGGCGCTTGTAGTCGAGAAGCTGGGTGATGACGTCCTCGACTTCGCCGGTTTGCTCGTCGCGAATCAGCCCCTGCGCATTGCCGTTCTTGGCGTCGGTGTAGCAGCTGAAATTGACTCCGCAACCCAGCTCGCGGGCGCGACGCACGATCGGCAGCAGCTGATCGAGGTTGTCGTGCTTGATGACCGTGTTGAATCGGATGCCGCTGATCCCCATCTCCCGCATCTTCGGAACGGCGGTCATGATCCGACCACTCAACCCGGGAATTCCGCGCGCGGCGTCGTGCCGATCATCCAGGTAGTCGAGCGAGATGTTGAACTGATTGATCCCCGCTTTCCAGAGTGACCGCGCACGCTCGGCGGAAAGCATCCCGCCGTGGGTTATCAGCGTCACGTACTTGAGTGTCACCGCGCCGTTGACCGCGCTAACGATGTCCTCGAGGTCGCGCCTCAATGTCGGCTCGCCACCAGTGAAAGTGATCACCATCGGATTGAAGAAGCGCGCGGCGTCCGCGAACGACTTGAGCTCTGTCTCCTTCGCCGAGGCATCGGTCTTCCAGTAGTCACAGAAGCCGCAGCGCGCGTTGCAGCGCATGGTCACCTCGAAGTGCACCAGAACCGGACGCTTCTTCGCCGTGAGCCAGGCATACTTCACGAGAAACAGCGGAACGTGCCACGGCTTGAACTCGCGCGTGAGCATATCAGCCGATCATCGGAAGATGCAGCCCGTGCTTTTTCGCGGTGTCCCTGGCTTCCTGGTAGCCGGCGTCCGCGTGTCTGGCGACGCCGGTGCCGGGATCGTTGGTGAGCACCCGCTCGAGCCGCACCCGCATCCCCGGCGTGCCGTCGGCGACAATCACCTGGCCGGCGTGCAGCGAGTTCCCGATACCCACGCCACCACCGTGATGAAACGACACCCACGACGCGCCGCTCGCGACGTTGAGCATCGCGTTGAGCAGCGGCCAGTCGGCGACGGCGTCTGATCCGTCGCGCATTCCCTCGGTCTCGCGAAATGGCGACGCGACGCTGCCGGTGTCCAGATGATCGCGACCGATGGCGATCGGCGCCGAGATCTCTCCGCTCGCGACGAGATCGTTGATTGCCACACCGAACTTCGCCCGATCGGATTGTCCGAGCCAGCAGATTCTGGCCGGCAGTCCCTGGAACGTGATTTTCTTCTGTGCGAGCGAGATCCAGCGGTGAAGATGCTCATCCTGGGGGAACAGCTCGAGCGCGAGATCGTCGGTGCGCCTGATGTCCTTGGGATCACCCGACAGCGCGACCCAGCGGAACGGTCCCTTGCCCTCGCAGAACAGCGGCCTGATGTATTCGGGCACGAATCCCGGAATGTCAAACGCTGTTGCGAGTCCGGCGTCGAACGCAACCGTGCGGATATTGTTGCCGTAGTCGAAGGTAATTGCCCCGCGCTTCTGCATCTCGAGCATGGCGGCGACGTGCTGCACGGCGGACGCTGTCGAGCGTCGCACGTACTCTTCAGGATCTTCGGCGCGCAATGCGAGCGCTTCGTCGAGCGACATTCCAGCTGGCACGTATCCATTCAGCATGTCGTGGGCGCTGGTCTGATCCGTCACGACATCGGGCGTGATACCGCGCCGCGCTATCTCCGGCAGCACTTCCGCGGCGTTGCCTGGCAAGCCGACGGAGACTGCCTCGCCGCTGCGCGTTGCCGACGAGATCAGGTCGAGAGCCTCGTCGAGGTTGCGCGCCTCCCGATCGAGATACTTCGTCAGCAGCCGCTTCTCGATCCTCGATTCATCGACTTCCACGACCAGCGCGGCGGCGCCCTGCATCGTCGCAGCGAGCGGCTGCGCGCCGCCCATTCCACCAAGCCCCGCGGTGAGAACAAATCGCCCGCGCAGACTGCCACCGAAATGCTTGCGCGCGACGGAGCCGAGGGTCTCGTAAGTCCCCTGGACGATTCCCTGCGAGCCGATGTAGATCCACGATCCCGCGGTCATCTGGCCGTACATCATCAGGCCTTTGCGCTCGAGATCGCGGAAGACGTCCCACGTCGCCCAGCGACCAACGAGATTGCTGTTCGCGATCAGCACCCTCGGCGCGCCGGGGTGGGTGCGAAACACACCGACCGGCTTTCCGCTCTGCACGAGCAGCGTTTCATCGCCGCCGAGGTTGGTGAGCTCGCGCACGATCGCGTCGAAGCACTCCCAGTTGCGGGCGGCCTTCCCCGTTCCGCCGTAAACCACCAGATCGTCGGGACGCTCGGCGACTTCGGGATCCAGGTTGTTCATCAGCATCCGGAGCGCGGCTTCCTGCTGCCATCCCTTGCAGGAGATTTGGGTGCCACGCGGCGCATGGATGTTCGCGTGCTCGCGATGCGATACGTCGAATGCCTTGGGATCGAACGGTACTCTCAGGTCTGTCATGTCACGGCACCGATGTCCGCGAAGCGCAGCTCCGACACCGCGCGCATCAGCGCGGCGATGTCGGTGCTCAACACGCGATCGGCCTCCAGTCGCGGAACAATGTCACGCACCCGCTCGTGCGCGGTGCGCACTCCGCGTCCCGGGCGCAGGGGCGCGCGGAAGTCAATTCCCTGCGCTCCGCACATCAGCTCGATCGCGAGAATGTTTTCGAGATTGCGCAGAACGCGGCGCGCCTTCCATGCCGCGCCCATCGCCATCGGCACGACATCTTCCTTGCTGCCGTCGGTGGGAATGGTGTCGACGCTCGCTGGATGTGAAAGCACCTTGCACTCGCTCGCCAGTGCGGCGGCGGTGACCTGGGCCATCATGAATCCAGAGTTAACGCCTGCGTCGGGCGTAAGAAAGGCGGGAAGCCCCTGATTGAGATCGGGGTGCACCAGCCGATCGATGCGTCTCTCCGCCATCGTCGCGAGATTGGTGAGCACGATGGCAAGGAAATCGAGCGCCATCGCGACGGTGAGGCCGTGAAAGTTTCCGCCACTCAGGGTTTCGCCGTTCTCGAAGACCAGAGGGTTGTCGGTGGCGGCGTTGAGCTCGCGCGAGACGGCATCGTCGATGAAGTCGAGCGCGTCAAGCACCGGGCCGTGGACCTGCGGCATGCAGCGCAACGCGTACGGGTCCTGAACTCGCGGATCGCCGACTCGGTGCGACTCACGGACCTCGCTGTCGGCGAGAAGATCGCGCAGCAACGCCGCGGATCGCATCTGACCCTTCTGCCCTCGGGCTTCGTGGATGCGGGCATCGAAGGCGACCGGCGTGCCGAGCAGCGCCTCGAGTGACATCGCGCCGGCGACGTGCGCGGTGCGCCAGAGCGCGCGAGCGTGGACCAGCGCGATGAGGGCGACCGCGGTGTGGGTCTGCGTGCCGTTGATGAGAGTGATGCCTTCCTTTGGCCCGAGCACCAGCGGTGCGGCTCCAATCTCCTTCAGCATTGCCGCCGCCGGCGCTTCGCGATCGCCTTTGATCAGAGTGCCTTCGCCGATGAGCGCAAGACCGAGGTGAGCGAGTGGCGCGAGGTCGCCGCTGGCGCCGACGCTTCCCTGCTCGGGGATCGGCGGGTACACGTCGGCGTTGAGCATCCGCAGAATCAGATCGACCAGCTCGGGCCGCGCGCCCGAGTAACCCTTTGCGATGACATTCGCGCGTAGAAGCATCATCGCGCGCACTTCACGCTCGGGCAGCCTGTCACCGACACCCGACGCGTGGCTTCGCACCAGGTTCACCTGCAGCTGGGCGAGCTTGTCGTGAGGTATCGCGACCTCGGACAGCTTGCCGAAGCCAGTGGTGACTCCGTAGACAACGGCATTGCGTGCCACGATGTCGTCGACGACGGCGTGGGTGCGCAGCATTCGCTCGCGCGCTTTTGGATCCAGCTTGACGCGGAGGCGCTCGACGGCGACTGCGTATGCTTCATCGACCGTCAGAGAATCACCGTCGATGAGAATCGTCTCTGTCATTTCTTTTTGGCGCGCTTCGCCGGCTTGGCGGGGTTTGCCGCGCGTGAAGTTTTCCGGGCGGACTTCGCGCCAGACGATTTGGCACGCGTGGGCTTCGCGCGTGCGGCCGTCGTGGGGTGAGAGACCCGCACCAGCTGACGCCGATCCCGATCCCAACGCCAGCCGGCGGCGCCGGGTGCGATCTCTACCCCGCCGAGCCAGCGGGTCCTGGTGTTGATGGTCTGCCAGTCCCGCTTGCCCGCCAGAACCTCGCGACCCAACGGCGTGACCGTCAGCTCACCGTCGACGAATTCGCGAGCGCGGCTTGAATCCGGGGCGACCACCGGCCTGCCATCGCTCCAGGTGACGAGCGCGTTTTTCTTCCCGCTCAGCCGTTGCAGGTAGGAGTAGAAGACGATGTCGCCGAGGAAAATGCTCTCCTGCAGACGCGCGACCTCGAGGAACGCCCGCACTGGACTCGAATGACCGGCCTCGATTGCAGTGAGCGCTTCACGCTCGGAGCGCGATAGACCGTTGTCGGTCGACGGGAACTCTTCGAGCTGCCGGGTGAGTGCGCGCGCTAGGTAAGGCAGAGGAGCCGTCGATTCGTCGAGCAGGTCCGTCACTGCGGACGGGTCGGGTGAGCCAAAAGCCCGCCACGCTTTGACGGCCAGCTCGAGCTGTTCCTTCGTGACGCCGGGCCGCTCGGCGTCGAGGAACGCGATCTGCCTGGCGGAAAGCGGCGGGATGTACCCGTCGACGACAACCAGCGACACCTTCTTCCGCGGCGTCGCGGCGAAGAAGTCGAGCAGCTGGATAAGCTGCAGCTGATCGTACAGGTCATCCTCGAACCACAGCACCACCTCGTCGAAGTAATCGAGGTGGCGGATGGCGTGATCGCGCTCGGCGAAGTTTCCGCTGACGTGCGCGAAATCATCCCACCCCTGCGCGGCGATGAAGCGCGCGCGCCGGGTGCTCAGATCCTCCAGCGACAGAGACGAATCCACGGGGCCCTCGTGCAGCACGTCCCGCCAGGAGATGATCTTCCCCGCGATGCCGGCATCGCTCAGGGTGCCGGCGGCGCTGTCGCCGTTAGTGATGTTGAGCCGACGCGTAGGAGCGGACGTCAACGTCAGCGGGCTACTGGACGGTAGGTCTGCTTGTCATAGTTGAATTTTAGATCGGGCTCCGCGTTGAGGGCAATGAAGAAGGTGAACGCGAAGTTGCCGTTCGGCGCCTGGGTGAAGCCGAAGATCGCGCGCCAGTCATGAAGCTCGCGCTGCAGAGTGACGGTGTGCATGCCGAACTTCCTGGCCGTGAAATCGTAATTCGTGTTCCACGTTCCACTCCATTTGGGAGTGAGGTGGAAGCTCGTCGACGCCTGCAGGTTGTCCTGGGGAGGCGTCCGAATGAATGTGCCGCCACCAATTCCGCTTTGCAGCGGTGATTTGGTATTGGCGAGGTTGGTCCGCGCGAGGTCGATGCACTGCTGGTAGAGAATCGGATTGGCGATTGCAGCCGCGCACTGAGTGGCGAAGAAGTTCTCGTCGATGATGTTGCCGCTGCCCGTCGGCGGCCGCTGCCTCGACGAGGAATAAGTGAGCGTCGTGCTCCATCCCTGGGTCGCCGGCATCGAGAATTGCCGGTTCCGCGAGGTGACACCAGCGATCGGCGTCGCCGCAACACGGCTGGCGAGGGCATCGTCAGGACTCGGCTCGACGCTCTCGACCTGCGGGTGGGCCGGCGGAGCCGCGCGACCAAAAAGTCGATTGAAGACGCCGAAGATCCCCGACTGGCTATTGAGGGTGAGAGAGGCGTTGATGCCGGTTCTGAACGGCTTGAAGACCGCGGAGTCACTCAGAATGTCGCCCTGATACAACGACCACTGGATGCCGCTGCGGAATCCGGGAATCAGATCGGACGTGAAGTTGGCGGAGAAGTTCGATGAGTTGAACCCGGACCGGTGGGTCTTTCGCGCTCTCTCGAAATCCCACGACAAGGCCGAGAAGTCGGTGGAGAGCACTCTGACTTTTTTCGGCTCGGCGGTGCTGCTCGTATCGCTGCTGCGGAGCTTCGCCTCGAGGACCTGCGAAACCGTTAGAGTGAGGCTGTTCTGCGCCAGTGTACCGAGGTAGCTCTGGCGGCTGCGATTGGTCGCCTGCAGGAACTCATCGCTGAGCTTTCCGCTCGGGGCGTAGGTCCAAGTGAGCTGCGGGGTGATCGAATGCCTGAACCGCGTCACGGGACCGAAGCCCGGAAACAGCCCGAACAACGTCGGCGACGCAGACAGCCCCGTGGAGATCCGCTTGGACTGGGTGACGAACCGCCCGCCATTCAGGTGGGACCGCACCCAGAATCCGTGACTGCCGTCGACGTTCACGATCGAAAAGCTCGGCACCAGGTTGAGCGAGTTGTGCCCGATGCTCGGCAAAGTGAACGACGTCTGCCAATCGACGTCGGTATCGAAGGTTTTGGCGAAGATTCGGTTGGTGCGCTTCGACGAGTCGTTTGGATCGCGCACGATGAAGTTCTGCGGCGCGTCGATCTCGTTGTCGGTCATCTTGAAGCTATTGCTCCAGGTGAAGCCGCCAATTCGAATCGGAGTATTGAAGCTCGACGACGTCTGCCTTGCGTTTCGCTTCAGCGCCACAGAATCCGGCTCGCCCCGCGCATTGGTGAAAAAGCGATACGTGAAATCTCCGGCCTGATCGCTGTTCAGCTGTTGGCTGGTGGTGTAGTTGAAGGTCGGCGTCCAATCCAGCCAGGACGTCACCGCAATCGTCGGCGACGTGATGCTGAAGACCGGGAAGGTCCGATCGACGGTCTTGCGGCCGGGGTGCTGGGTGTTCTGGCCACCAATGTCCAGCGACGCGGGCCCGATCTTCGTCGCGTAGTCGATGTTCGAGGAGATCGACGCCAGGACCTGCATCGGATTGAAGGTCGTCGTCCGCTGGATCGACGTATTGGTGACGTAGTTGATGTTGGTGTGAAGATGGGTGTCCTGCGAGAAATCCTGGCTGTGGTACCAGCTCAATCCGGTATTGGTGGTGCCATCGCGCTGGGAGTGGTGGAAGAGACCGACTCGTCCCGTCATGAACCGATCCAGCCAGCGGTACTGCAGCTCTCCGTTGAATCGGACCCAGCCGGGATCGCCTTCCGTTGGTCGACTGCCGCTCCGCCAGTCCATCGCAATCTGCGCATCCATATAGTCGCTGAGGGCGAAGTAATAGCCGAGATTGTCGACCTCGCGGCGATACGTCGGACTGTTGCGAAAGAGCTCCGTGACACCGAATCGCGGCGTAAGTATCCCACTCCTCCGCCCCGACCGCATGTCCTGGAAGATGAACGGCAGCCAGAGGATCGGAACGTCTCCGATGTACAGCACCGCCGGCCGCGCCACCATGATGTTCTTCGAGACCATCTTTATCTGCTTGGCCTGGAAGTGATAATCGGGAATGGAGTCGTCGCAGCTCGTGAGAGATGCGTTCCGCGCGTAGAAGGCGGTCTCGCGACCGCGACTCGTATCCGGCACGAATACCGGCTGGCTCACGAAGCACGCATTCGCGCCTTCGACAAACCATTTTTCGCCCGATTCGACCGACGTGCTGATATTGGTGACGCAGCCTCTTCGCAGCGCAACGCTGTACACCATCTGCCCGCGCGCGATCACATCGGCAGCCTGCTGTTCCGGATCGCGGAGGATCACCGTGTCGCCTCGCGCGATGATGATCTTGGTCGAATCGCTGTAGGTGATGGTTTTTCCGACGAGCACTGTCTGCTCGCGATTGACTCCCGACTTAACGCCTTTGAGCTCGAGGTTGTGCGTCCTGGCGTCGAATATCGCGGTGTCGCCCTGATAACGGGTCGCGGTATAACCTTCGCGCTTCATGAGCGCCTGCATCACCGAGTCGGCTTCGGCCCACTCGATCAGCTGGCGCGGAGCCGCAGTGGTATCCTTTGAGGCCGCGCCGGCGCGAGTGGTGTCACGGCCGGCGGCAGTAGTGTCGCGCTTTTGAACCAGTGTATCGCGGCGCACTATCGGCGGCGCCCGTCGGACCTGGGCCTGCATCACACTCGCCACGCCGAGAGTGAGGACTGCGCATAGCGCGAGCCGTATCACGCCGGGGCCCTCGCTCCGTCGTGGGCCGGTGAATCCTCGTCGTCCCGTGCTGCCTCGCGCTTCTGCCGCTTGCGATAGGCAAAAGCCGCGACGAACACGCTCAGCTCGTACAGCACGTAGAGCGGAACTGACAGCGCGAACAGCGAATAAGGATCAGCACCCGGTGTTATGAACGCCGCCGCGACGATGCACACTACGATTGCGTGCCTGCGATAGCGGGACAGAAACTGCGGCGTGATGATGCCCAGCGCGGTCAGCGCAAGGATCGCGATCGGCACCTCGAACACCAGCCCGAACGCAAGGCACATGCTGATGGCGAAGTCGAAGTACTCCGTCGCCGAGATCAGCGGCGTCAGCGCGGTCGATTCGATGCTCATCAGAAAGCGCAGCGTCAGCGGAAGCACCACGAAGTAGCTGAGCGCGACGCCCGCCAGAAACAGCACCACCATCGCCACGAGCACCGGCACGACAACCTTCTTCTCGTGCGCGTAGAGTGCCGGCGCCAGAAATCCCCAGATCTGCCCCACGATCACCGGCGAGGCGAGAATGAGCCCCAGCACCAGCGACGCGTTCAGGAGAATGTGGAAGGACGTGCCGGGGTGGGTGTAGATCAGCTTCTGCCCGTGCAACAGCGGCAGGATCGGCCGCTCGAGGAGTCTGATGATGTCGAGATGCGACAGCAGCGCGAAGCCGAGCACGATGCCGATCAGAACCGCGCCGGCAATCCAGAAGAGCCGCCTGCGCAGCTCCTCCAGATGATCCAGAAATGGCATCTCGTGGTCTGGAGCTGCGCTCATGCCACGACCTCCCAGCGCTTACTTGATCGACTGAAGACGCTCGTCGGCGAGAGCTGCCTCGTCGGAGCGCGGGAACCGCTTGATGATTTCCTGGAATAGCCGCTTGGCGTCGGCGGTCTTCTTCGTCGCCTGCATCTGCAGCGCGCGCTTGTACATCGCCGTCGGAACGCGTGGGGAATTCGGGTATTTCGTGATCAGCGACGCGTACTCCTTGTCCGCGGCGTCAGCGTTGCGCTCGGCGGCGTACGCCTGCGCGGTGTAGAACATCGCCTCGGGCACCAGATCGGATCGCGGATACGTCGAGATCAGCTCCGCGAATGCGGCCCGCGCGGCAACGTTGCCACCCTTGAGCAGCTGATCGCGGCCTGCCTGGAGCAGCTGCGCTGGCCCGGGCCCGCCACCGACAGGCGCCTCGTTCGCTGCATTGTTGCTGTCTGGCGCGACGCCGGCATCGGGCTGCGTTCTCTGCTCTACTGCCGCGCGCATGTCGCGCAGCTGCCGCTGGCTCTGGCCGCTCAGATCCTGGAGCTGGGAGATGTCCTCTCGGATCGCGGCGAGGTCCGCATCGCTCGCTGTCTTCATCGTGTTGATGCGCTTGCTGAGCGCGCTGATCGAGTCGTTGAGCGACCGCATGTTGCGCGACAGGTCGATCAGATACGCGCGCTGCACCGAATCGGCCGCGTTGGCGCCGGCGCGGGTGCCGATCATGTCGGCCTGGAGCTTGTCGAAGTCTGATTTGGTCGCGAAGAAGCAGCCGCCCAGCAGGAGCGGCAGCAGCGCGAACGTGTATCGGGAAGGTTTGGTCATTGGGAGTATGATCCTACTTCAGGATTGGCGAGAATCGGCGACCACGCCGCCAACCTCGCTCCCTTGGTGTGGGTGAGCTGCCGCGCGCGGCCAGACTCGGTGTCCATGATCCACAGCTGCTTTTCGCCGCTCCGCGACGAGGTGAACACGAGGTGCCGCCCGTCGGGCGCCCACGAAGGGTCCTCGTTCTCACCCTCGCTGGTGAGCTGCTTCGGAACACGGTCGCGCAAATCGATCATCCAGATCTGGAAATTGCCGTTCTGCTGCTCGTACGCGATCGCGCGACCGTCAGGTGACCAGTCCGGGCTTGCACGATAGCTGCGCACTCCAGGCGTGTACGCCGTGAGCAGCTGAACGTTGGACCCGTCCGCATCCATAATATACACCTGGGGCGAGCCGGACTTGCCCGAGATGAACGCAATCTGCCGCCCATCCGGACTGTAGGATGGCGAAGTGTTGTCGGTGCCTTTGCCGATGGTGAGTTTTTTGGGCTTGCCCGAGTCCAGACCTGCGAGAACGAGATCGGTCCCCGCGCTTCCGGTTCCCTGCGCGTAAAGAATTGCGTTACCGTTTGGCTGATAGACCGGCGTGATGTTGAGACCCGCGCGAATCTGGCTGACTCGTCGCGTGAAGCCCGTCCGTACATCCAGCTCCTGCACCTGGGTCCCCGTGTTCCCGAGCACGGTGAACACCACGGACTCGCCGTCCGGCGACCACGCCGGCGACAGCGCTCCGCGACCCGTCGTGATCGCTCGCGTCGCCGCGCCATCGCTGTCGACGATCTTGAGCTCGCCGTTCGCGACGTAAGCGATGCGCGTCTGCGCGATGCCGCGCTTTCCAAAAACCCATTGCTCGATCTGGTCGGAGATGCCGTGCACGACAAAGCGCCAGTCACGGTCGCGCCGGTCGAACAGAAAATGCTCCGACTGCAACAGCTGCCCGCGCGACACGTCGTATGCAGCGACGTGAATTCCGGTCGTCGTGCGCGTCATTCGAACGAGCAGCGCGGCGCCGAACTTCGCGACCAGCGGGAAGTTGATCTTCTCACCTGCCGGAGGGACGAGACCGCTGAGCGTCGCGTCATCCAGCGCGATCACGTTCATGCGATCGCTGTAATCGAGATCGCGCTGCACGATGAGTTGCAGCGAGTCGTCGCCGTAGTTGGTGGCGACCGGCAGAACGATCACGCCCGGCTTGGTGCCCGGGTCGTAATTGAGACCCAATCTCACACCCGGCACCGTCGTAGTATCCTGGGCGAGCGCCTCGCGT
Organism: Gemmatimonadaceae bacterium; assembly: GCA_035701245.1. GTDB lineage: Bacteria > Gemmatimonadota > Gemmatimonadetes > Gemmatimonadales > Gemmatimonadaceae > UBA4720. The sequence goes on along the minus strand of DASSNV010000024.1, from coordinate 9,991 downwards.
GAAGCTCCAACGACGCACGCGAGCAGCGTCAACCCAGCCAGTCCCCGCCACCGACTCACTTCAGGAACTCCGGATCGAAGCTGAACACGACGGGCAGCACGTCGTCGGCGAAGCCGGCCGGCAGCGGGCCGAACGCGCCCGCGCTCGATGCCGCTTCGACGGCACCTTGTGCCTCGAGATCGAAGGAGAAATTGCCAGACTTCCTGACGAACGTGAGATCAGACACTGAGCCATCGCGATGAATCAGGAACCGAACCTCCGCCTTGAGCCGCGCGGACGCGTTCCGGGGATTGAAGTTGAGTGCAATCTGCCGAACGATGTTGTTGAGATACCCTGGAAACGGAAACTCGATCCCGTCACTGCGTACGGTCGCGACGTCGGTGCCCTTCCCGCCGGTGGGGCCGCCGCCGGCCTTGGGGGCCGCCGTCGTCGGCTTCGCCGGAACGCTGGTCGCCTTTGGAGCGCTCGCCTTGGGCGCCGGCGCAACCTTACCCTCCGACGGCGTCACCCGCGCGGGAGGCTTGGCCGCGGGTCGGGGCTTCGGAAGCGGCATTTCCTTGACGGTTGACGGGGAAGCAGTCGGCTGCGTAACAGGTGTAGTCGCCGCCGCGGGCTGAGTCTTCACCTCGCCGATCGCGCGCTCGCCGGGCGGCGCGGCCACGATGTTGACCTTGTACATCGGCGGCAATGCTACCTGCTTGCGCTCTCTGAGGGTGTTGAACAGCAAAACCGCGATCGCCGCATGCAGCAACACCGAGAGCGTGAACGGAGTGACGAGTCGCGGTCCCCCCGCCGTCTCCCGCCGGGCGATCATCTCGCCTCGGGTGGCTCGGCCACCAGGCCTATGTCTCCGACGCCGCTCGCTCGCATGATCGCCAGGACCCGCACCACCGACCCGTACGGCACGCCGTCGTCGGCGCGCAGATAGACACCGCCGCTTCCCCGCCGCTGCGCGAGCGCCTTGAAGCTCGCCGCGAACTGATTGTAGGTGAGCCGCGCATCGTCGACGAAAATCGTTCCGCTGCGGTTGATGGTCACCGTCAGCCCGCTCTTCGACTCCAGCGGGCGCGCCTGCGCCTTCGGCAGCGAGATGTCCACACCGCCCTGCATCATCGGCGCGGTGATCATGAAGATGATCATCAACAGCATCATCACGTCGATGAGGCTGACGACGTTGATCTCGGCGTTGAGCGTCAGTCGGCCGCGACCGCGTCCACGCCGCGCCACTAGATCATCCCCTCTCGGACCATCAGTGCGATGAGCTCCGAGCCAAAGCTCTCGAGCTCACCCTCGATCTTGTTGAGGCGCGCCGCGAAAATGTTGTACGCGAATACGGCCGGAATGGCGACGCTGAGCGCCGCTGCAGTCGCAATCAGCGCTTCGGCGACGCCGGGCGCCACTGCGCCAATGTTACCGGAGCCCTTCGAAGCGATTCCGACGAACGCGTCGATGACGCCGAGCACGGTGCCGAGCAGCCCGATCAACGGGCTGACGGAGCCGATCGTCGCCAGCGATGGCACCCATTTGCCGAGTCTGTCGCGCTCCGAAGTCGTCTCGGCGTCAAGCACGAGCTGGAGCGCTTCGACCTGCGCGCTGCTGAAGCGCGCCGAGCGGTCGGCGGTGCCGTGGAGCGCGGGTGTCGTCTCCTCGATGAAGCGCATTGCGCGCTCCATGATTCTCGCCGGCGGCCCGTTGCTGCGGCTCGCCATGCTCGCCGCGCTCTGCACGCTGTTCGCGCCCGCGAACTCGTGGGCAAAGGAATGCGTAATCGACGCGGCACGACGCAGGTCGTACCACTTCAGGAAAATGATGCCCCAGCTGATGAGCGAGAGAATCACCAGAATGAACAGCACGATCTTGGTCGCGCCGGTTGCCTGGGTCACCAGCTCCATCGGCGAGCGCGGAATCCCCTGCACGGCCTGAAGCAGCGCGAACGCAGTCAACTTTGCCTCCGCGTCAACGTGCCGCTCCGGTCATCTGCCGCGCAAACCATGAATAGGTCTGCTTCAGGCCCTCCTTGAGCGACACCTCGGGAGTCCAGCCAAGAACGTCGCGCGCCTTGCTGACCTCGACGAACGACTCCTGCTGCTCACCCGGGCGGTGCGGTGCAAACTCGACGGGTACGTTGCTCTGCGCCGCCTCCTGCAACAGACGCGCGACGTCGAGCACCGAAGTGCCCTTCCCGGTTCCGATGTTGAAGGCGCGCGCATCGACCTTGCCGCGCGCGGGCAAAGGCTTCGTTGCGGCAAGCCACACAGCCCGCGCGACATCACCGACGTAGACGTAATCGCGGGTCTGCTCGCCATCGCCGAAAATCGTGAGCGGTTTGTCGTTGAGAATGCGGCCGCAGAAGATTGCGACGACACCTGCCTCACCGTGCGGATCCTGGCGGGGCCCGTAAACGTTCCCGAAGCGCACAGCTACCGTGTCCTTGTCGTGAACGCGACCGTAATAAGCGAGGTAGTACTCCGTACTCAGCTTGGATATCGCGTATGGAGATTCGGGGTCCTTGGGAAAGTCCTCGACGTTTGGCGGGGTGGTGAACTCACCGTACAGCGCGCCACCCGTGGAAGTGAAGACGACCCGGGCGTTGGACTTCGAGCTCCGCAGCGCTTCCATGAGATTGAGGGTGCCAATGATGTTGATGGTCGCGTCGTTGATCGGATCGGCGACGCTGTGCCGGACGTCGATCTGCGCAGCGAGATGCGCGATCACGTCGAACTTTCCATCGCCAACCAGCGCAGCGAACTCCGCCGAATTGACGCCGACCTCTACGAACCGCGCTGCCGCCGGCAGATTCTCGCGCTTCCCGCTCGAGAGATCGTCGGCGATGGTTACGTCGAACCCTTTGGCGAGAAAGAGGTCGGCCACGTGCGAGCCGATGAACCCTGCCCCGCCAGTAACGAGTGCTTTAGGCAATGTCCGTTGGATCTCCGGCTGTCGGATGCTCAGTCTTCACCGCGCGTTGATCGGCGGCCGCGCCCTTCTCGAGCGCGAACAGGTAGCGGGCCGCATCGACGACGCCAAGCCCGCGCCCGTTCGCGGCAGCGGCCTTGAGTCGCACACTCGGCTCATGAAGGAATTTATTCATCAGGGACTTTGAGAAATTTTCGACTGTCTCTGCCTGCTCGGGCGTAAGTGCGCCGAGCCGCCGCAATGCTGCAGCAAGCTCCGTACTACGCAGCCTGTCCATCTCTTCACGGAATTCACGAACTACGGGCACCGCAGCCAACCCCGCTACCCAATCCCAGAACTTCTGACTCTCCGCTGCAACGATCGCCTGAGCGGCGGGAATGTCTTCGGCGCGCTGCTCCAGATTGGCCGCCGCCGCGGCGCGCAAATCGTCGAGGTCGTAGAGAAAAACGTTGTCAAGCTCGCCGACGGCTGTCTCGACGTCACGCGGCAGCGCGATATCGAGGATGCAGAGCGGACGATCGCCCCGCGCCTCGATCGAGCTCCGTACCCGAGGCACCGTAACGACGGGCACCGGCGATGCCGTTGAGCAAATGAGGACATCGACGTCGCGCAGCGATTCCCAGCACTGATCGTAGTGCATCGCCACGGCTGCGTGCCGCTCGGCCAGCGCCTGCGCGCGCTCATGAGTGCGGTTCGCGACGATCGCGACACGCACACCCTCTTTCTGCAGACACTCGAGCGCTAGCTCCGCAACATCGCCGGCGCCGAGGACCATCGCGCTGCGTGCTCCGAGATTGCCGAAGATCTTCTTGGCGAGCTGGACTGCGGCAGAGCTCACCGACGCCGCGCCGCGGCCGATACCCGTCTCTTCACGCGCGCGAGATGCGGCAAGCAGAGCAGTCTGGAACATTCTGTTGAGCACCGGACCCGACTCCGATCTGCACTGCTCCCACGCATCCTTCACCTGACCCTGAATTTGCGCCTCACCGAGGATCATCGAATGCAATCCGGCAGTCACGGCGAAGAGATGGGCCGCGGCTTCGCGATCGCGCCGCAAGTAAACGAACTCCGATGCATCGCTTCCCAGCCGATTCGAGAGCAGCGCGGTGATCTCGGGAAGCAGATCGCCGCCGTCTTCGACGGCGTAGACCTCGGTGCGATTGCAGGTCGAAAGGACGACTCCTTCCCTCAGCAGTCCGAGGTCGCGCAGCCGCGCCAGCTCGCGCAGCGCTTCCTGCGGACGCAACGCGAGCCGCTCGCGCACGTCGATCGGCGCCGTCACATGACTCACTCCAGCGACGATCAGCGCCACGATTCCATTCTCTCGGTGAAAGTGCCGTCCTCGACCGATGCACAGAAATCGTCTCCGACGAGATTCGGCGCAGCGTCACGCCAGCGATCGTCGCCCGACGCGATCAGCCTGGAGCGCAGTCCACGCAAAGCCGAAACCGCCCGCTCGTAGCGGGTGTCGAACCGGCCTGCTATCGCATCGCGAATCCTCGCCGCCGCGCCGGGCACTCCACCTGAGGAAACAGCGATGGTGATGTCGCCGGAGCGATGCAGCGCCATGGTGTGGAAATTTCCTTCGTCCGGATAATCGCTGACGTTGACGAGCTTACCGCGAGCGTTGGCATCGACCGCGATGCGGGCGTTGACCTCGCGCGAGTCGGTCGCGGCAACCACCAGCGTCGCCCCCTCCAGCTGCTTCGCCTGATATTCCTCCCGAACGAGCTCGATCCTTCGCGCCTTGTGCGCCGCATCGAGCTCGGCCGTGGCGTCGGGGGCGATCACGATGACTCGCGCACCGGCATCGGCGAACGCCAGCGCTTTTCTGGTACCGACCGATCCGCCACCGAACACCACCGCGGTGATGCGTTCTCCGTGCAAGGCGACTGGAAAATCGCTCACAGGAATTGGCCCCGATTGAGCGATGCCATCCGGAAGACAACATAGAGCGCGACTACGCTCGCGAAGGTGACCGCCGACATCAGCGCCGCGCGTCGCGCCTGCCAGCCATGGCGCACGCGACCGAGGGCGAGCGCGCTGACGCCCGCCCACGCAGCGACTCCCCAGATAAGCTGCGGAACTACAAGAGCGCGATACTCGAAGGAGTAGGCGCCGGCGAGCGCGAGCCCAAGCGTGAGGCCCAGGAACCCCGCGATCGACGACACATGATTCACCCTGTCGAGGGTTTCGAGTGGCGGGAAGAACCTGAACACCGCCCCGAACCGCGCCGACTTGAGCTCCCGCCGCGCGACGAGGTACATCGTGCCTGCGGCGGCGGCAGTCGCGTACGCGGCGATCCCGATGAAGCTCAGCACTATGTGCATTGTCAGCCACACCGCGCGCGCGCCCTGCGGCTCCAGAAATGGGCGCATGCCGGCAAGGTTTCCCGCCACCGTGACGACGGCGGCGACCGGCGCTGCAACGAGGGTCAGACTCACCTCACGCGCGACGCTCTCCACGATGACGAGAGAGATCGCCAGAACCAATCCCGCAAAGGATAGCGCGGGACCGAGTCCGGTCAGGGACGCCGCTCCGGACTGCCGGGTGAGACCCGCCAGTGCCGTCGCGTGCGCGCCAATGCCGAGCAAGAGCGCGATGACCACCGCTGCGACGGGCGCTCTGAGGCGCCGCGCAAATGGCAGTGCCGCAATAGCCGCAGCGCCGACATAGAAGGTGACGGCAACAAAATGGGCGATCGCTATCATCGATCGCCCTAATTTAATGGGGCGGGGCGGCTCGGCGGTCGGAGACCGTCCGCTCACCAGGCACCCCTAGACCCAAAGGCGGCAGGTGGGAGACGTGGTCAGAAGCACCGGTATCAGTTTATCCGGCGCCCTCTACAGTGGCGTGACGCAGCGAGAATGCGAGAATGACAACTCTTCCCTGAGCATCTCTGCGCATCTCTACCACCTGCCACCTTTTGGACTAGAGTGGCCGGTTTTGCGGCCGAGATCCAGAATCCGAAAGCTTATTCCGGCATGGTGGCGGTCTGCCGCACGGGCATGCCGTCACGAATCGTCGGCTGGTTTTGACGGGTGAGAATGACCGTCGCTGCGTAGGGGGTCACCCGCACCACCTGACCGATCGCCGCGACCACCGGCGGGGCCGGATTCTCGTCTTCACGACCAGTCGAGTTATCGATGAAGGTGACTTCGTCACCTGCCTTGACGCCGCTCTTCGAGTTCAGCGACACGATCACGTAGTGACCGATCGAAGGCAGCACCGGCTCGCCGTGCACGTAAATCACCTTGCCGCGGGTTCCGCCGGCAAGCGGTGACATGTCGCCCGACGGGAACGGCAGAGCGGGCGCGGGAATCACGCGCTCGTCGAGCATGATCTCGCCGTACTGTTTGACGATCCGCGCAATCGGACGCTGTCCGGGCTGGATCGACTCGATTCGCAGCAGACCGGTCGGAACGACGACCTGTCCGTAATCGTCGCCGAGACTTTCTCCGAGCACGTACGACATGTAGGTGTCGCCAAGCCGCGGCACGACTCCGCGCGGCAGCTCGACGTAGAGATTGTCGTTGAGCTGGTATCTCGACTGAACGATGCTGGTCTTGATACCCGGGCGATCGACGCTCGCCGCGAGTCTTCCAGCTCCGCGTGGGCCGCCATCGCGATCGGCATACGGCGCCGCTTCGACTTCTCCCTTACGCACCCCGCCACCACGCGACCGCCCGACGACGTCCGCCTGTAGCTCCGCGGCGGCGCGACTCATCGGAGACGCGAATACTGTCAGATCCGACTTCTCGCCGCTCTGCACCGGCTGCTGCTGCACAGGCACAGGACGAGTCACAACGTGCGAGACGACTTCACCGGCACTGTCCGCGCTCGCAAGCGCCTCCGGTTTGACTTCGGTCCCCCAGATGCGGATGACTTCGCCGGGGTAGATCCAGTGCGGATCCTTAACGACATCGGTGTTGCGTCGGAAGATTTCCGGCCACCGGAACGGATTCTTAAGATAGAACTGCGCGAGGTCCCACAGGGTGTCGCCCTTCTTCACCACGTGCTTCACTTCCTTGGTGGTGTCGGAGGTCATGACCAGGTTGTTGGTCGTGTCTACCGCGACAGGAGGGGCGGGACGGGTCGTGTCGGGATTGGTGGGAACCTGCGCGCTAGCGCTTCGCGTCGCGCTGCAGAAGATCAGTGCTGCGCCAACGGTTGCGGCGCGAAGCCCGAATGTCGTTACGGCTGCTGACGATGTCTGCTTCAGATTACCGATCACACGTACTCCCGACTTGACGGATTCATAACCCGCCAGACGGGACGGGTCAACAATTTGACGGTCGTTACGGCGTAAAGTCACGGTACATGCTGCGGATTCGGGGTCTCGCCCTTCTTAACTAGCACCCCTACTCCCAAAGGTGGCAGGTGGGAGACATGGTCAGAGGCGCGGATATCAGTTTATCCGGCGCATTCCATAGTGGCGTGACGCAGCTAGAAGGCGAGTATGACAACTGCTCACTGAGCATCTCTGTGCATGCTCTCCCACCTGCCACCTTTGGGACTACAGATGCCAGAACGGCCGCGCTGATTTTGCGCGGCCGTCCCGAAGATCCATAACCCGGAGCAGTTAGAAAGGCAGATCGTCGTCGGTCTCCTCGAGGGCGCCGGGGAAATCCTCGAAGTCCGTGCCCGACCCCGACCCCGCCGCGCCGGTCTTGGCTCCAGCGGTTGCCGGAGCCCGGCTCCGACCACCGCTCTCGCCTTCGAAATCGCCGGACGACCCGCGTCCGCCGCCCAGCATCGTCAGCTCGCGGACGTTGATCTCGGTGGAGTACCGGGTCTGGTTCTCCTTGTCCTGCCACTGGCGATACTCGATGCGACCCTCGACGTAGATCTTGTCGCCCTTCTTGCAGTACTTCTCGACGACATCGGCGAGGCCGGTGCCCTTGGTGTTCCACACCACGCACCGGTGCCACTCGGTCTTTTCCTGCTTCTCGCCATTCGGCGAATTCCACTGTCGGCTCGTCGCGAGCGAGAAAGTCGCGACCCGGTTGCCGCCCGTCGTCGAGCGTACCTCGGGATCGCTGCCCAGATTTCCGATCAGCATCACTTTATTCAGACTTCTGCTCACTGTGCCTCCTGGCGAGAGTTCGGTTCCCGCCCAGAATAGTATAGGTAGGGCTCAGAGCCCGAGCAAACCAACGATTTCAACGGTCAGCAAAACTCCCCGCCGATCTTTCCTCATCGCCCGCGCCGGCTTCCAGCATCCGCCGCATCACCAGCGCGTCCTCGACCGGCCGACGGTAGTAGTTTCGCCGCCTGCCGATCCCGGTAAAGCCACGCGATTCGTACAACCCCCGCGCCGCGCGATTCGACTCGCGAACCTCGAGAAACGCGTTCCGCACCCCGCGGGTTCCGAGCTCGATCAGCACCGCGTCCAGCATCTGGCCCGCCAGCCCCTTCCCGCGATGCGCGGGATGAACAGCGATGTTCAGCAGCTCCGCATCGGCACCAACGCTGAACGCAATCACATACCCCGCGACATCGAAATCCGGCGGATATCCGACCACGTGAAAGATAGCTGAAGAACCGCCGAGTATTCGCCGAAAAGACTCTTCACTCCAGGGGTCGGCGAAGGACGTACGCTCGATCGCGGCGATCGCGCTGATATCTGCGTCGGTCGCCGGCCTCAGCCGCGCCGTCACGCCGTCAGCGGCCGCCCGTGCACGGCCTCCCAGCGGACCTGCGCTTCAGCGAGCCGACCGTAGTCCGGTTCCCACCCGGCCAGATCCACCGGCTCCGACTTCATCACCTGATCGAGGATCCGGGCGACCCCGCGCGCGTGGGGATGAGCGTCGATCTCCTGGCCCGGTCCGACGACGCGGGTCGATTTCTCCCTGGCCCGGAAGTCGTCGAGATCCGCTCTCGAGAGAATCCTCGCCGGCTCGGCGCTATACTCGCCGCTGTCCGGTCGATAAACGATGCGGCTGGCGAAGAATTCACCCCGCATCGCATCGAGCACCGATAGATACTCTCCCGGGGGGAGCGGCGGTTTCGCGCCGCTTACTCCGAGCAGAAGCGATGACACCGCGAAAAGCGGAACACCGTAACCAACCGCCAGTCCCTTCGCCACCGAGCCCGCGATCCGGAGACTCGTAAAGCTCCCCGGCCCCGCCCCGCACACGAGCCGGCCGATCTCCTCGCCCCTCAAACCGGCCTCGGCAAAACACTCCGCTATCGCCGGCATCAGCCGCTCACCGCGTCCGGCGCGGGCAACACCCGTGTCTTCACCAGACAAGCCGCGCTCACAGACGACTTCGGCCCCACGAAGGACCGCGACGCTTCCCTCATAGGTCGCGCCTTCGATCACCAGCGTATAAGGACGGCCGCCATCACCCACGTGTCCAACCCCGGAGCGTAGTCACGCTCCAAAGTTATCCCGCCAGCAGAATCCGGCGACCCGGATCGTCGGGCACGTAGTCCAGATCGATCGGCACATGATTCTCGGGCAACCGCTCGCCCGCCCGCTCCGGCCACTCCACCAGCACCAGCGCGTGCGATGACACAATCTCGTCCCATCCAAGATTGGTGAGCTGCTCAGGGGATTCGAGCCGATAAAGATCGATGTGGTAGACCGGCGACCGGGGCGACCGGTACTCATGCACCAGCGCGTAGGTCGGACTGGTGATCTCTTCACTGACTCCGTAGCCGCGACAGATTGCGCGCGCGAGGGTGGTCTTGCCGACGCCGAGCTCACCAGTCAACGTCACCACCAGTGGCGGCGTCGATGCGCGGCCCAGATCCGCGCCCCATTGACTGAGCTCCGCTTCGGTCAGCTTGAGATGACCCTTCCCGGCCCGCGGCGGAACTACGTGCCGGTGCGCTGACATCTAGCGGCCGTGCAGACCCGCCAGCGACCCTCTGCTCTCCTTGCGGCCTGCCTTTGCCTTCACCTCGAAGAGCTGGTCGCGGAGCTGTGCCGCGGTCTCGAAGTCGAGGTTGGTCGCTGCTTCACGCATCTGCGCCTCGAGATCGGCGATCAGCGCCGGAAGATTGTCGGCGCCATACTGCGCGCCCGACTCGGCCACGCGGCGCCCCTTCTCGCGCTCGCGTTCTTCGC
>DASSNV010000023.1:0-8032 GCA_035701245.1 Gemmatimonadaceae bacterium | reverse complement strand
GTCTGGTATTGGTACGCTCGCGTCGATCACCGCTCCGGCACCGCTATCACCGCCGGCACCGCGACATCAAACACCTCGGGATGGCAGCCGCTCACCGCCGCTGACGCTGAGCGGGGTCGCGTCGCGGTACAGTCGCTGGGCCGGCAATCCGGTCCGGTGTTCGCGAACCTGACGCCCGCCGAAGCGGCCTCCTACATCTTCACCGTGGTGGCCAAGCAGATGCCGCCGTCGGCGCAGAATGCGCAGGCCGCTGTCATTGGCGACCGTTTGTACGTTCGCTCCGACGTCGATCTCAAGGATTTCGGCGGTTCAAAGGCGCTCGGACCAATCGGTTTGCTGCTCGGCGATCGCGACAGCGTGCGGTTTGGCGGGACAATCAACATGCTGCATCCCGGGCTGGGGGAGTTTCTGGTGCAGGAGATCAAGCTCGGGCGCGTTGAAGTCCCGGACGCGCTGATCCCGCGGCTCCTTACCCAGATGAATCGCGGCAAGAAGGTAGAAGGGATTTCCCAGAACGGCCTGCCGATGGTGATGCCCACTTACATTTCGGATGTGCGCATCTCCAACGGAAAAATCACCCTCTACAAGAGCGTGCGATGAGCCGGCGGATTCTCGTCATCGATGATGAGCAGGGAATCCGCGCCGCGCTGGGACAGCTTCTCGAGTACGAAGGCTACGAAGTTCACGCCGTCGCCAACGCCAGCGAGGGCATCGCCGAATACCAGAAGTGGCGTCCCCACCTCGTTTTCCTCGACGTGAAGATGGCGGGCATGGACGGGATGGAGGCGCTGAAGAAGATCCGCGAGCTCGATCCCAACGCCACGGTGGTAATGATCAGCGGTCACGCGACGATTCGCACCGCCGTGGAAGCGACTCAGGCAGGGGCCTACGAGATCCTGGAGAAGCCGCTCGACACCGATCGAATTCTGGTCATGCTGCGCAACGCCCTGTCGCACATGGATCTCCAGGAGGAGAACGCGCGGCTCAAGCAGTCCATCGACGCGCCTTTCGAGATCGTCGGCAAGACGCCCGTGATGCGCGCGCTGATGGAGAAGATCGAGAAGATCGCTTCGACTCCCGCGCGCGTTCTGATTACAGGCGAGAATGGCACCGGCAAGGAGCTCGTAGCGCGGGCACTTCACCGGATGTCGCCGCGCGCCAGCAAGCCATTCGTCGAGGTGAACTGCGCCGCAATCCCCGGCGAGCTGATCGAGAGCGAGCTGTTCGGGCACATGAAAGGGTCGTTCACGGGAGCGATCTCCGACCGCGCCGGCAAGTTCGAGAGCGCGAACAAGGGAACGCTTTTTCTCGACGAGATCGGCGACATGAGCCTCGCTGCCCAGGCCAAGGTGTTGCGAGTCCTGCAGGACAACGTCATCACGCGCATCGGCAGCTCCAAGCCGATCTCGGTCGACGTGCGGGTGATTGCGGCGACCAACAAGAATCTCGAGAGCGAAATCGCGGCTGGAAAATTCCGCGAGGACCTTTATTACCGGCTCAACGTCGTACCGATCCACGTGCCGCCGATTCGCGAGCGGCGTGAGGACATCCCGCTGCTGGCGCAGTATTTCGCGGCAACTCTCTCCGCCCGGGAAGGGATTCCGCCCCGGACCCTGACGGCGGACGCGCTGGAGCGGCTGCAATCGCTCGACTGGCCGGGCAATGTCAGGGAGCTTCGAAACACCGTCGAGCGGCTGTTGATTCTTGCTCCCGAGCAGCAGATCTCCGCGCGTGACATCGACCGGCTGGCCGGCCAGCGCGCCCTCGACGATGCGGGGCTCGCGACGCTCACCCAGTGTCGCACTTTCGAGGAGTTCAAGGACGCCGCGGAGCGCGCGTTCCTGCTCAATAAATTGCGCGAGAACGACTGGAACGTGTCGGAGACGGCGCGCGCCGTGGAGATGCCGCGTTCGAACCTGTACAAAAAAATCGAGCGCTACTCGCTATCGCGGGAGCATAGCTGAAGGCAGGAAGCGGGAGGCGGGAAGCGGGAAGCGGGGACTGTTCAACTACGAACCAGCAAATACGAAATGAAAAAGTTCAGTAACTACATCGGCGGGAAGTGGGTCGCGCCGGAGTCGGGCGAATACTTCGACAATCGGAACCCGGCGGACCGTGGTGACGTCATCGGCAAGTTTCCGCTCTCTGATCGCCGAGACGTGGACAAGGCCGTCGAGAGCGCGAAGCACGGTTTCGCCAGGTGGCGCCGCACCCCGGCGCCGGCACGCGGTGACGTGCTGCGCGCGGTCGGCGACATTATGACGAAGCGGAAAGAAGAAATCGCCGACGCGATGACCCGCGAGATGGGCAAGCCGCTCACGGAAACGCGGGGCGACGTTCAGGAGGGAATCGACACCGCGTATTATGCCGCGAGCGAAGGTCGTCGGTTGTTCGGCAAGACCGTTCCGAGCGAGCTGCGCAACAAATGGGCGATGAGCTATCGCAGGCCGATCGGCATCGCCGGGCTGATCTGCCCGTTCAATTTCCCAATGGCGATTCCAACCTGGAAGATGTTTCCCGCCCTCGTGTGTGGGAACGCGGTCATTTTCAAGCCCGCGGAAGACGTCCCCCATACCGGAACGCTGCTGGTTGAAATTCTCCTCGAGGCGGGGCTCCCAGAGGAAGTCATTCAACTGGTCCATGGCTTCGGTGAACAGGTTGGATCGGCGATCGTCGAACATCCGGCGATCCCGCTCATCTCCTTTACCGGCTCGACCGAGACTGGACGCATCGTCGGCGAGACCTGCGGCCGGCTGCACAAGCGATTGTCGCTCGAGATGGGTGGCAAGAACGCTCAGATCGTAATGGACGACGCCGATCTGGATCTCGCGCTCGAAGGAGCGTTGTGGGGCGCGTTCGGTACCACCGGGCAACGTTGTACCGCCACCAGTCGTCTTATTTTACAGAAGAAGATTCACGACAAGTTCGTAGGAATGCTCGAGGATCGGGCCAACGCGCTGAAGCTCGGCGATGGCAGGAAGAAGGGCACCGATGTCGGGCCGCTCATAAATGAAGATGCGGTGAGGAAGGTCGAGACCTACGTCGATATCGGCGAGTCTGAAGGCGCGAAGCTGGTGACGGGGGGTGAACGACCGGGGAAGCTGTCGAAAGGAAATTTCTTTGCTCCGACAATCTTCACGAACGTGAAGGCGGGCAGTCGGCTCGAGCAGGAAGAGATCTTTGGCCCGGTACTGTCGGTGATTCGGGTTAAGGACGCCGACGAAGCATTCGCGGTGAACAACGACGTCAAGTACGGGCTCTCGTCGTCGATCTACACCCGGGACGTGAACACTGCGTTCCGGGCCCTGAACGAGCTGGACAACGGGATCACGTACGTCAATGCGCCGACCATTGGCGCCGAGGCGCATCTCCCGTTCGGCGGTGTAAAACAGACCGGGAACGGTCATCGCGAAGGGGGCTGGGAAGTGTACGAGTTTTACTCTGAGACGAAGGTGGGCTACGCCGACTTCTCGGGCACTCTTCAGCGCGCGCAGATCGACACATATCTGGGAACGCCGGACTAATCAGGCGGTTATAGACGGACCATGGACGGATACGAACAAAAACGAGCGCACGCGCTTCAGCTGGCTAATCGGCGCCGGAAGGCAAGCAAGCTCTCCTTCCTGCTGCACTGGGCCAAGATCATCGTCGTGTCGCTGGCGCTGTTCGTGGTAATCCGCGCGTTTGGTGTCGAAGCGTTCAAGATCGCGAGCGGCAGCATGGAGCACACCCTGTTCGAGGGCGATTTCCTGCTGATCAACAAGCTCGTTTACGGGGCGGGAATTCCGGGAAGTGGCCGCAAGCTTCCCGCCCTCCACGCACCGCGCCGGGGTGACGTGATCGTCTTCACTTACCCCGTCGATCCACGCCTTAACTACATCAAGCGCATAGTCGGTATCCCGGGTGATACCCTCTCAATGACCGATGGAGCGCTGATCAGAAACGGCGAGCGAATTCCGGAGCCGTACATTCAGCGAAGCCCGGAAGAAGCGGACCAGTCGGATGAAGATTTCCGCTGGCAAAAAGCGTATCTGGCGGGCGGAGCGTCGGTCGAAAACTACCATCCATCCCGTAACAACTGGGGGCCTCTGGTCGTCCCTCCTCATGACTACTTCGTCCTCGGAGATAATCGCGACAACTCGTCGGATTCGAGGTACTGGGGCTTCGTCGCTGACTCCCTTGTGCGGGGCCAGCCGATAGTGGTCTATTACAGCTATGCGCCCGACACCGGAGATCGGCTGGATTGGTTGACTCATTTACGGTGGAAGCGCTTCGGGGAGCTCGTTCACTAAAACGACTCTCGGTCTTTGAGAGGATGACGCTATCGCTATGAAGGCATCGACGAATCGGAAATCGACCGTCGACGAAGGATCGCTCGATCAGTACCTGCGGGACATCAGCGTCTTTCCCCTCATCACTCGCGAGAAGGAAGTGGAGCTCGCGAAGCGTATCCGACAGAACGACCAGGACGCTCTCGACACGCTCGTACGGTCGAATCTCAGATTCGTCGTCTCGGTGGCGAAGAAATATCAGAACCAGGGTGTCTCGCTCTCGGATCTGATCAACGAGGGCAACCTCGGCCTCATTCGCGCCGCCCACAAGTTCGACGAGACGAAGGGCATCAAGTTCATCTCGTACGCGGTGTGGTGGATTCGTCAATCCATTCTGCAGGCGCTCGCCGAGCAGTCGCGCATCGTGCGCGTGCCGTTGAATCGCGCCGGTACGCTGCATCGGATCGGCAAGCGCGCCAGCACGCTGCTCCAGGAGCTCGGACGCCAGCCGAGCAACACCGAGATCGCCGAAGGCCTCGACATCAGCGAGGACGAAGTCGCCAAGACGATGATGATCTCGCAGGTGCATCTGTCACTCGATGCGCCGATGACGCCGGGCGAGGACAACCGGCTGCTCGATTATCTGCCCGACAACATGAATCCGACGCCCGATGAAATCACCTTCGAGAAGGCGTTGTCGGAGGCGATCGAGGAATCGTTGTCGTCGCTCAAGGAGCGCGAGTCCAAGATTCTGAGATTGTATTTCGGGCTCGACGGAGCCGATCCAATGACTCTCGAGGACATCGGCACCCTGCTCCAGATCACGCGCGAGAGAGTGCGTCAGATCAAGGAGAAGGCGCTGCTCAAGCTGCGCCACAATTCCCGCCGCCGCTCGCTGGAGTCTTTCCTCGGCTAGCGTCCCAAACGCGGAGTGATGATGGGACGGAAGATCGCGTTCGCTCTGTCGCTCCTCGTGCTGATCGTCACCGGCCTGCTCGGCATCTACAACGCACTTAACGAATGGCGCGGCGGCAGCACTGCTTGGCAACACTCGGTGACGGTTGGTGAGGTTCTGTACGGCGTACTTGGGCTCGCCACCGGGTACGGGATGATTCGCCGCCGGCCGTGGGCCGTTGGCACTGGGGTCGCGTGGGGAGTGGCCGTGATCTATGTCCCGGGCGTAGCGGTAATGGCTTACGGCGGTAAGGAGGCGACGCTCCGTAGCGCGGTCCTCGCGAGCGCGATGAGTGCGCTCATTGCTGTCGGAATTGTCTGGACCGCGAAAGCCCGAAGCCCCGCGCGACAGCCGGGCTAACCGTGTGGTGAAGGCACCCATCGTGCTGCTCCTCCATGCGAACCGGATGAGGGAGCAGAGCAATGGCATTGCAGATCACGTCACCCGCCTTCTCGCAGGGTGGATCGATTCCGAGCAAGTACACCTGCGAGGGAGAGGACATTTCACCGCCGTTGGCGTGGGCGGGCGCGCCGCCAAGCACGAAGAGCTACGCGCTGATTGTAGACGATCCCGACGCGCCCGATCCTGCGAAGCCGCTGCGGGTGTACGTGCACTGGGTTATCTACAACATTCCATCGACGACCAACGCGCTGCCCGAGAACGCATCGAAGAAGGGTTTGCCGAAGGGCGCGGAGCAGGGGAAGAACGACTGGGGTAAACCCCAGTACGGTGGCCCGTGTCCGCCTATCGGACGGCACCGGTACTTCTTCAAGCTCTACGCTCTGGATACGGAGCTGCCCGGATCATTGGCGGGTAAAGCGGAAGTCGAACGGGCGATGAAGGGCCACATCGCAGCGTCGGCGGAATTGATGGGAACGTATCAGAAGGCAGCGGCCGGAAAGTAGGCGCGAAAAAAAGCCGGGTCCTTGGAGGACCCGGCTTTTGTTTTTTCGAATCGTTTATTACAGACCGAGCGCGGCCTTCACGTCGATCCTGCCACGGCCGAACGCCTTGTCGGTGGCAAAAGCCGATTGCTGCATGATTTGCTTGATGCGCTGCGGCGCCATCTTGCCCTTCTCGGCAATGAGCAGCGCTGCGAGACCAGCCACGTGTGGAGAAGCCTGGCTGGTGCCGATGTCACCGGTGAGCCGGTTGCCAGCGGTGCAGCTTGTCAGGAAGAGATCGCCGTGAACTCCATCGACATTCTTCTGGATGATGAGCGTCTGCTTGGCGCAATACGACCAAACCCATGAAGCGATGTCGTTGCCGGTGAATGGGGCCGGAGCCGGCGCGCTCCATGGCCAGCGAGACGGTGCGAAGTTGTGCGCGGCGTCGGCGTTTCCGCCCGGGCCCGCGACGTCGACGCTATTCTTGCCGAAGTTCGTGTAAAATGCCGGCGTGTTTGGATCATCAGTCGCGAAAGCAGGACCAACTGACGAAACGCAGATCACGTTGGGCGCGTCGCAGTACGTCGAGAAGCCGTTGCCGATATGCTGGAGGTTGAGACCCGAATTGCCAGCCGCCACGACCACGACCATTCCCTTGGAATTGGCGTAGTTGAAGACCTGATTGATCAAGCCGACGCTTCTGCCATTGCCGGCCTTCGAGAAACCACCGCCGAGGCTCATGTTCGCGACATCGGCGCCGTGATCGGCGGCCCAAAGAACGCCGTTCAGGATGTCGCCGAATGAGCCGTATCCATTCGCCCCTAGCACCTTGACTCCGATCAGCGTCGTTTTGGATGTCACGCCGGCGAGCGCGGCAGCCTTGCTGCTCACCTGAGTGGCGACGTTGGTGCCGTGGCCATTCAGATCGGTGATCAGGTTGCGGCCTGGGAAAAATCCGACGATCTGATCGTCGGCGGGGACGATTGGAGTGTACTCATCCTCGGGGGTGGTGGGATCATCCTGCACGCCGACGAAGTGGTTCATGAACGACTTTGAACGCGACAGGTCGACAAGTCCATTGAGGTCCGGCGCATCGTAATCGAGGCCGGTGTCCAGGATCGCCACCGTAACTCCAGAGCTTCCCAACTTCCCGGCAGCCCATGCGGCGTCCGCGTTGATCAGCCGCATGTTCCACTGCCAGTTGAAACGACCTGCTCCGGCGGGATTCAGCTGGCTGTCGATCGCGTCGCTGGCGACGTCGGACGCATCGGCCTGGGCCGTTCCGAAATTGTCGTTCGGTGAGAAGCTGAAGTCCGCGAAGGTGTCGCCGACACCGGCCGCAGACAGTTGAGCAGCCGCTGCATCGGTGAGGCCCGACACCACGGCGATTCGCGCGCCCCCGTGAAACGAGGAGACCGTGCCCCCGACTGCTTCAACCTTCGAGGCAAAACTTTCCGGTGTCTGCGCGCCCTTCAGCGAAACGATGTAGCGACCCGCGGTCGGTGCAGTCGAGATGGAGAGCGACGGCGCCAAGGGTGCTTTGGTGGGGGCAACAACGTCGGTCGAACATGCCGCGATAACTGCCGCGGTTAAAACGAGTGCAGCGGAAACCCTGCGATGCATTGGCCAATCCTCAAAAGGGTGACGACGGGTAGCAAGTGGTAGAAGCTCTGCAGTAGTCGGCCGGGCGCAAGGGGGCCACCTGAGCGAGGCGGAAACATGTGTATCGACCCGGAATCAGTCAAGAGAAATTTTTTATCGGCCACGGTCTTTCAGGTTGAGGCACTGACGTCCGATCGCCGCGTTGATCGCGACGTCTCACGGTTACATTTCAACCCCATGGCACAGCAAGCATCCTTCGACGTCACCACCGGCGTCGACCTCCAGGAAGTCGACAACGCCGTCAATCAGGCGCAGAA
>DASSNV010000022.1:0-3897 GCA_035701245.1 Gemmatimonadaceae bacterium | reverse complement strand
CTTTGCATCTCTGTTTGGGTCGAGGCGAGGGGTGCTATCGGAAAAACTGCTCGCCCGCCCATCGGAGTCTGCCGTGGGGGTGGCATTCCGGGATGGGGGCGGGACTGCGCGATGTTTTTCAGATAGCACCCCTCGGCTCTCCCGCACAGACCTGCAACGGCACGCGTCACCCGAGTGCTGTTTCGCGCCTGCTTACCCGCGAATCACTGCCGCGCGCTCGCGATTTCGCTTTGCGGGCTAACGC
Source organism: Gemmatimonadaceae bacterium (assembly GCA_035701245.1). GTDB lineage: Bacteria > Gemmatimonadota > Gemmatimonadetes > Gemmatimonadales > Gemmatimonadaceae > UBA4720. The sequence goes on along the minus strand of DASSNV010000022.1, from coordinate 3,653 downwards.
CGGCCCGACCGACCGGGCGTCGAGATCTCAAACGTCAAACAAAAAAAGCAGTGCGCGCGGCGGGATTCGAACCCACGACCTTCGGCTCCGGAGGCCGACGCTCTATCCAACTGAGCTACGCGCGCGACGTTGGCGACTTCCAGCAGGGATTAACTTCCCTGCATGACACCAGCGAAACGAAAGATAACCGTCCTGCCGGGCGATGGCATTGGCCCGGAGGTCGTTGATTCCGCCCTCGAGATCATAAACGCCACCGGCGTCGCCGTCGAATTCGAGAAGTGCGAGGCCGGCGCCCGCGCATTCCAGAAAGGCATCGTCACCGGCATTCCGACCGACACCATCGCCTCGATCGAGCGCACCAAAGTCGTGCTGAAGGGGCCGCTCGAGACTCCCATCGGTTACGGGAATCGGAGCGCCAACGTTACACTGCGCACCCTGTTCGAGACCTACGGCAACATCCGGCCGGTGCGCGAGCTCCCCGGAGTCCAGACCGCATTCACCGGACGCGCGCTCGACATCGTCATCGTTCGCGAGAACATCGAGGATCTCTACGCCGGCATCGAGTACATGCAGACGCCGGGCGTCGCCGAGGGCCTCAAGCTGATCTCGCGCGAAGGCTGCGAGAAGATCGTCAAGCTCGCTTTCGCTTTCGCCATCGCCGAAGGACGCAAAGCCGTCCACTGCGCGACCAAGTCCAACATCATGAAGCTCACCGAAGGCCTGCTCCAGCACACCTTCGAGGAATTCGCGCCGAAGTATCCGTCGATCACGTCGAAGCATATTCTCATCGACAACTGCGCCCACCAGCTGGCGATGCGCCCCGAGCAGTTCGACGTCATCGTCACCACCAACATGAACGGCGACATCCTGAGCGATCTGACGTCGGGACTCACCGGTGGGCTCGGCTTCGCTCCTTCCGCCAACATCGGCAACGACGTCTCGATCTTCGAGGCAGTGCACGGCTCGGCGCCCGACATCGCCGGCAAGAACAAGGCGAATCCGACCGCGCTGGTGCTCAGCGGCGCGATGATGCTCCGCCACATCGGTGAAGGCAAGGCGGCGAACGACGTCGAGCAGGCGGTGCTCGTCACGCTCGAGAGCGGCATTCGCACCAGCGACATGATGGGCGCGGAGAAGCCGGCCAGTACGACTGATTTTACCAAGGCCGTCATCGGCAACCTTGGCAAGCGCTCGAAGCTGAGTCCGCCGAAGAAGTACACCAAAGTCGATCTGCCCGCGGCACAGCTGGGCGTCAATGTGGTGCCGGCGGCAAGCCGGCGCCTGGTGGGCGTCGACGTCTACGTCGAATCAGACTTGGAGCCGAAAGCGCTGGCCGCGACTCTCGAGCCGCTCACCCAATCTTCGCCGCTCAAGCTGCAGATGATCACCAACCGGGGCGCGCTTGTATTCCCCGGCAGCGATCGCCGCGTCTCTCTCGTCGACCATTTCCGCTGCCGATTCGTTCTACGCGACCCCGTATCGAGCTTCGGCGACGCCGAGATTCTTTCGCTCCTCAACGTCGTCGGCTCGAAACACTCCTGGATGCACGTCGAGAAGCTGCAGGAGTTCGACGGGGAGCCCGCTTTTTCGAAGTCGCAGGTGTGATTGTAGCGTGTCTTCGCGCACAGTTTAGAAAGGCAACTGAACGGGCGGGAGGCGTCCGGGATCAGGCGCCTGGCTTCAGGTTACGACCGTGGGACGTATCTTCGGTATGAAACGCAGTTGCCTCTGGCGTGAATGGCGAAGTGCAACGTCCTACGGTTGTAACCCCTCGCCTCTCGCCTGGGAAACTGACGCCTCCCGCCCGTTCAGTTGCCGCTAACCCCCGATCCGTAGATCCAAGAGGAGCCATAGGATGGACGCAGAACTGGACCGCCGCCGCTTCATGTCCTACTTCGCCGGAGTAGGCCTCACCTCGACCCTCTTCCCCGGCGTTCTCTGGGCGAAAGTTGCCAACGGCGAGGAGATTACCGTCGACACCATCGCCAGCGCCGAAGAAGTCGCCGGGGTTCACTTCGATCAGGCCGAGCGCGAGCTAATGCTCGACGGGCTGAAGCAGCAGGAGCAGCGCATCGAGGCGCTGCACAGGATTCCGCTCGACAATTCCGTCAGCCCTGCGATTGTCTTCGACCCACTTCCACCGGGCAAGAAGATCATCGAGGAGCCGAGGCGACCGATGGTGCGAAGCACGGTCGCGCTGCGGTCAGTGCCACGCGATGTCGAAGAGCTCGCGTTTCTTCCTGTTACCGAATTGTCAGAGCTCGTACGGCGCGGGCGGGTGACATCGACACAGCTGACGCGCATGTACCTCGCGCGACTCAAGAAATACGATCCGGTTCTCAAGTGCGTGATCACGCTCACCGAGGATCGCGCGCTCCGACAGGCGGCCGCCGCGGATCGTGAGATCTCGCGGGGACGTTACCGTGGCCCGCTGCACGGAATCCCGTGGGGTGCCAAGGATCTCCTCGCCGTGCGCGGCTACAAGACCACCTGGGGCGCCGGTCCTTACAAGGATCAGGTCATCGACACCGACGCCACCGTCGTCAAGCGACTCGACGACGCCGGGGCGGTGATGCTGGCCAAGCTCACCCTGGGTGAGCTCGCGCAGGGCGATATCTGGTTTGGCGCGACGACAAAAAATCCGTGGAAGGTCGATCAGGGCTCGAGTGGATCGTCCGCCGGCCCCGCGTCGGCAACCGCTGCCGGACTCGTTGGATTTTCGATCGGCAGTGAGACGCTGGGTTCCATCTCTTCGCCCTCGACACGCTGCGGCACCACCGGTCTGCGGCCGACCTTCGGCAGAGTGCCGCGCACCGGCGCGATGGCGCTGTCGTGGACGATGGACAAGCTCGGGCCGATTTGCCGGAGCGTCGAAGATTGCGCGCTCGTTCTCGACGCGATCTATGGCCCCGATGGGCAGGACAACACCGTCGTCCCCGCGCCGTATCACTGGGATGCGACCTTGTCCCCGAAAAAGCTCAGGATCGGCTACGTGAAATCGGCGTTCGATACTCCGCAGACCGATCCTAACGATCCAAAGCGCAATCTGCATCCGACCAGGAAGTTCGACGACACCGCGCTCGAGGTTCTCAAGCGCATGGGCCTCAACCTGATTCCGGTCGATCTACCGGATGTCCCATACGATCCAATGCGCATCATCCTAACCGCGGAGGCGGCGGCGGCGTTCGACGAGCTCACGCGCTCCGATCGCGACAAGGAGCTGGTGCAACAGGGCAAGTTCGACTGGCCGAATACGTTCCGCACATCGCGGTTCATTCCAGCAGTCGATTACGTCAACGCCAATCGCCTCCGCTCGATCGCGATCCGGAAGTGGGATGATCTGATGAAGACTGTAGATGTCGTCGTCACGCCGACCGGAGCGGCGAATCTGAACCAGCTCGTGGCGACCAATCTTACCGGTCACCCCGCCGTCATCCTTCCGAATGGGTTTCGCGATGACGGCACGCCGGTCTCGATCACTTTCCTCGCCGGCCTATACGAGGAAGCGAAGCTGCTGGCAGTCGCGCGCGCGTACCAGGAAGCGACCGGATTTCATCTGAAGCATCCGGTGGTGCCGGTGAGCTGATCTAGGTGGGGATCGAGTACTCGATTTGAGTCTGACGGCCCTGCCGTCCCTCAATCCTTCTTTTACG
>DASSNV010000021.1:0-4902 GCA_035701245.1 Gemmatimonadaceae bacterium | reverse complement strand
GTCGCGCCACAGTTCGCGAAAAAGGGCGTGCGCTACATCCACCGCAAAGGCGACCCCACGCTCACAGTGTTCGCTGACAGGGAAAAAGTTCAGCAGATCCTCGTCAACCTTCTCGCGAACGCCGTCAAGTTCACCGCGCCCGGGGGAACCGTGGAGCTCGAGTGGCGCGTCGAGGACGACAAGCTGCTGGTCCGGGTGCGGGATACCGGCGCGGGCGTGCCCGCCGACAAGATCGACCAGATCTTCGAGCCGTTCGTGCAGCTGCGCGCGCCCGGCTCCGTCCCGAGCGGGGGGACGGGGCTTGGTCTCGCCATCAGTCGCGACCTCGCGCGCGCGATGGGCGGAGATGTCACCGCCACCAGCAGCTTCGGCGTCGGATCGGTGTTCACGATCATGTTGCCGCTGCGCAAGCGCGCCAGCAACAAGCTTTCAGGGGCCAATACCGGCAGTTAGCTTTCCGGATGCGTATCGATCTCGCATCAAGGAGCTGAAATTTGCCGTCGTCCACCGCCGCTCTCCGCGATCTCGTCGAAGACCCGTCGGTCTTCATCAAGCAGGACTGGAACGCCTACACCCCTGAAGACCACGAAGTCTGGGGACTGCTGTACGAGCGACGGATGAAGCAGCTGCGCAACAACGGCAGCCGGATTTTCCTCAAGGGCGCGGACACCATCGGTCTCAAGAAAGAGACGGTGCCCGATCTCGCGGAGGTGAATCGCAGGCTTGCCCCGCCGACGGGGTGGGAAGCGGTACCCGTCAATGGATACATCCCCGCCAAGGCGTTCTTTCAGTGCCTGTCGCTGCGAAAATTTCCGACGACTGTCACCATCCGGAAGCGCGAGCAGCTCGATTACCTGCCGGAGCCCGACATCTTCCACGATGTCTTTGGGCACGTCCCGCTCCACGCCGATCCCGTGTTCGCCGACTTCCTGCAGCACTACGGTCAGGTTGCGGCGGCTGCCGACAACGAGGAAGACACCACGCGGATGGCGCGATTGTTCTGGTTTACGGTCGAATTCGGATTGATCCGCGAAGAAGGCGAGATCAAGGTCTACGGCAGCGGGCTCATCTCATCCCATGGCGACGCCGCAAACGCCCTCGGTCCCAAATGCGATCGCCGTCCATTCTCGCTCGATGCCGTATTCAACCAGCCGTTCGAGATCGATCACTTCCAGGACGTGCTGTTCGTGACCGAGTCGTTCGAACAGCTATTCCAGGCTGTCGAAGAAGCCGGAAGACGGATCGGGGTACTCCGCTAGTCTTTAACTGCCATTGAAGACTACCGGCTGAAGGCCCTCGGCGGGCCTGCTGGCGGCGGTGGGCCGCGTCACTAATTCCAACAATGAGGGGGCCGGACCCTCAAGGTGTCATCTACTAATAGTTGGACGCCTAATAGTTGGACGCCCGAACGCGGTCGAGCAGGTTGATCAGCGAGTCGATGTCGGACGGCTGCAACACCGCGACGGCCTGGTTGTCCCATCGATTCACTGGATCGTCGAGCTCTTTCAGGAGGTCGAGTCCTTTGGGAGTGATCTTGCAGAACACCCGGCGACGGTCCTTGGGGCAGGGAGCTCGCGCGACAAGGCCTTTCCGTTGGAGCCGGTCGACGAGCCGGGTGACGCCGGGAGTTTGTTCGATCATCCTCTCTCCGATCGTCAATGTAGGAAGCCCTTCCGGACCGGCGCCACGCAGAATTCTCAGCACGTTGTATTGCTGCGGCGTGATGCCGTGCGGCTCGATGACTTGCGCAAGGCTGCGCTTCACTGCGTCAGCTGTGCGGAGCAATCCGAGCGTGGCTTCCTGCTCGCGGGAGCGGAAGGTTTCCGGCGGCTTCTCGTCGATAGCCATGGTTCCAGTCTATGTACGCTCTTTACACTGAGCAAGCAAATCATGACGCTCGCACCCCGTTGCCTGCAAGACGCCCGGTATTGTCACTTTCACGAGCGCAGTTGCCCTTAAATTGCTTCTCCCGCTGGAGGCCCCTTTCCCGGGCTAACGTGTATTACTCCGCACTGCTTTCGAACCCCGATTAGGAGTCCCGAGTGAAGAAGAGATTCGTGTCCGTGCTGGCGATGATTATCGCTGCTTGCGGCAGCGGCGGCGATGGAACTGGAGTCAAAACGCCGCCGAGCGACATCAGCACGATGGCCGTCGGTGAAGTGCGCGTGCTGAACCCTGCTGACATCCCGAACGGCATCGATTTGCCGGCCTCATCGTCGGCGCGTGACTACGTCGTCATCGTCGGCAATACGAATTCCGCGAAGGATGTTGTGGCGAACTACGTGGTGAAGGCCGACCAGAACAGCGGCGCATCTTTCGGCATCTCGAGCCCGGATTTCACACCCCAGTACTCCCGCCAGATCGACGAGCTCAATCTGCCCCGCACCAGGCAGCAGGCCATCGATAGCAAGGTTCGGCGGTTCGAGAGGTCGTCGCTCACCTTGCGCGATGCATCGAATCCCTTTGACATCTCGGCGCGCGTGTCGGCGCGGCGGAGCTCGCAGGTCAGCGTAGCAGCGGTGCCCGCTGTCGGCGACGTCATCAACATCAACGTCCCCGACGCCAACACCGATGATCTGTGCACGAATTTCATCCGGACCCAGGCGACGGTGGCTTCGGTAAGCCGGAAGGCGATCCTCGCCGTAGACACGCTCGACGGCCCACCGTCAGCGTTGTTCACCCAGCAGGTTCTCGACTCGATCACCAACGAGTTCGACAACGTCACCTTTCCGACCGACAGCTCCTACTACAACAACCCGACCGACACCGACGGCAACGGGCACATCATTCTGCTCTTCAGCGGCCAGATCAACAAGCTGACGCCGCCCAATACCCCGGGCGGTTTTGTCGGTGGGTTCTTCTTCGCCGGAGATTTCTTCCCCAGCACCGACCAGGGCGGTGGCCAGGGCAGCTTCTGCCCCGAGAGCAATAACGCGGAAATCTTCTATCTTCTGTCGCCCGATCCGACCGGGCGTTTCGGCAACATTCGGTCGACCAGCTCGGTGCGGCAGGGAACCCGCGGCACGATCGCCCACGAGTTCCAGCACATGATCAACGCGGGCCGGCGCTTCGTGAATCCGCAGGTCAGCAGCTTCGAGGCAACGTGGCTCGATGAAGCGCTCGCGCATTTCGCCGAAGATGCAGTCGGACGGGTGGCGCGCGGATTCACGGATCTGCAGACTCTGAGCTTCAATGATCTTTTACCCTGCAACACGCCGTGCTCGCAGGCGAACGACTTCAACGCATTTTTCTTCCAGAATCTGGCGCGGCTCACCGACTGGATGGCGGCGCCCGACAAGTATTCGCCGCTGAGCAAGCTGGCGGACACCAGTCTCGCCGTGCGAGGCGCGGCGTGGGCGCTGGTGCGCTATACAGCCGACAATTACTCGAACGGGAATGTTCGCGCCTTCACTCGGGCGCTGGCCGCAGGGCCGGACAGCGGCGTCAAGAATTTCGTCGCCGCCGCCAAACAGCCGATCGACACCCTTGTCAAGAACTGGCTGGTCTCGATGTACGCGGACCATCTTGCCATCGCCAATCTCGATGCCAGGTACCAGTACCGCTCCTACAACTTCCGCAGCGTGATGCCGCCGGTCGCTAAGGCGGTGCTTGGCACCCAGAACGCGACCTACCCTCTGGTCGTTAAGTCGATCGGCAGCGGGAGCGACAACATCGCGTCAACCAATCGCTCGGGCACCGGCACCTACTATCGACTAAGCGTCGCAGCCAACTCCGGACCGAAGAAGGTCCAGATTCTCGATTCATCCGGAAACCCGGCGAGCTTCGCGGGAGAGCATATCTATGTGCTCAGGGTGGACTGAGAGTTGGAACCAAATCCGAAAACAGTAAGCGTGGAGGGTGCGAGGTAATAGGGAGGCGGCGGGGAGGGGTGCGACCTTCAGAGTACTTTCCGCCGGCCGTGCGTCACGGGTACATCGCCCTTTTGCAGGTGCGGTAGTGAGTCGGTGGCGGAAGGACCCAAACGCCCGCACCCCTCCAGCCTCCTCCCTATTACCTCGCACCCTCTACCATACTGTTTTCGCCGTTGGTTTTTTTTAGCTACTGCGGTCAGGTCTCCCGGAGCGCTGCGATGGGCGTCTCCTTGAAGACGTCCCTTCCCGCCAGCAGTCCGATCAGCAGCGTCAGCGCGATCACCGCGACCGCGATGCCCGCCAGCGGTGTAACGGGGAAGGCAAACGGAATCTTGAAGATGAAGCGCACCACCGCCCACCCACCGGCGACTGAGAGCAGCATTCCGCTTAGGCCTCCCAGCAATCCAAGCAGCGAGTATTCGGCGAGCAGGATCCGGCCAATCTGACCTTTCGTCGCGCCGAGGGTCTTGAGCAGCACCCCCTCGCGGACGCGCTCCCTGCGCGTGGCGGAAACCGCGCTGAAGAGGACGGGGATCGCCACCGCCAGACTGAACAGCGCCATGAACCGGATGGCGAGCGAGACCCGCGAGACGATCCGGTTGACCGTTCGCTTCACCGCGCTGAGGTCGATGCTCGAGACGTTTGGGAAGCGATTCACGACCGCTCTCTGCAACAGTGCAACCTGGTTTTCGTTTTCGACCTGCGCCAGCAGGATTACCTGGTTCGGCGCGTCGTTCAGCGCTGGAGGTGGAAAGACAGCGAAGAAATTGGGCTCGAAGCGCGTCCACACGACCTTACGCAGGCTGGTGATGCGGGTCGGAATCTCGACGCCCTGAACGTTCCACGTGATGACGTCGCCCAGCTTGACGTTGAGCTCCTTGGCGATGCCTTCCTCGAGGGAGAGCTCGCTGGTGTCACGTGGCGCCGTCACCGAGCTGTCGCTGAACCATTTCCCGGCGACGATGGTCTCGCTCGGCGCAGGCTTGGCTCGAAACGTCGAGCGGAACTCGCGTCGCAATGCCCACGACGC
>DASSNV010000020.1:0-7996 GCA_035701245.1 Gemmatimonadaceae bacterium | reverse complement strand
CGGACTAACGGCATCGACAATCGCGGACTGATTGAGGACGCGAACTGGGGGCGGATCGAGAATAGCGACTAACTCCCCTCGGTTCTGCAGTACATTCCCAGGCTGGGGTTCTCGATTAGTCCGGGTTCTCGATTAGTCCGGGTTCTCGATTAGTCCGCGATTATCGATGCCGTTAGTCCGAGTACTCGATCAAAAGTCCTCAGTCCTCAGTCCGAAAACGAAACGGGCCCGGACACCACCCCGTGCGCCCGAGCCCTTCGCTCCGCTTCGACTGCAGCCAGTCGAAGCATGTGCCGCCTGCGTCATATTTTCGTCAGACCATACGCCTCACTCGAACGCGCTGATCCCGGTCACCGCCTGGCCGAGGATGAGGGTGTGCACGTCGTGGGTCCCCTCGTAGGTATAGACGCTCTCGAGGTTCTCCATGTGTCGCATCGACGAGTATTCGGCAAGGATGCCGTTGGCGCCGAGGAGGCGGCGGGCTTCCCGCGCAATGTCGGTGGCGACGCTGACGTTGTTGCGTTTGGCGAGCGAAACCTGCTGGGGACTGTAGGTGCCCGCATCCTTCAATCTGCCGAGGTGGAGGGCCAGCAGCTGGCCCTTGACCAGCTCAGTGAGCATGTCAGCCAAACGTTGCTGCTGGAGCTGGAACCCGGCGATCGGCTTGCCGAACATCACTCTGTTGCCGGCGTAGGCGAGCGCTTCCTCGTAGCAGGCCTGGGCGGCGCCCATCGCGCCCCAGGCGATCCCATAGCGCGCCTGGGTGAGGCACATGAGCGGGCTCTTGATGCCGCCCGATTTGGGCAACAGCGCATCGGCGGGCACCCGAACGTCCTGGAGCACCAGCTCGCTCGTATCCGAGGCACGGAGCGAAAGTTTGCCGTGCTGATCCTTGGCGGTGAAGCCGGGCGTGTCGGTGGGAACGATGAAGCCGCGGATGGATTTGTCGCTCTTGTCCTCCCCGGTTTTGGCCCAGATGATGGCGACCTGCGCGGTGGACCCGTTGGTGATCCACATCTTGGCGCCGTTGATCACCCAGCTCCCATCGCGCTGCACGACGGCGCGGGTGATCATGCCCGACGGATTGGAGCCGTAATCGGGCTCGGTCAAACCAAAGCATCCGATTATTTCGCCCTGTGCCATTTTCGGGAGAAAATGACGCTTCTGCTCCTCGCTGCCGAAGGCGAAAATCGGGTACATCACCAACGCGCCCTGCACCGACGCAAACGACCGCACGCCGGAGTCGCCGCGCTCGAGCTCGTGCATGATGAGCCCATAGGCGACGTTGTTGAGGCCGGCGCAGCCGTACTCTTCGGGCAGATTCGCGCCGAACATCCCGAGATTCGCCATCTCGGGGATCAGCTGCTTCGGGAATCTTCCTTCTATGTAGCAGTCGCCGATGACGGGCAGAACTTTCTCGTCTACGAACGAGCGGACGGTATCGCGAACGGCGCGCTCCTCCTCGGAGAGGAGGGAGTCGAGATTGTAGAAGTCGGTCATGTTGGAAAGTTAGTACAGAGAGCCGCTGGCGGAGTTGAACTGCCACTGAAGACCACCGGCCGGAGGCTGTGGGCCACACGGCGAGAGGCCACGGGCTGGACCATTTCCGCCTCGATCGTTCCGAGTCGCTTGCCGGGCGATCCCAGTTGCCCGCAGCCTCAAGCCGGCCCGCTCACGGCCTCCCGCCGGTAGTCTTCAGTTGATTCGACCTAGGCAACCGCTCTACAAGCCAGCGGAGTAATCCCCACCGCCCTCGCCTTATTCCTGAAGCTCGCGCCGTGATCGACCACCAGTCCCTGTTCGTCCTGCCATTGGTGCACCATCTCGTGCAGCAAAGTGTGCAGGGCCTCCTCCCAGCCGTCGCGGCGGATGTGGCGGCGGCTGATCACGATCTCGGGCTCGCAGCCTTCACTCGCCGGACAGTAGTGGCCGAGCCGGCTCTTCATCCGGCGTGAAATGCGGATCGGGATGGTGCGCAGCAATCCACCGAATCGCTCCGCATTGTAGGTGGCGTGCCAGTGGGTGAGCTCGCGAATGAGCGGCAGGTCGGCGGGATTGGTGCGCTCCGGCGCGCGTCTGCGGTGCTCGACCGGCGGGCGCGGCACCGGGAATTCGAGAATCGTCCGTCGCGCGGCATTACGCGCGACACGGGTGCGACCGTGCACGAACGTGATTATCGCCCGCCAGACTTCCTCACCGGCATCGAGGAAGCTGTTGTGGATGCGCAGCTCGCCGCCGCTGTAGCTCACCACCACAGTCCGATTGGTGGTCAGTCGCACCCGATACTGCCTGCCAAGCCCCAAACGCTGCAACCGCGCACGCAGCTCCTCCGCGTTTTTTGGCGGAGCTTCGTCGAGCTCCAGCGCGAGCTGGTCGCGATCACTCAGGGGCCACATACTCGGAGCGCTTGAAGCACTTGTGCGGACCCTGGACGAAAGTCCGCTGCTCCTTCGACCACACGTGGGTGAACACATCGATGGTCTCTAGCCCGATGTCGATGGTGTTGACTGAAGAAGGCCGTCCTCCGCGCGATCGGTTCGACACGGTGCCCGCCGTCGAGATCACGGTGCCCTTCCGGGTGTGCTCGATGTAGTGCACCGACTCCTGATGATCGTGACCACAACACACTAAGTCGACGCCCATCTCGGCGAAAGCCCCGAGGATCTTCTGGGTGTTCTTGAGTCCATGCCGCTGCGACAGCTCGCCGCGCACCGGGTTGTGGTGCATCACGATCACCCGCGCATCCCGGGGAGCCGCCTTCTCGAAGATCTTCTTTGCTTCGGTCAGCTGGTGCTTGTGGATGTCGCCGATGATCGAGATGTCGCGGAGATTCCACGTCAGCGTGCGCCACGTCACGCCGTGCGACGTGTTGAGGCCGACGAAAGTCGCGCCGGGGACGTGGAGCACGGGCTCGAGATTGCGATCGATGAAGCGCCGGTAGTTGCCGTAAATGTTCGAGCGATCCCGGATCCCGAGCGGCGCGCGCCACCACTTCACATCGTGGTTGCCGGGAATCGTGATCACCTTGCTGACCTTCTTGGCATCCCGGATGAATGCCGCCGCGCGCTGGAACTCGCCGGCGCGCGCGCGCTGAGACAGATCGCCCGAAATCACGACGGCGTCGTATTTCTTCGTCTGGATGATGTCTTCGATCGCCTGGATTTGCTCCGGCACCGCCGGCCAGCCAAAGTGGAGATCGGAGACGTGAATGACTGACGTCACGCTCCGTTCCCGCTACGGCGCGACGACGAGATCCGCGAAATGCGACGCAACGCTGGCCGTGAGCGCGGGAGAAAGGGTCATCATCGGATCGCTCGTTACTTCGCCCGCCCATTTTATCTGCGCCATCCGTGAATCGATCATAACTACCCGCAAAATCGCAACGCCCATACCAGCTCCGACGTTCGCCAGCCTCAGCTCTACCGGCAGCAGGGCGTAACGCTGCCCCTTCAAGCCCACCAGACCACGCACCTGGGATGCCAGGGGATCGCGCACCGTCGTCTCGGGGAGAACCCGGCCGCGTAGCCACTCTGCCGACAGCGACCGCGCGTCGGTCATCAGAATGCTGTTCAGTTTCGAAGCCCGCTCGACCTCTCTCCCAAAGGTCCACGACTGGCCGAGTCCGCGTGCGGTAAGGGCGGCTTCGATCTGATCATCGAGCTGGGCGAGAAAGGCAGCACGATTCGGAATCTGCTGCTGCCAACCAAGCGAATCCGTCGACGACAGATACTGGACCGGAAAGACGACGATCTCCGATCCCGCCAGCCGCTCCAGTGGACGCAGTACGACCGGAGAGGCCGAGGTGTTGGCAGGCTTCGAGGCGCAGGCGACGGTGACAAGTGTCGCGCCGAGCGCGATAAAAAGTGTTCGCAACGGTCGGGTTTTGGATTGCGGGGAAAGTTAACGCATACTCAATTTCATCGCATGACTGACAACACTCTCGCGCGGAAGATCCGCACGACTGTCGTCTGGACGATCGTAGCGCTGCTCGGCGCGGTGAGCTTCGGCTGGCTGGCGCTCTCACGCGGCGAGACCATCAACGCCGCGTGGCTGCTCGTCGCCGCGCTCTGCACCTACGCCGTCGCCTACCGCTTCTACAGCAAATTCATCGCGGCGAGAGTGTTCGCGCTCGATCCCGCGCGCCCGACGCCGTCGGTGCGCATCAACGATGGCCGCGATTTCATGCCGACCAATCGTTGGATCGTCTTCGGCCACCACTTCGCCGCCATCGCCGGGCCAGGTCCTTTGGTGGGCCCGACCCTCGCCGCCCAATTCGGATTTCTGCCCGGCGCGCTGTGGATCATCGTCGGCGTCGCGCTGGGCGGCGCCGTCCAGGATTTCGTCATCCTCTGCGCTTCGGTGCGGCGCGACGGCAAATCCCTCGGCCAGATGGCGAAGGAAGAGATCGGGACCGTCGCCGGATACATCGCGCTGGTGTCGGTGCTCGGGATCATGATCGTGCTGATCGCGGTTCTGGCGCTGGTGGTGGTGAACGCGCTCAAGGCGAGCCCGTGGGGGGTCGTGACCATCGGCCTCACCATTCCCACGGCGCTGATCATGGGCGTCTACATGCGCTGGGTGCGTCCGCACCACGTGCTCGAGGCAAGCGCGATCGGCGTGTTGCTGTTGTTCTTCTCGTTGTTCGCGGGTCGGTGGGTTGCATTCAATCCGGCGCTGGCGCCGTACTTCACGCTGAGCGGCAAGACGCTGGCGATGCTGGTGATGGCGTACAGCTTCTTTGCGTCGGTGTTGCCGGTGTGGCTGCTGCTGGCGCCGCGAGACTACCTCTCAGCGTTCGTCAAGATCGGCGTCATCGCCGCGCTGGCGCTCGGCATCGTGATCGTGCTCCCGCCGATGCAGATGCCGGCGCTCACCCAGTTCGCCAATGGCGAGGGGCCGATCTTCGCCGGCAAGATTTTCCCGTTCGCGTTCATAACGATCGCGTGCGGATCGATCAGCGGTTTCCACGCGCTCATCTCCTCCGGCACCACGCCCAAGCTCCTGGCGAGCGAGGGAGATGCGCGGATGATCGGCTACGGCGGAATGCTGATGGAGTCGCTGGTCGCGGTAATGGCGCTGATCGCGGCATGCGTCCTGACGCCCGGCGTCTATTTCGCGATCAATGCACCGGCGAGCGCGATCGGGACGACGGCCGCAAGCGCGGCGACGGCGGTCCAGCACTGGGGATTCACTCTCGATCCGGCGCAGATGCAGGTGCTGGCGCAGAACGTCGGCGAGAAGACCCTGCTCTCCCGCACCGGTGGCGCGCCGAGCCTGGCGGTTGGAATGGCGCACCTGTTCTCGAGCGTGCTCGGCGGACCGACGGCGATGGCGCTCTGGTACCACTTCGCGATCATGTTCGAGGCGCTGTTCATCCTGACGACGGTCGATGCCGGGACGCGGGTCGGCCGATTCATGCTCCAGGATCTTTTGAAACACGTCTGGGCGCCGATCGGGCGGGTGTCGTGGTATCCGGCGGTGTTGATCTCGAGCGCGCTCATTGTCGCGATGTGGGGCCACTTCCTCTATCAGGGCGTGATGGACCCCCTCGGCGGGATCAATTCGCTGTGGCCGCTCTTTGGAATCTCGAACCAGCTGCTGGCGGCCGTCGCGCTCTGCGTCGGCACGACGGTGATCATCAAGATGGGGAAAGGACGCTACGCCTGGGTCACCATCCTTCCGCTCGTCTGGCTGGTGATCGTGACGATGACCGCGGGCTGGCAAAAGATTTTTGCCAGCGATCCAAAGCTAGGGTTCTTGTCCCACATGGGCATGATCCAGCGGACGCTGATGAGCGGCGGTCTTCCACCGGGCGTGCGCAGCGTCGCTGACGCACATCGTCTCATCGTGAACGATTGGATCGACGCCGCAGTCGCCGCGTTCTTTCTGCTGTCGGTGTTGGCGATCCTCATCGCATCGATGCATGAGTGGATCGTGGTGCTGACTGGTCGCAAAGCCGCAAAGAGCACCGAAATCCCCTTCGAGCCGACGAGCAGAGCCGCCTGATGCCTCACAGTTACGGGCGATCGTAATTCCACCTTCACAATCCCAATGAAAAAGATTTTCGCGCTTCTGATCTTCGCACCCATGATTCCGGCGATGGCGCAGACCTCATCGGCGCCGTTCGACTTCTCGATCAGGAACATCATGCGCGGCCCCGAGCTGTACGGCCGTCAACCGGACAACGTTCGGTGGAGCGCCGACAGCAAGTGGATTTACTTCACCTGGCTCGAGCCCGGCACCGATTGGCGCGAGCGTCCACAGCAATTTCGGGTGCGTGCGGTGCCTGGAGCCAAGCCCGAGCGAGTGTCGATCCGTCAGGCCGACACCACCGGGGCGAGGTTCTCCGATGGAGAACGCTCCCACAACGGCCGCTACACCGTCGTCGACTTCAACGGCGATCTCTACATCAACGATCTCACCACTGGCACGACGCGGCGACTCACTCAAACGGTCGATGCGGAGCGGAACCCCGAGTTCTCACTCAACGACCGCGAAGTGTTTTTCGTTCGGAATAACAACATCTACGGCATCGATCTCACCTCGGGATTTCTGCGCCAGCTGACCGATATCCGACAGGGTCCCGCGCCCACCGATTCATCGAAGGCAGCAGGCCAGCGCGGGCGACTCGAGCAGCAGCAACGCGACCTGTTCGAGGCGATTCGTGATCGCATTCGCGCCGACAGTATCGCGCGCGCGGACCGAATGCTGCGCGATTCACTCGGCATCAAACCGGTCTATCTGCAAACCGGCGAGCAGGTATCGGATTTCTCGGTGTCGCCTGCTGGAACCACGCTTCTCGTCACTACCCGTACGCCGGCGAGCGGCAATCGAACTTCGGAGATCCCGGTCTACGTCACCCGGAGCGGCTACACCGAGGAGCTCCGCGGTCGCACCAAGGTCGGTGACACCGAGCAGCGCGGACGAATTGCGGTCATCAGTCTCCCGGCCGCGAACGTCACCTGGCTCAAGCCATTCCCCGCGGACACGACGACCGGCGCGTACGAGCTACTCGGCTGGAACGACGCTGGAACGCGCGCCGCCTTCTACGCGTACAGCGGTGACAACAAGAACCGCTACCTCGAAGTCGTCGATCCGGGCGCGAAGATCACCACCCTCGAGGCCGAGCATGACAGCGCCTGGATCGGCGGACCGTGCGCCACCTGCGGCGGCTGGTACGGCGCGGGAGCCGGTCGAATCTGGTACGTCTCCGAGGCCGATGGCTTTTCCCATCTCTACACCGTCGCGCCGGATGGCACCGGACGTCAGCAACTCACCCGCGGCAAGTGGGAGGTGCGCGATGTTGACCCCTCGCCCGACGAGCGGTTCTTCTACCTCCATACGAGCCAGGTGTCGCCTTTCGAGCAGCAGCTGTATCGGATGCCCACCGCCGGCGGCTCGATGGAGCGCATCACGACGAAATCGGGACGGCATCAGGGCGTCGTCTCACCCGACGGCAAGCTCGTCGCCGACGTGTACTCATACGTCAATCGTCCGCCCGATCTGTTCCTGATGCGCAATCAAGCCGGCGCCGAGATGTCGCAGCTTACGGTGTCGCCGAGCGCGGAGTGGCTGTCGTTTCCGTGGATCGTGCCCGAGATCGTGATGATTCCCGCGTCGGACGGAATCAAGGTTCCGGCGCACATCTATCGGCCCAGCGACATGCACGCTCAGCCGAACGGCGCCGCGGTGATTTTCGTGCACGGCGCGGGCTACCTGCACAACGTCGGCAATTTCTGGTCGGAGTATCCGCGCGAGTACATGTTCAATCAGTTTCTCGCGTCGAAGGGCTACACCGTTCTGGATCTAGACTACCGCGGCTCTGACGGCTACGGTCGCGACTGGCGGACGGCGATTTACCGGCACATGGGCGGGCGCGATCTGCAGGACCAGGTCGATGCGTCGAAATATCTGGTCCAGACGATTGGCGTCGATCCCAAGCACATCGGGATCTACGGCGGGAGCTACGGCGGGTTCATAACACTGATGGCGCTGT
>DASSNV010000019.1:0-13163 GCA_035701245.1 Gemmatimonadaceae bacterium | reverse complement strand
AGCCGTTGGACATGGCGCCGCTGCTGCCGATGACGCCGGAGCCGATGACGCCCATGGTTCCAATGACTCCGATGCCGCCGATGCCGCCGCTCCAGGTACTCACCGACGTTCCCGACCTCGTGGTCGCGACGAGGGCGCCGGTCGCGCGTGCGTTCAGCGACATCGCGAAGATCGGGGGCATTTCGCCCTTCGAGCGTCAGTTCGGCGGCATCTCCAACGACCCGCCCAAGGCCTGGGCGCAATCCGATCCAGCGGACTCGCTTTACCGGTTGGCGCGCGAGGCACTCAATCGCGGTGAATATCGCCGGGCCGCTCAGCTCTTCTTTGACATCAGCCAGAAATTCCCCAACTCCGCGTACGCCTCGGACGCCCGCTATTGGCGAGCATTCGCGCTCTATCGCCTCGGCGGCACCAACGATCTTCGCGAAGCGCTCAACGCACTCCAGGCAAATGGCAGCAATTATAGACAGGCCTCGCTCCAGACCGACGCACCAGTCCTCGCGACCCGCATCCGCGGTGCGCTCGCCGCGCAGGGTGACGGCGACGCGCTCAAGGCAGTAAACAAGACCGCCGCCCAAGCCGGCGCGCCGTGCGATCGGGAAGATCTCGCCGTCAGAATCGAAGCACTCAATTCGCTCGGCCAGACCGATCCCGAATCGACGACCCCAATTCTCGCGCGCCTGCTCGCGCGTCGCGATGAATGCTCTGCCAGCCTCCGTCGAGCTGCCGTCTATCTGCTCGGCCGCCGCACCGATGCCAACGCCACGAACCTGATTCTCGGCGCTGCCAAAAACGATCCCGACATCAGAGTTCGCGCCGAAGCGCTGCGTTTCCTCGCGGCAATGCCCGGCGACCAATCGATCGCCACGATCGAGGAGATAGCGCGCACCCCCGGCAACGAGCAGCTCCAGCGTGCCGCGATCAGCGCGCTTGGCCGCAGCGATTCGCCGCGCGCGCGACAGAGTCTGCGTGCGCTCGTCGAGAAATCCGATCTGGACCCGGATCTCCGCATGACCGCGCTCTCCAGCATCGATGCCGATAAGTCACCGGAAAACGCCGCCTATCTGAGAAGCGTTTATCCCCGGCTCGAGACGCCGAGGCTCAAGGCCGCGGCAATCCGTTCGATCGCGCGCTCGGGAAGCAACGACGACAATCAGTGGCTCCTCGGGATCGTGCGCAATCAAAGCGAACCGGTAGAAGTGCGCGCGATGGCGCTGCGTTATGCAGGACGCTCGAACATCTCGATCGGAGACCTGACGAAAATGTACGATGTCGCGGGCGACCGGCCGCTGCGCGAGCAGCTGATCAACCTGTACGCTCAGCGTTCCGAGCCCGAAGCGACCGACAAGCTGATGGAGATCGCGCGTACCGGAACCGATCCGGATCTGCGCCGGTACGCCATTTCCGCTCTGTCCCGCAAAAATGATCCGCGCACCAAGAAGCTTCTTCTGGAGATCATCGATCGATGAAAAACCTCACTGGTGTCGCCCTTGGAGCGCTGCTCGCCATCGCTGGATCGACTGCGACCGCGCAATCGCTTGCCAATAGAATTGCGTCGGCTGGTGATCGCACGGTGCAGTTCAGTTATCCGACGCGCACGGGAGTTTGCGGCGATGGCCGGTCGTACGTCTCGACCGGGCCGGGCAATTTCTACGGCACGTTCAACTCGAACGGCTCGGACCAGTGCCAGCCGGGGCCGGCGCGAGTGGTGATCGACGTCGCGGGTCGGAACGTCGTCGCGCTTCGCACCTTCGTCGGGCCGGCCCAGCCGGCGGACGCGGGGGTCACCAACCTCGGAACGGTCACCGCGACCGAAGCCGCCGACTACCTCCTTACGCTCGCCTCTCGCGCTGATGGGAGGGTCGGTCGAGATGCGATTTTCGCCGCGATACTCGGCGAGAATGTCGATGCTACTCCACGCCTGCTGGAGATCGCGCGCGATCGTGGTCGTCCGCTGGAGACCCGACGTGCCGCGATTGGCGGATTGGTGCGCGGCGACTCCAATCAGCTCGATCGCATCGGCGCAGCGCTGCTTCAGGTCGCGACCGATGAAAGCGATGTACAGAGTGTTCGCAGCAGCGCGCTGTCGGCGCTGGCCCGGCTCGATCGCGGCGCTGGGATCCCGCAGCTGATTCAGCTCGCGAGCTCCAGAGTCAACACCTGGGTCGGGAGTGAGAGCATGCGAGTGCTCGCGTCGTCCGGCGACCCGCGCTCTCGTGATTACCTGCGGCAGACGGTGCAGCGCACCGATCTGCCCGACGAGGTGCTCGCTGTTGCGATCAGAGGCCTGGGTCGCAGCTATGTAACCGGACAGGATGCCGTGCTGCTGCGCTCACTGTATCCCCGGCTCACCGGCGACCGCTCTCGCAGTGCTGTCCTCGCATCGATCGCGGAGCTCGGTGGCAGCGACAACGTGCAGTGGCTGTCCGGGATCGTTCGGGACGACAACGTGCCCATCGACGCGCGCCGGCGCGCGCTCGAGTATCTCTCGCGAGCGGGAGCAACGCCTGCGTCGTTGATCGCGCTATACGATCCGACCCCGGACACCCAGCTGCGCAGCACGCTGATCGGGATTTACTCGCGGCTTTCGGACAAGGCGGCGACGGACAAGCTGGTATGGATCGCCCGCAACGAGACCAACCCGCAGCTGAAGCGGCGCGCGATCTCGGCGCTGTCGCGGAACTCGGACCCAGGTGTGAGGCAGGCCTTGGCCGATATCGTCGAACGATAGAGTTGGCGGGCAAGCGCCAATGAAGACTACCAGCTAGTGGCTGTGGGCGGAGCGGCTGGCGGCTCTGAGCATTTATTTGATAACTGCACGGGCGCCCGACGCATTCGCTTTTCATCCAACGATTGGCTCGGGGCCGCCCGCTGCTCCGCCGAGCGCTACTAGCTGGTAGTCTTCAGTAGCGCCTGGATGCGCGCGTAGTGTTAAGCGAGCTTCCGCTTCCGGGAAACGAGCTTCGGCGCCGCCCACGCATTTCCGAGCACCTTCTGAAAGCACCTTTTGGGGACGATCGCCACTCCCGACTTCGTGAGCGCGTCGTAGCGGGCGAGCTTCTCGGGGTACCGCGAGATCGTGGTCGCCTTGTAGCCGAGGGCGAGGAAGAAGTTGTCGGTGAGGCTCAACGCGAACAGCTCCTCGATGTCCCGCGACCGCGCCAGGCGCTCGACGCCGAGCACGACCTGACTCCCCAACCCGCGACCTTGGTGGGACGGCGCGACCGCAACTGAGGAAACCTCTGCCAGCGACGGCGAGTATTCCTCGAGCGCAGCACAGGCGACGACGCGTCCGGAGCCATCCCTCGACACCACGTAATTGTCGATTCTCGTGGCGATCTGATCGAAGGTGCGGGGTAGCATCAGGCCCTGCGCGGCGTACTGGGTGACCAGCGCCAGGATCTCGCCGACGTCCGCGCGCGAAGCCCGGCGCACCGTCGCAAGCGGCGGCGCTGAATCAGCGCGAAGCGCGGAGGATGCCCGAGAGGGCCGTGGGAAATTATGCACGCAGAATGTATATCTAAACATCCAGACGCGCGCAAGTGTTCCCAAGTAACGGTCCGGCCCCTAGGTTGGCACCTGCATCCCATCGCAGGTCCGGGAGCAGCTAACCCACTTCCGAGGTGCTGATGAAGCCAGGTGTAGTTTTTTCCGCGCTCGTCGCCTGTCACTCGTTGGTCATTGCGCCCGCTGGCGCGCAGACACCGACGCCGTCGGACTCGACAATTCGCGCAATCCTGCAGAATAGAGTCGACACCAGGCGTGCGACCGGGCTGGTGGTGGCCATTCTGGACCACGGAAAAACGAGCCTCTACACGGCGGGGACATCGGGAGCGTCGGGCGTTCCGCTCGACGGCAATACTCTGTTCGAGATCGGCTCCATCACGAAGGTCTTTACGTCCTCGCTTCTCGCCGACATGGTCGCGCGAGGTGAGGTAAAACTCGACGATCCCGTCGCGAAATACCTGCCGAAGACGGTGCGGGTCCCGTCCCGGAATGGAAAGCAGATTACCTTGCTCGACCTTGCCACCCAGACCTCAGGCCTGCCGCGGCTGCCCGGGAACCTGAAGCCGAAAGACGAGGCCAATCCATACGCGGACTACACCGTCGATCAGCTGTATGCATTTCTTTCCAGCTACGAGCTGACGCGCGATCCCGGATCCCAGTATGAGTACTCCAACCTCGGTGTCGGGCTGCTCGGCCACGCTCTCGCTCTAAGGGGAGGAAAGCGTTATGAGGACCTTCTGGTCGACCGCATCCTTCGACCGTTGGGGATGAACGACACCCGCATCACTCTATCGCCATCGCAGAAAGCCAGGCTCGCCCCCGGTCATTCCGTCTCAGGCGACATCGTTTCCAACTGGGATCTCCCGACCCTGGCGGGAGCCGGCGCGTTGCGCAGCACTGCCAACGACTTGCTGAAATTCCTCGCCGCCAACCTGGATTCAACGAGCAAACCACTCGGGCAAGTGCTCGCCACGACCCACATTGCCCGGCGTGACGCCGGCGGCCCGATGAGAATCGGGCTCAACTGGCATATCCTCAATGCGTTCGGCAGGCCGATCGTCTGGCACAATGGAGGCACCGGGGGTTATCGCACCTTCATCGGCTTCGACGAGACGAATCAGCGCGGCGCTATCGTTCTGTCCAACCAGAATGTGTCGGCCGATGACATTGGCTTCCACCTGTTGGAGGAACGCGCTCCGCTCACACCGGCACCCGTGAAGCGAACGGAGATCTCAGTCAATCCAGCGGTGCTCGAGACTTACGTCGGCGTCTATGAGCTGAGTCCGGCGTTTTCCATCGAGATCACTCGCACGGGTCCGTCGCTTTACCTCCAGGCAACGGGTCAGCCGAAGTTTCAGCTATTCGCCGAGTCTCCGACTGCGTTTTTCCTGAAGGAGGTGGACGCCCAGATCACCTTTGACAAGGACGTGAGCGGCAAGGTCACCCGGCTGGTACTGCACCAGAACGGGGCCGATGTCCCGGGGGTGAAAAAGCAGTAGGGCTAGTAGCTCGCGAAGACGCTGGTCTTACCGTTCTTGTCGAAGGTCAGAACCTTGTAGTGCTGTGACCGCGGCCCTTCCATCCCAGGTGAACCGGCTGGCATTCCTGGCACCGCCAGCCCGGCGATGTGCGGCTTCGTCGCCAACAGCCGATCGATGTCCGCCGCCGGCACGTGTCCCTCGATCAGGTAGCCGTTCACCATCCCCGTGTGACACGACGTCACCGCATCCGGCACCCCGAGGGTGTGCTTGATCTCCGACATGTTTGGAGAGTCCTTCGCGTCGACGCGGTAGCCGTGCTTGATCAGGTGCTCGATCCAGTTCTTGCAGCACCCGCAGCTCGGATCCTTGTAAACCGTGATGGTCGGCTTCGCGCTGACGTCACTCGGCGCGCGCACCGCGGCGGTAGTGAGGGCCAGGGCAATCGACATTGTGGCGATGGCTGCAATGCGAATCGGGGTTTTTTTCATCGGGGTAGGGAATCCAGGGTACGCTCGATCTGCTTCCGGTGTCGGACTTCGTGCTGCCCCAGAAAAATAAGCCATTGATAGAGATCGAGCTCACCCAGAATCGCGTGGGTGTGCTTGATCTCACCTAGCGCCACTCCGTTCGCCGAGCTCGCCGCGTCGCGCAGCGCCTGGCGCGTGATCGCGAGACCATCCAGCGCTTCGATGGGGTCAGGATCGGCTTTCGGTCGCACCGGCTCCGGGGATGTGAGTCGGCCTGATTCGAGCTTGATCCGGTGCGGCTCGAACGACGGAATCACCGACTCGGTGGACTGTTCTGCGGCTATCCCCGCAGCTTTCGCCTGCTGAACGCGTTTGGTGATGAGCCGCGCGACGCCCGACTCCACCATTCTCAGGTGCTCGAGAATCTGCGCCACAGACCAGGCGTCGGTCGCGGTGCGGCGCGAGAGATCGGCTGGGGCAACGCCCTCGACGCTCGCCAGCAGCTCGCGCCTTTTCTCTTCCACGAAATCCATCGCTTCAGCCAGTCGGGCGTGCATAAGGTCCTCCCTGGTCCCAACCTAAGCCCCGGGCGCCATTCTTGCTTTCGGTATATCTTCGGGCTATAGTTGATCCCCCGCGTTTGAGCCGAAGATGACTTTCATTTGCCTCTGGACTCCCGTCGCCGTTCCCGCTCCGCTGGCGATCGGCGCATCCGCGTCCAGTGGCAGCGTCCCCCCCGAGCTCGCCGGACTCGTGCCCGCTCTCCTCCGTGTCGCGCCCCGCGTGGTGCTCGGCGGCAACGGAATCGTCTGGGCCGATGGACGAGGAATGAACGCGGAGTCGCTCGCCACGGAGCTGCTCCAGGTCTTTCACGACAGCGGGATCAGGAAAGTGCGGGCGGCGATGTCGCTGGCCCCGGTCTGCGCCGAAGTCGCGGCGCGCTACGCACCGGCGAACGCGGGAACGCTGATCGCGATTCCACCCGGCACCGAGCGCGACTATCTGGCGCCTTATCCGATCGGTGTGATCGAGTCGTCGCCGTATCTATCGGCCCTGCTCGACGGAATTGGAATCGAGAGATGCGCGGACATGGCGAGGCTCGAGCTCGAGTCCGTCGAGGTCCGATTCGGCGCCGAGGGCGCGAAGGTGTGGAGACTGTCGAGGGCCGACGATTCACGCCGCATCTTCACCACGGTGCCGCGATCGATGCCGAGCGCATCGCTCGACTGGGTGGATTACACCCTCAGGGATCCGGAGCGGCTTGTCTTCATCATCAACGCGCTCGTCGGCAACATCTCGACCGAGCTCAAGTCGCGCGGGCAGTGCGCGCGCGAGATGACGATGATCTTTTCGCTGGCGAATCGTGAGACTTACGAGCATCCGCTGCGGCCCGCGCGATCGACGGCGAGTCACAAGGCGTGGATGCGATTGATCCGGACGCATCTGGAAAGGATCACTCTGCCCGACGGTGTCGTTGGGATAACGATGCGCGTGGAGTCGGTGACCGGAGAAGTCGAGCGGCAGGGCGACATCTTCGATCGCGGATTCGCCACCGCGCGCGCCGCCGAGGAAACCATCGCCCAGCTGCTCGATGATCAGGGCGCGGTGGTCGTCACTCCGCGCAATACCCAGCACCCGCTGATCGATCGCCGCACCGAGTGGGTGAGTCAGGAGCCGGCCCAGGCATCGGCGCGCATTCAGATCCGGGAACGCGTGGTGAAGGCTACTGCCGCGCCGCGTCTCACCCTGCAGCTTCTGCCCGAGCCGCGTCGCATCGCCGTCACGACGAAACGCCGCCGCGACCACGACATCCCGACCCAGTACCGTGACAAGGAATGGCAAGCCATCACCTCCGCCGCCGGCCCCGATCGCGTGTCGGGTGGGCAGTGGACCGAGCCGTTCGCGCGAGAGTATTTCCGGTGCGTGACGGAGGAGGGGATGATGGTGTGGCTGTTCCGGGATGCGCGGACCGATGAATGGTTCGTGCACGGGTGGTGGGATTAGGCTGGCTACTACCGCAGCTTGGTTCCGTTGCAGTGCGCAGAGCACCAGTTCTGTTGCAGTGACGTCTCTTACGAAGCGGGCCCCCCGCAGCGATTTTCCCCCGATGCGACTCGCCCGCCCCCTCCTCGTAACCCTCGCCCTCGCTACCCTCTCCACCCGAGCCGACGCCCGGGTGGTCCGCGTCCAGATCCTGTCCCGCGACGCGATCACCGGCACCTTCGGCGGCCACCCCTACGAGCGCATCACCGGCCGCGTCTACTTCGCCTTCGATCCGCGCAACCCCGAGAACCGCAAGATCGTCGACCTCGCCTTCGCTCCGCGCAACCGCAACGGCGAGGTCGAAGCGACGAGCGACTTCGTGATGCTCCGCCCGACGGACATCCATAACACCACCGACGTCGGCATCATCGACATCGTGAATCGCGGCGGCATGACCACGTTCATCTTCAACCTGAACGGCGATCGGCGCGCGCCCGTCGCTTCACCCGAGTATTACGGCGACGCCCTGCTCATGAATCGCGGCGCCACCATCGTCGCGCTGGCGTGGCAGTGGGATGTTCCGCGCGTCGGCTCCGCCCTCCACTTCGACGCGCCGAGCGTCGGATCCGCGCGGCACCCCATCACCGGACTGGTGCGCAGCGACATCACCGTCGATAGCGCGACGCGCTCCATCCCGCTCGGCCACAGTCTCGCCCCCACCCTCGCCTATCCAGTTGCGGATAAGGACGATCCAGCGAACGTCCTGACGGTGCGCACCGACCCCGCCGGGCCACGCACGATCATCCCGCGCGACCAATGGCGGTTTGCGCGTGAAGTGCGCGGCCTGCCCATTCCGGATTCGCGCTCGGTCTACATGTCGAAGGGATTTCTGCCGGGACGGATCTACGAAGTCGTCTATCGCGCCAAGGATCCGGTGGTGGTCGGAGCGGGCATGGCCGCGGTGCGCGACATGATGTCGTATCTCAAATACGATCCGAATGCGATCGCCCACGTTCGATACGGCATCGGCTACGGCGTATCGCAGACGGGGAGATTCATCCGCACGTTTCTCTATCAGGGATTCAACTCTGACGAGAGAGGCCGCGTGGCCTTCGACGGATTCTTCGCCCACACGGCGGGCGCGGGCCGCGGCAGCTTCAATCATCGCTTCGCCCAACCGTCGCGCGATGCCCAGCCTTACTCGACTTTCTTTTATCCGACCGATGTCTTCCCCTTCACCAGCGTTCCCACCACCGATTCCATAACCGGACTTCGCGCCGGCCTGCGCGACGATCTCCGCGGCACGGGCACGACGAAAGTTTTCTACGTGGACGGCGGCTACGAGTACTGGGGGCGCGCCGCATCGCTGACGCACACTACTCCGGATGGAAAATCGGATGTCGGCTTTCTGCCGACCGAGCGCCGCTACGTCATCTCGTCGGCGCAGCACTCGAGTCCGTCGGCGTGGCCGCTTTCCGAGGACGCGCGCATCGTCGGCACGTCGGCCTACCGTGGAGACCCGCTCGACCAGCGTCTCGTCTTGCGCGCGTTGATGTCCTCACTGATCGACTGGGTCGTCGACGCGACAGCCCCTCCGCCATCGGTGTACCCGAAGCTCGCCACCGGTGATCTCGTCGCTGCTGCCGATCTCGTGGTTCCGAAGGTTCCCAACCTTCCGGTCGCGCGTGTTCCGCACCAGGCGTATCGTCTCGACTTCGGCCCACGTTGGGACAGAGGAGTCGTCGACATCGAGCCACCCAAAGTCGGCGCGCCTTTTCCCGTCTTCGTCTCGCGCGTCGATTCGATCGGCAACGAGCTCGGCGGAATTCGGAGCGTCGAGATTCTGGTTCCACTCGCGACCTACTATCCGTGGCAGCTTCGCACCGGTTTCCCCGGCGGCGCCGACCGCCTGGTGAGCTTTCGCGGGACCTTCGTTCCGCTGCCGAGGACCGAGGCCGAGCGCGCGGCGACCGGCGATCCCCGACCCAGCATCACCGCGCTCTATGCGGACAAGGCCGCCTTTCTGCGCCGTGTCGACGACGCTATTTCATCGCTCATCGGCCGCCGGTTGATGCTGCCCGCGGATTCAGCGGCGGCGAAGAATCGCATGATCGACGTCTGGAGCCGGCTCGGCCCGCAACAGTAGCGCGATGGGCCCCGGGCGGTGCGGGATTGCCGATCGGCAATCCCGCACCGAATACTAGACTCCCGGGAACCCCTCGATCCGCGCGGCCTTTACGATCGCGCGCACCCTGTTCATGATGGTGTCGGCGCTCTTCGTATCACCCGCCGCCAGCATCGCCTCTTTGAGGATCGCGCCGGTGAACGCGTAGGTGTACGGAATGCCGAACGACGCGCGATCGATCCAGTCGCCTTCCTTGATCAGCGCTTCCGGCGCGTGATAGACCGTATCCCAGAGCGCTTTCGTGCGCGGTACATCCAGGTTCAGTCCCGAGATCTGAACGATCCCCGGAGTGTTGGCGACCGGATGGTCCACCAGCTTTTGCACGAATCCCTGTGAGACGAGATACGGGTCGAGCCCGAGCGTTTGTCCGCCGCCGGTCGACACGTAGATCGGCCGCTCCGGAAGCGCGTCCTTGATCAGCCGCAGCGTCACGAGGTCGTGTCGAACCAGATACCCGGGCTGGATGTTCAACGTGATGTTGCCCTGCCGGAAGATCTGCGGCTGGGTGATCTGGATGTACTCGGGAATCGCATCCGCATCCGCGAACGACATCTTGAGCGGCGGCCCACTCGGCTTCTTCCAGACCTGGTTGCGGTAGATCGCGGGGCCCTTCGCCGCATCGTAGGTCTCTATCGGGCGGCGAATCATCTGCCGCACGAACCAGTCGGTGTCGAGATATGTCGTCACCGCGACGGTGACGTCGCGGCGCACTCCCTCGACCTCCTGCGCGTACCAGAGAGGGAACGTGTCGTTATCGCCGTTGGTGATGACGATCGCGTAAGGCTCGAGGGAGTTGAGATAGTCGTGCGCCCACTGCTGGGTGAAGTAGTGTCCCGACCTGGACGCGAACCTCCAGTTGGCGAACAAGGGGATGAGCGCGATCAGAAGAATGGGCGCCGCGAGCTGGAAACCGCGGCGCGTCGGCCACGTCCGTGCCGGCGCCGCCTTTTTTGGCGCTTTGTCCTCCTGGACGGGCTCGCCGCCGAAGACGTAAGCGAGCTGCTCCCAGATGAAGCTGAGGCCGATCGCGGCCCACACTCCCCACGCCGAGAAGCTCCAGATGTAGAAGTAGTCACGGTCGCGAACTTCGCGATCGACCGTGTTGCCGAGCTCCGGTGACTGCGACCACCCGTACTTGAAGTTGAGATAGTAGATCAGCGCCAGGGTCATCGTGAACATCAGCGGACCGAAGTACCAGAACGTCTTTCGGTCTCGATCCCAGTGCACGTACCCGCCGAGCAGACCGAGCGCGAGGAACAGGAACGCGACGACGAACTGCAGTCCCTGCATCACCTGGTGTGAATCACGCAGCCACTGCCACTTGAAGTAGAGCCACCACATCCCGACCTGCGCGGTGTACGGCGCACCACGACCAACCTTCGCCCCGTACTGCTCGCGGTTGATGTTCGACATCAACCGATCTTTGGTCAGCTCGCTGAAGGTGCAGCTCGCTTCGATGTGCGTCGTACACGCAGTCGGCGCTCCCTCGTTGATGGCGGGGAAGTATGCGGCTCTCACCGGCTCGAAGATGAATGGTGTGAGCCCCAGCACCAGCGCACCGAGGGCGATCAGCACCAGCTTCCACCGCAGCAGTGTGCGCCACCTGATCATGATGATCGCGAGGCCCGCCGCGGGGAGCGGCAGGAATCCGGCGGGGTGATTCGAGTACCCGAGCCCGAGCAGAAACGCTACGAGGATGAGAATGCGATCCGCGCGCGGCGCGTCGGGCTCCTCGATCCACTGGATCATCAGCCACGACACGATGGTGAAGAACAGAAGCGATACCGTGTAAACCTTCTCATTCACCACAGACTGATTCCAGACCGTGAACGCCGTCGCTCCGATCAGCGTCGCCAGACTCGCGACTACCAGACGCTGCCACCGCTCCGCGATCCAGCGCGCGACGATGCGCTCGGTGATGAGGAACCAGAATCCCGCCGACAGGGCGCTGCAGAGCGCGGCCATGATGTTGATCCGCGCCGCGTACGAAACCGGAATCGGCAGCGACGCGAACGCGTGGCCGAGCATCACGAAGAACGGGTTTCCGGGCGGGTGCGGAATGCCGAGCACTTTGACCGCGGCCATGTACTCGCCGGTGTCCCACATCGCGACCGACGGAGCGAGCGTGAGCAGATAGAGAATGAATACGAGCGCCGCGGCGATCGAGGCGGCGAGATACGAAGGCCGGTACTCCGTATCAGGGCGAGCGGCTGAAGCCGCCGATGGTTTGTAGGCGTTCTGATCCAAGCGGGTCGCAGATGCTGTCGTTGCCATTTATCGGGTCGAGTGCCGTGGGGACTGCTGGTGAATTTTAGTCACTGTGGGCGTCTTATGCGTTCGCTCCAGCGGGACTTCGGTCGTCTCCGCCGCGCAACTTCCCGGGATTCCTGATCTGCCGAGTTTTCCCTCTTGTTTTCGGGGTCTATTCGGGTATAATCTCAGCCATGGGATTCGTCGAGCTGAGGGCCCATACCGCCTTTTCCTTTGGCGACGGAGGTACTTCACCTGAAGCGCTGGTCGCCAAAGCTGCCTCGCTCGGCTACTCCGCCATCGGCATCACCGACACCGCCGACCTCGGCGGAATCGTCCGCTTCGCCCTCGAGGCCCGACGTCTCAATGTAAAACCAATCGTCGGCGCCGAGCTCAACGTCGATGGCTGTCCGGTCGGATTTCTGGCGCGGACCAAGGAAGGATTCAACAACGTCGCGTCTCTGGTTACGAGATCGAGGGTCGGCGAGCTGTCGACCTGGCAGAAGGGGGACGGCAAGAAAACCCGCGGGCGCCCGCGGGTCTCGTGGCAACAGGTAGCGGAGCGGAGTGCGGGAATTCAGGTGCTGACCGGTCCGGCGTCCGGTCCGGTCGCATCCTGTCTGCGCAAAGGTGAGTTCAAGGAAGCCGAGCACACGCTCTGTCGCTGGCGCGAAGTCTTTGGCGACAGCCTCGCCGTCGAAGTCCAGCTGCACCATACCAGCGGCAGCGAAGCGGCGCTCGCCGCCGCGCTCATCGAGCTGGCCGAGCGTCATCGGGTGCCGTGGGTGATCTGCCAGGAGCCGCGCTACATCGACAACGACAGCAGGCTCGTTCACGATGTCCTGACCGCGCTGCGTTACGACACAACCATAGATGACGCGCTGACGCGCGGATTGCTCCATCCCAACGGCGAGTGGCGGCTTTTTTCCGCGCAGGAAATGGCCGAGCGCTGGAAGGGACGCGAGGCGGGGCTGGAAGAGAGCGAGCGCATCGCATCGGAGTGCGATTTCAGTCTCGCCTGGGTGCGGCCGCCGCTGCCGAAGTTTCCGGTCCCCGCTGGATTCAACGACGACACTTACCTGCGCGAGAAAGTTCTGGAGGGCGCGCGCGAGCGGTGGCGCGAGATCGACGACAAGCAGATGTCGCAGCTAGAGCACGAGCTGCGCGTCATCGGCAAGCTCGGCTTCGCCGGATTCTTTCTGGTCATGTGGGACGCGGTGCACTTCGCGAAACGCAACGGAATTCTTTGTCAGGGCCGGGGAAGCGCCGCGAATTCCGCCGTCGCGTACT
>DASSNV010000018.1:0-3148 GCA_035701245.1 Gemmatimonadaceae bacterium | reverse complement strand
CGCAGCCTGGCAAACGGGCTCGAGAAGTGGCTTGCGGCGTCGGGCCTCGGCGACGTGCCGTCGACGATGCTTTTCGAGCAGCCGCCAAAGCGACGGAAGTAAAAGACACGAAATAAGAAAGGGGCGCCTCGCGGCGTCCCTTTCTTATCCCAACGTGCATCACCGCATCAGGTGCAGGTGATGACGCCATTCGTCATGTCGCAGGTCTTGGCAGTCTGGGTGTGAGACGCGGTAGCGCTCCACGAAGGCGGCGGACCAGGATCGTCGGTGACGACGACCGTGACGTTCTGTGAGGGCGTGAAGCCCTGCAGCGGAGCCGCGGACGTCGCGGTACCACCGAAATACGCGCCGCCGTTGTCGGCAGCATACTGCTCTTCGTAAGTCGCCATGTTGCGAAGGTCAGACTTCATCGCGGCGAGATACGCCTTCTCCTTCGTATTCGCGAACTTCGGAATCGCGATCGCGGCAAGAATGCCGATGATGACCACGACGATCAGAAGCTCGATAAGGGTGAAACCCTTTCTATTGCGGGACATTGTGTGCTTCCTCCACGGGGAAAAATTGCGCGTCAACTGCTATTGATTTGACGAGCGCGTCGAAGAGCAAGCAACCGAATCAGTCGGCACCGACGCATCTCCGTCGGCACCGTCGTAATCCTGGTGTAAGGTCGGGCGCTACGGCGACCCTTCGGTCGACGCTTTTTTTGTGATTGACTCCCCGGCCGGCGACGGCGCCGAGCCGTTTTGCGCGGGAGCGGTTCGTTGCGCGCCGTTCGCGGCGGGTGGAACCGGCGAAAGCTGAATCCCGCCTTCGACCTTTCGCATCATCTTCACGAACGCCGATGCGATCTCCGGCTCGAACTCCGTTCCAGCTCGCTCTTCGATGTACGTAAGGACGCGCTCGGACTCCCATGCATCGCGATACGGCCGGCGAGTGCGCAGCGCGTCGTACACGTCGCAGACGTGTACGAGGTTGCTCGCCTTGTGGCAGCTGCGCCCGTAGTGCCGCGCCGGATAGCCCTGACCATTGATCATGATGTGGTGCTCGTGCGCGACCGCCGCGGCGAGATCGAGCTTGCGACCGCTCTCGATGATCAGCCGCGCGCCGGACACGGGATGCGATTGCATCACCTGCCGTTCCTGGTCGGTGAGCTTTCCGGGCTTGTTCAGGATCTCCTCGGGAATGTTGATCTTGCCGAGATCGTGCAGCAGGCCGGCTATGCCGAAGGTGCGCACGTCCTGCGGATTCAGCTCGAGGTGCTCGGCGAGTGCCATCGTCAGGACCGACACGTTGAGCGAGTGCGTGGTGGTGTACTCGTCGAACTCGCGCAGCTGCAGCAGCGGGAGGATCATCTGCTGGTCGCCGTGCATCGCCATCGACAGCGACCGCACCACAGCCTCCGCCTCGGCGAGCGGCAGCTTGCGGCGCACCTGTACCTCGCGGTGCATTGACTGAATCGATTCGGCTTCCTCGCCCAGCGAGTAGGAGATCGTCGCGACGGGCACCGGCGTGTCGAAGCTCTTGTCGATTTCCTTTTTCTCGCCGCGAATTCCCAGCGCCCCCATCTTGATGCCGGTCGGGCGGTTGTGGCGGGCCTCGGCGGTATCGATCACCGAGAGCGTGATGCGCGCCATGATCTCCTCGAGGAATTCCTCGTACTGCTCGCGCGTTACCTCGGTGTCGAGCTCGATGCGCTGCACCCCGGCCTGCGCCAGTCGCGTCGCCCACTCCCAGTCGCCGAG
The DNA here is from genome assembly GCA_035701245.1 of Gemmatimonadaceae bacterium. Classification (GTDB taxonomy): domain Bacteria; phylum Gemmatimonadota; class Gemmatimonadetes; order Gemmatimonadales; family Gemmatimonadaceae; genus UBA4720. Next base: position 1,406 of record DASSNV010000018.1, on the reverse strand, counting down.
CTCCCGCAGCGGCGTGTCCTGGTAAACGGTTTCTTCGCCGAGAAACGAGAAGCGCGGGTGCTTGTCCTGCTCCTGCAGATCGCGCAGGCACCGGTACGACCGGTCGACCGCGCGCTCTCGCGCCGGATGCCCGTCGTTGTACAGAGCCATCGTCGAGACCGCCTGGCCGAATGAGACCAGAAAGCGAATCGGATCACTCATTGCCGGGCGGGGTCTTCGGGTTTGCCGAGGCTCTCGTCCTGGCGATCTTGCCGCGCACTTCGGGATCGCGACTTTGCTCGGCAAGCTTGAGCGCGGTGTCGGCGGCGGGGTCGTGGCGCCAATGCGTGGCAATCATGCTCAGAGCAGCAAGCATTTCCGGCGTCGATGGGCGCAGCTTCGGCTTGCGGGGCCAGTGGGCTTCCGAGATCACGAAGGCGAGGAACCACGCCAGGCTCTCGGCGTTGCGCTTTTGCGCGACGATTCTGATGCCCATGGTGCGGAGCTGCGAGTCGAGCTCGCCCCGATCGACGCGCTGTCTGATCAGATCGATTCCCGCGGGCGGGCAGCGATCCTGGGCGACCGTAAGTCCGGCGAACACCACGCGGTCATCGGGATCGGAAAGCGCCGTCATGATGGTCTCGTCTCGATCGGCTGGATTGCGCAACAGCAGCCGCACTGCTTCGCGCCGCACCAGAGGATCGGCGGAGTCCAGGAACGCCCTCGGCGAAAAACCGTCCGGCAGCCCCCCCAGCCGGCCGAGCAGGGCCAGAAGCTCGCGCTGCACAACCTGGCTCGCCTCCGGAATGCGCGCTGCAACGGCGTCGCCGACGACGTCGCCCATCGACTGCAGGATGTCGTAAAGCTGCGACCGGGTTTTCGCATCCTCGAAGGACAGCGCCGCGGCCAGCAGCGTCGGGACCGCCTCGGTTCCCATGCGCTGCACGAAGCGGCCAACCAGTGGCATGTCGATTCGAGGCTGCTCGAGGAGCGATTCGAATACGCGCGTGTTGCGCAGAAACTCCGAGACGGGCGCCGCGGACTCGGCGCTCGGCGCGCGCTCGACCATGTCGAGGAGGAGATCGACGCGGCCCGCCTGGGCGAGCTCCACCATCGCCGCTTCGATCTGGGGGCCAGTGGCTCCCACCTCGATCGCAATCTGAATCATTCGCTCCGGCTCGCACTCGGTGGGCACCGCGCCGATGGGTTTGGCGGACGGCGCCTTCCGCACCGACGACATCACCTGCAGCGCCTGGCGGTAGGCTTCCGGATTGGGATCTTCGAGACTCCAGTCGTCGACAAGGCGCTTCATGACATCGCGAAGAGTCGGATCCGTGTAGCCGCGGGCGCCCGTGACCGACGGGTGATGCCCAAGCTTGGACAGCATCCGCAGCATCGAGTGCGAGATGGTCTGACCTTCGGCGGCG
>DASSNV010000017.1:0-11214 GCA_035701245.1 Gemmatimonadaceae bacterium | reverse complement strand
GGATTTGACAACTACACCCCGTCCGAAGCGGTGCTTTTCATCAAACCCTGGCTCAGAGCCGCTAGCCGCTCCGCCCACAGCCCCCAGCTGGTAGTCTTCAGTGAGGCCCAATACGCAACTAAAAGGTTGCACATCCCAACGGCCTGTATTAGACTGACCTGCAACCAGGAGGTTGCATGTTAATGACAGAAACCGACAAGATCGAAAAGTCCGTAGTCCTCCGCGCGCCCCGCTCCCGCGTCTGGCGCGCGATCGCTGATTCAAGGGAGTTCGGCGAGTGGTTCAAGGTCGTCTTCACCGACAAATTCGCTGAAGGCAAGACCATTACCGGCCGGATCACCCATGCCGGCTTCGAGAACGTGCCGATGGAGATCACCATCGAGCGCATTCAGCCCGAGGAGTACTTCTCCTATCGCTGGCACCCCTACGCAAAGGATCCGAACATCGACTACTCCAAAGAGGTGGCAACTCTCGTCGAATTCCGGCTCTCCGACTCGCCTGAAGGCACACTGCTGGTCATCACCGAGTCGGGCTTCGACCAGATCCCGGCCGAGCGCCGCGCCGAGGCGTTCCGGATGAACGACAACGGCTGGACCGGCCAGATCAGGAACATCGAACGGCATGTCGCGGCGTAGCTCCGCCGCTGCGGTCGCAAAGCTGGAGGCCGCGGCACCGGTGTTCGCGGCCCTCGGCGATGCGACGCGCGCGCGATTGGTGGCGCGCCTCAGCGCCGACGGCCCGCTCTCGATCTCCCGACTCACCGAAGGCACCGGTGTCACGCGTCAGGCGATCACCAAGCACCTTGGCGCTTTGAGCGAGGCGGGGCTCGTGCGCGACATCAAAAGCGGACGGGAGAGGGTGTTCGAGCTCGAGCCCCGGCGGCTCGAGAAGGCGAGGCAGTACCTCGACCGCGTGTCTGCGGACTGGGAACACGCGATCGGAAGGCTCAAGGAGTTTGTCGAGAAGGCTCAAGACTAGGACTAACTGAAGACGACCAGCTGGGGGCTGTGGGCGGAGCGGCTGGCGGCTCCGAGCACGGTTTGGATGAAAAACAGCGCATCGGCCCCAGTGCAGTTATCAAACAAGTGCTCGGTGCCCCGAGCCGCTCCGCCCACTGCTATTAGCTGCTAGTCTTCAGTTAGTCCTCCCCGCGAGCATCTCCTCCAGCGCGGCCAGTCGGAGCTGGATCTCACCCAGGCTCGATGTTCGGTGTCGAAGGAAAACACCGACGGTCGTTAGTGTCGCCACGAGAAGGCACAACGTCCAGAGCGCGCCAAGGAATGGTAGGGCGGGTTGTAGCAACAGTGGCCACGGTCCGCCCATCGCTGCGGCCAGTCTTATCATCTGTACGGCGGCCAGTCCGCTGCCGATTCCGAAAATGACCAGCAGTACGAGCGTCACAGTCCACGCGGTTATGCAGGCTCGGCGGACCAAACGGTCAAAACGTTTTTCCTTTTCGATTGCAGCCCAAACGTCGGTCTGCGGAGTGGTGTTGCCTGCAGCGGTCATTGCTTTCCCCTCCCAAGCATGTCGTGAAGCTTTCGCTTTCCGTGGTGTAAGCGTGTGCGAACAGTTCCTATCGGTGTGCCTGTGACTGCCGCGATTTCCTCGTAGCTCAAGTCACTCTTGTAGCGAAGTAGCAGCGCCTCGCGCTGGAGCGCCGGCAGCGAGTCCATGGCACTCCTCAAGGCATCGTCATCGACTTCACCCATCGCAGATTCGTCGGGCGAGTCGGCGATCTCTACTGCTTCCACGGGAACGTCCGCCAGCAGCCGTGCCTCGCGCTGCGATCGCCTCAGAAAATCAAGAGCGCGGAACCTCGCACTTCGAAAGAGCCACGAACGAAATGCCGCCGGGTTCGCGAGCGTGCGGAGATTGTGGAATACCGCGAGCCAAAGCTCTTGCTGCGCATCGTCGGCAGATTCGCCGAGCATTCCCTGGAGGTAACTCATCGTCTGGTGGTTGTATGTGTCGAAGAGCTGTCGAAATGCGCGCTCATCCCCTGTCTGGCAGCGGAGAACCAGCAGGTGGAGACGCATCTCCTCCTCACCCGCCGGATACTTCCAGGCCATCCTCGCTCCTGGTGGGTCGTTGCGCGACACGAGATAAAGACGGCCGCGGGGGCGAAAAAGTTCATCGGCCGGAGTGCTCTTATCAAACAAGCGCTCGGTGCCCCGAGCCGCTCCGCCCAACGCTACTAGCTGGTAGTCTTCAGTTTGTCCTTCCTTAAACGCGCATCAATCTCTCTTCCGAGCTCGACGATCACCCCCGGCAACATTCTCACGTCCTCGATCGTCGTCCGGAAATTCACGATGCACGCGCGGAGCATGTAGCGATCGTCGATGTGCGCGTTGGAGACGAACGCGCGTCCGCTCAGTCGCAGCGTCGTCGCAATCCGGGCATTGAGCTCGTTCAGGTACTCCGTAATCCTCGCGTCGCCCCGCGCCCGCGTGCGCAGGTCACGCGGCACGTATCGAAAGGTCGAGATGCTCAGCGCGACGGTACCCTGCTCGAGCTCGTCTTCCTTGCCAATGAAGTCGTGCATCTTGTGCGCGAGGTCGATGTCGTCGGCGATCATCCTTCGATATCCGCTCGCCCCGCATTGCTGGAAGCCGAGCCAGATCTTGAGGGCGCGGAAGCCGCGGGTGTTCTGGGGGCCGTACTCGAAGTAGTTCTTCACTTCCTGCCCTTCGTTGTCGTCGAACTGGTAGTACGTGGGCTTGAACTCGAACGCATCGCGGAGTGCCGCGGCGTCGCGGGTGAGCAGGCACCCCGCTTCGATCGAGTTGTACAGCCACTTGTGCGGATCCATCGCGATCGAGTCGGCGAGTCGGAGGCCCTTGAGATCCGCGGCGGCGTCGTCGAGCGCAACGGCCGGCGCCCCGTACGCGCCATCGACGTGGAACCACAGATTGAATTCCTTGCAGATCCGCGCGATTTCCGGCAGTGGATCCGTCGCGCCGGTGCCAACCGACCCGGCGGTGCCGACGACCATGAACGGCTCGAGCCCGGCGTTGCGATCGGCGACTATCTGCCCGCGCAAAGCATCGGCGCGCATTCGCAATTGCTCGTCGGTCGGAATCTTCCTGATGGAATCAGTGCCGAGCCCTCCCATGTCGGCCGCCTTGTAGATCCAGGTGTGGATTTCGCCCGATCCGTACATCACCAGGCGCTTACTGTCGGCGTGCGCGACTCCCTTGGCGCGGATGTCCCACGTCGCCTTCGCCTTCCGCGCGACGTAAAACCCGACGATGTTGGCCATGTTTCCGCCGCTCACGAGGACGCCGTCCCATTTCCCGGGGAGCCCGAGGAACTGGGCGAGCCACCGGATGCACTCGTTCTCGATCTCGGTGGCGATCGGCGAGAGCGCCCACGCCCCGCAGTTTGGATTGACCGCCGCGGCGAGCAGGTCGGCGAGCGCGCTCACCGGTGCCGCCGACGACGTGATGTAGCCCCAGAACCGCGGGCTGCCGTTATGAGTCGATTGGTCGAAGAAGAGCTTGCTGAATTTTGATACCACCGGCGCGATATCGGTGCCGAGCTCGGGGAGCTTGTGTGTACCGAGTCGAGCGCGCATCGCATCGGGCAGCAGCGGCGATGCGGTGGGGGCATCGGGCAGTCGCTGATAGAAATCGGCGATGCTATCGATCAGTGAACGTCCGAGCTTGCGGAATTTCTCGGGCGGCATGTTGGCGGGCGCGACGCGTTTCGCGCCGCGCGACACCGGGCTCTTCGACTTTCTCGCCTTCGTCGATCGAGCCTTCGTAGATCGAGCCTTCGTAGATCGAGCCTTCGTTGATGCGGCTTGTTTGGGCTTTGATTTTGGCAAGTTTCGACTCGGTAGATTGAGACTCGCACTAATCTGCCACGGCCGGCTCCGCGCCGCCGCTCGGTAAAATCCCGCGCTGCCGCTGAGGTATCCTTTGTGCAAAGACCCGCTGCCGATGACAATCCATAAGCATTTGTCCGTTCGATTCGCGTTTATTGGACTGATCGCGTTATGCGCGGCCTGCGCTTCGCTGCCCTCTTCGTCCGAGGAAAGTCCAACGCCTTCGTCAACCGTCGGCAGGGAGGCCACGCCGGAAGAGGAGCTCACCCTCATTCGCGCCGACTCGGAGGTGTTTGCCGCCGTCATCCGCGCTCAGCTCGATGCGAAGGACGACGAGTATCCGTACCACCTTGACCGCTACCGCTTCGACTCGCGGCCGTACGGAACCGAAAACGGATATCCGGAGATTTTCGCGGGAGTGCAGGGGATCGACCCGACTCTGAGCTTCGCAAAGGCGGGCCAGTCCGCGATCGACGAGGTGATCGACAATCGCAAGAGAATTCTCGACGCCGCCGCAATCGGTGAGGGCGGCCCGCTCGTCTACAACCAATGCGCCGGTGCCAGAGTACCCGAACCGCCGCCGGTGCGCGGGAATCGCCGTCGCACCAGCGTACACGCGGGATGTCCCAAGCAGCCCGAGTACTATCTCACCGTCGGCCTGCCAATCCGTGGCCAGCCGGAGGGACTACGCGGCGCGCGCGACACCAAAGGCCACCGCGTCGATCTGCGCGGCGACGTCTGGACCGTGCTCGTCAACGAATTCTCGGCGGCGCCGCGCGGCTGGACCAAAGCGCAGTACGCCTGGTTATTCAGGCGCGGGCGCTGGAATCACAGGCTGGAGCTGTCGAACACCATCCTCGTCGGCGTGATCGAGTAGCGGTCACCGGCGCCCGCGGCGAGTCGGTACCTGGAACGGCTTCACCGGCAGCACCGCGTTCAGCTTGAAATCGATCGGGTACTGCACCAGCTGCTCGACCTTGTGTCCTTCGATGGTCGCGGGGGTGAACTCCATCATCTTCACCGCGGCGATCGCCGCGTCGGCGAAATCCTTGTAGGTCGCCTTCATGCAGACGATCGACTCGGGCTTCGGTTTACCGGTCGTGTCGACGACGAACTGCACCAGCGCCGACCCGCTCTGGTTGGCGAGCTTGGGATTCCGCGGATAGACGAAGTTGACGTGCTTCGCCAGCGCGATCGGCTTCTCCACGACTGGCCCATGCCTCGCGAGCTCGGCGTCGGTGAGCGTCGTCGCAGCGACGGCGCCCTTCGCCAGCAGATCCAGAAACTCCTCGATCCCCTCCAGATCGGTGACGACCTGCCGCGACCTGCCGCTCGTGTCAGCGACCGTCAACAGGTAGCCGATCGTGACGCTGTCGGCCGCGAATGGCTGCACCAGCACCGCGTTGCCAAGCATGTACTCGCGCCGCGACGGTTTATCGAGCTCGGCGAATACGAACTCCCGCCAGGCGCGCACCGAATCGGCGGCGAGCTCGGGACTGGTGAGCCGGGAGGTATCGAGCTGGCTGTAAAGCCGGATCGTGCGCGCGGAGGAGACGTCGATCCGGGATACGAAGCGTCCCATCTTGAGGGAGCGCACTTCACGCCAGTTCAGGGTGTCGGCTACCGGAAGGGTCTGGCTACCGATCGGCGACGCAATGAGGGTGAGCGCAGCGCAGCCCAGCAATGCAACGACGATAGAAATGCGATGATCCATCGGAACCCTCCACCTTGCTTCCGCGCTCGTCGGACGCGACAGCAGTGCACAACCACAATCTAGAAGCGTGTTTGCCCGCATGTAATGTTCCTGTTACCTGCAGCGGCACTCCCATTGCTCGGGTACGGTTCCAATTCCAATCAAGCTGAAATGTTCAGAACAGCATCGCGACTAGTCTTTGCCGCTCTCCTGATGGCGGTCCCCGTCGATGACCTGGTGGCGCAGGCGGCGAGCGTCCCGGACACCATCGCGGGCGAGCCGCTCTTCAACGGGCGCGACGCGATACGGGCAGTGGGGTTCGCCGGCCTTACCATCGCCATGTTTCCGCTCGACCGGTCGCTCGCGCGCCGACTGACCAACGAGCGGTCAAAGGCCAATCGCTTCCTCAACAGCGCATCCAACAGCGTGGAGTACATCGCCGATCCGGGCTCCGTCGTCATCGGCACTTCGCTCTACCTGATCGGACGCTTCACCAACCACCCCAATATCGAAGACCTCGGCTGGCACGGCACCGAAGCGGTGCTGTTTGGGGCAGGCATCACCCAGGTGATAAAAAGCCTGGCAGGCCGCGCGCGTCCGTTCGTCACCGGCGACTCGACGGCGCGCGACTTCAAATTCGGCGGCGGCTTCACCAACACCGATCGCCAGTCGTTTCCATCAGGGCACGCCACCACTGCATTCGCGGCGGCGGCGGCGGTGACGAGCGAAGCCGAGCGGATGTGGCCGCATCACTTCTGGCTGGTGGCGCCGGCAATGTTCGGCGGCGCGAGCCTGGTCGGGCTGTCGCGGATGTACCACGACAAGCATTGGGCGAGCGACGTCGCGCTCGGCGCGGCGATCGGGACCTTCAGCGGGTTGAAGGTGGTGCGCTATGCGCATGCGCATCCCAACAATCGACTCGACCGCATAATTCTGCGAGTTCAGCCCGCGCCACCGCCGGCGCCCGACGGCAATCGCGTCCTGCTCGGCCTTGCCTTCTCCAACTGAACCGCGCGCGAGAAAAGGTGCGCTGACTAAGCGCTCATTACCTCGGAGATTCGCGCCAGCACGGTCTCGCGGGTGAACGGCTTCTCGATGAGCTGGGTGCCGTCCGCGAAGGTCTGCTGACTGAGCAGGGAATCGCGGGTGTAGCCCGAGACGTAGATGACCTTGAGGGCGGGGCGCAGAGAGCAGCATTTGTCCGCCAGCGCCTGCCCCGTCATCGCCGGCATCACGATGTCGGTGATGAGCAGCTCGATCTCGTCCTTCCGCGCGCTGAACAGATCCAGTCCCTCCGCGCCGTTGGACGCGGTCAGAACGGAGTAGCCCTCGGCGGAAAGCAGTCGCTGGAGAGCGTGTCTCACCGCGGCTTCGTCTTCGACGATGAGGACGTTTCCTTTGACGGGGCGAACGTTCTTCCGCTCGGTGGCGACCGGCCGCTCGGCGACCACCGCGTCGGTACGGGGGAGATAGATCCAGAACTCGGACCCCTTTCCGGGGAGGCTCCGCACCTTGATGTAGCCGCCGCTCTGCTTGACGATCCCGTAGGCGGTGGCGAGCCCGAGGCCGGTTCCCCTGCCGATCTCCTTGGTGGTAAAGAACGGCTCGAAGATCTTGCGCTGGGTCTCCAGGTCCATGCCCACGCCGGTATCGCGGACCCTGAGTCTCACGTAGTCGCCGGACTTCATCACGTACTCCTGATCGGTGCTCGTCAGATCGCGGGTGAAGCCGATGTTCTCGGTGGTGAAGGTGAGCACTCCGCCTTCCGGCATCGCGTCCCTGGCGTTGAGCGCGAGATTGAGCAGAACCTGCTCGATCTGGGTCGGATCGGCGCGCACCGGCCAGAGATTCGCTGCCGGCTCGATGCGGATGTCGATGGTGGTCTCGAACAGACGCTTCAGCATCGGGTGAAGCGCGGCGAGCCGCTCGTTCAGGTCGAGAGTGGAGGGCCGAAGCACCTGGGTGCGTCCAAACGCCAACAGCTGCCGGGTGAGCGACGTCGCGCGATCGGTCGCCCGCTTCACTTCCTCGAGATCGTTGCGGTGATCCTCGGCGAGGGTCGGATCGCTGAGGATGAAGTCGGTGCAGCTGCCGATCACCGTCAGAAGATTGTTGAAGTCGTGCGCGACTCCGCCGGCGAGGCGGCCGACCGCTTCCATCTTTTGCGCCTGTCGAAACTGGCCCTCGAGACTCTTGCGGCCGGTGAGATCGTAGACGAAGCCCTCGTAGTAGGCGGGGCGTCCGTCGACATCCTTGACGACGCGGGCGTGAACATCGACCCATACCAGTGTTCCGTCCTTGCGCTTCCACTGCATTTCGCGGCCCGCGCCTTCCGGCAGCACGATGCGGCGAACGAAATCACTGCGGTCGGAGCGATCCCAGTACAAGGCGTCGAGGGTGTTGCGGCCGACGAGCTCCTCTGGCCGGTCGTATCCGACGATGGCCGCGAGTGCGGGGTTCGCGAGGAGAATGTTGCCGTCGGGATCGGTCTGAATGACGCCGACGGAAGCATAGTGCACGATGTCGTGGTGCTGCTGTCGAGACCGCTGCAGGGCGCTCTCGGCGCTGTGTCGCTCCTCGATGATGGCGGCGAGGATCAAACTGGTGAGCGTGACGACGGCGACGAAGGTCTGCAGCTCGAAAAGGTTATCGACGGCCGTCGATCCGGCGAATGGCCCGGTTCCGTGCACCGTGTACCAGACGGCGAGCGAGGCGAGAATGAAACTGGCGCTGGCGGCGCCACGAGGCCCGAACCTCAGCGCCGCCCAGATCGTGACCGGAAAGACTGCGTAGACATAACTGAACGGCGTCTGAAAGAGGGCGATGGTGAATCCGATCAGGATCGCGCCGAGCACCGTCGCTTCCACGATTTTGCGGCCGGTGAACGCGGGGCGTCGGGCTGCCGTCCAGGCCAGAATCAGGGTGGTGACGATCACGATCCCGATGGTGTCGCCCGAGAACCACGCGATCCAGACCGTCGCCGCCGGGATGCTGGCAGCGCTGCCCGAGAGGATCAGCGCGACGGTTCCGACGGTCGCGCTGATGGTGGTGCAGGCGGCGCCGACGACGGCGAGCGCGAACACGTCGCGCAGCCGCTCGAGCGACGGACGGAAGTCGATGACACTCACTAGCAGCCATGTGGCGACGACCGCCTCGAGGGTGTTGCCGAGGGCGATTGCGGCCGAGGGGAGCGGCGCGATCCCGCCGGTGAGATTGACGACGAAGGCGCCGACGGTGATGGCGGGCGCGAACCGGAATCCCATCAACAACAGCGCGGCGAGGGCGAGGCCTGCCGGCGGCCACGCGGACGACACGACCGGATGCACTGCCGACGCAGTAAAGCCGAGTCTGCCGGCGACGACGTACATCGCCGCGACGAGCGCGAACCCGGCCGCGTAGCGGAGGCTGTTTCTGGTGTTGGGGAAGGTCAATTCTCTGGTGCGGGCTGCGGAAGGCGGGGCGGACTTACCCCTATCGAATGACTGATTGCCTCCCGCGTGGGCAACTGTTCGAATGGTGCCCCGAACGTCGAGCGGTGAGCTTACTCGCCTTTCATTTCAGCCAGTCGCCGCGAGACATCTTCCGGCAGGAACATGTCATCCGAGATCGCGGCGATCTCCTCTGCTTCGCGCCACGCGTCCTCCAGGATGTGCAGCTCACCTTCGAGAGCGCGACGCTCTGAATCCTCGTGGGAGATCATCTCGAGGGCGAGTCTCATCTCTTCGGGCATTTTGCTGAGCTTGCCCTGTTTGCCGAAGTCATTCCAGCTGCGTTTTCGCAAGGCGAGGTGCGCGGCATCGGAGAACGTTCGACGTGTGTTGATGCTTTCGGTGGCGATGACCACGGCTGCCTGGACCACGCCGGCGGAGGCGCCTTTGTGGTTCACGTGCGGTAGCACCTGCGCTGCGGCGCGAACGGCGTCGTCGCCGCGAATGTCGATGGTGTCAGAGTTGGGCGCGTACTGCCACCACGGGACATTCGGATCGGGTTTGGCTCGGTATTGGACGCGCAGTCCCCACGGATCGGAGCCGGTTGGCGGAAGAATGAGGGTTTCCTCGACGTCGTGACGCCTGACCGTGAGCACCCTTCCACCTTCGGCGTGAAGGCGCGCGACAATTCTGGTTCGCCGATAGAAATCAGTCGCCAGATTCGCGCCGTTAAAAATCGCCCAGCCCCCGCCTCCGAGGCTTATTCCGAGCACAGGTCCGAGGATGGGAATACTCGCCCCCAGGGCCATGCCTGAGGCGACCCGTATCAGGAATTTTCGTCGGCGCGCGCCGAACTGATCTCCGTATCGCCACGCTGCGAATTCGGGTCGCAACGGCTTCCCGATCCGAACCAGCTCGAGCCCTTCGCTCAATCGCGCGAGGCCGATCTGGTCGGTGGAGGTGCGCAGCTTCGTGCCGCGGTAGAATCGCTCACACTCCTCGATCGCCTCCCAGCGCTCCTCGAGTGGCGTGAGGTTCCAGCGCTCGCATTTCCTGCAGACGACCCACAGGCGTCCTTTCGCGGCGTCGAAGGCCAGGCGGCGTCCGACGGGAAAGTGCTCGACGGCTTCGTTCGCGCCGAGGCTGGTTTTGCAGAAGATGCAGGTGGAGTACATCGGCGTGTCCGCTAAAGCAGAGGCGGTACTGTCCGTCGAGTTTTGGGTGGCCGCTGGCGGGCTGCCTTTTCGATCACCTCGATCAACGCCGAGCGCATCGGCTCTGGGGTTCGTCGGGTCAGGAGGAGGAAGGCGGTGTAGATCACGAACAGTCCAGCGAGCACCCCATACCAGAAGTCAGCATGGATAAAGAAGCTGAGAGCAATCGATGCAAATGGGACCATGAGCATCCAGAATGCTTTCTGATCGATCCGAAAGCCGGCGCGGATGCGGCTGCCTTCGCCGTATGGCTGGACGATGCCGTAGCAGAGCGGATTGTAGAGCGGATTTGAGCGTGCCAGCCAGCGCATCTCGAACTCGGCGCCTGTGACTTCCAGCTTTAGCCCGACGACTTTGGCTTTTTTCAGCGACTCGGGCATGACGGACTCGCGCCACTCGCGTCCGCGCTCACGGAGATTGTCGAGGACGACTTCAGGCGGCGATGGGGAGTCAATCACGACCGCGCCGACCGGCTCGGGTGTGAAAGTGAATCGCCTGGCGAGAGATCGAGTGGGCATTGCTCGCCGGAGCGGCGGCTAGTGCGGGGTGATGTGCTCCGATTTCCGCTGGCGAACCGGTAGCGCAGCCATGCGGTCACGCTCTGCCTGTTCCGAGAGGAGCTTGGCGACAAAGCGCTGGCTCTCCGAGATGCGCTCGACTTCGACCGACAGAATGTCCACCGCCTGTATGATCTGCTGAAGCTGCGGAGCGGCCGCAACCTGAGTGGCGAGCTCGTCTACGACGGTGCGCGCCGATCTGCGTGCAGCGAGGTGACTGCCGATCCAGGCGCCGACAAATCCAGCGGCCATGGCGATTCCTCCCGCGGCGCTGAACAGCAGGATGTAGTGCTGTCGCAGGGTGCCGAAAAACACTTCTGGAAAATGCATCGTTACCTCGATTTAGGAGGGTGTCCCTTTCTTACGGGCCGAGACTGGGAAAAGAGTCGCGTGGGTGCATCCGGGTCAGCGATTTGTTCCTGTTCATCTTCGTCTCCAAAATCGAGACGAACAACACTGTCGAGCAGCGCCGCTCCGCCGTTGCGATCCTCCT
>DASSNV010000016.1:0-2491 GCA_035701245.1 Gemmatimonadaceae bacterium | reverse complement strand
ATCAACCAATGACCCGCAAGGACGTCGTGGAGCGCGGCCGCCGCGTTTTGCGCATGGAAACGGAAGCGCTCGCCGAGGCCGAGCGGCGGGTTGGCGACGATTTCGCGCGTGCAGTCGAGATCATTGCCCGTTCCGACGGGCGCGTGATCGTGTCGGGCGTCGGAAAGTCGGGCCTGATCGGACGCAAGATTGCCGCGACCCTCACCTCCACGGGGACCCCCGCAAACTTTTTACATCCGGCGGACAGTGTTCACGGTGACCTTGGCATCGTCGGAGAATCGGACGTCGCGATTCTCATCTCCAAGAGCGGAGAGTCCTCCGAGGTCCTGGGCCTGCTCGACCATTTGAAGCGTCTCGGGGTATGCACAGTTGCGCTGACCAGCAATGCAAAGTCGTCGCTGGCGCGACACAGCGACGTGACCCTTGACGCATGGGTGAAGGAGGAAGCTTGCCCCCACGATCTCGCTCCGACTACCAGCACCACCGTGGCGCTTGCCCTTGGCGATGCTCTTGCCATCGCGCTGCTCGAGGAGAAAGGCTTTGATGCTGACGATTTCGCCAGGCTTCATCCCGGCGGCTCGATCGGCAAGCGACTGCTCACCCGGGTGTCCGACGTGATGGTGACCGACAATCTGCCGATCCTGCCCGAAGCGGCGACAATGCGCGAGGCGGTCGTGCAGCTCGCCGAGCGCCGCGGCATCGCCATCGTGACGACGAAGAACGGCGGGATCGCCGGCGTCATTACTACCGGTGACCTGTCGCGATTGATGGAGCACGAAGAGAACGTCTTTCCGATTCCGGTCTCTCAGGTGATGAACAGCAAGCCCAAGCTCGCGCGCGCCGACGAGCTCGGTAGCGCCGTGGTGTATCGGATGGAGACCCACGGCATCATCGCGATGCCTGTGCTGGATTCAAGCGATCGGATCGTTGGCGTCGTACATCTGCACGACCTGATGCGCGCCGGTGTCGTCTGATGCGGGCGATTCTTTGGACTGTGCTCGGCTGCACGATGCTGGTTGCCTGCAGCTCCAAGAAGGAGCCGCCGGTCGCTACGCATTCTCCGCTTGCCGATTCCGCCGACCAGGTGATGTTCAACGCGTCGTTCATGTTGACGGACAAGGGACTTGCGCGCGCCCAGATGCAGGGCGACACCCTGTACTTCTTCGATGACAACACCCGGATCGAGTCCGACAATCCGCACATAACGTTTTTCACGGCGACCGGCGCAAAGGACGCCGTGCTGACGGCGAAGCACGGCACCTCAAACACGCGCACCAACAACATGATTGCGCGCGGCAATGTGGTCGTTGTCTCGGAAGACGGCCGCCGGCTGACCACCGAGGAGCTGATTTACAATCAGTTCAAGAACGAGATCTCGAGCGATAGCGCGTTCGTGCTGACCGAGCCCGATCGCCGACTGGAAGGAATCGGATTCCGCTCCGATCCAAACATGAAAAACATTCAGATTCTCAAGGGCGCGAGCGGAATTGCGAGAGGGGTCTCGACCGAGAGTCCCGCGCCGGCGGGGCAGGGGCAGATCTTCCGGGCCAATCCGGGAGCTGCGGCGCCACCTCCGGCCAGACGCCCAGTGCCTGCTTCCTCTTCAACTACGTCTTCCTCAACAACACCCGGCGGACGGTGAAAAGCCTCGGACTGCTGATTGCGGCGCTGACGATCGTCGCGACGCGCCGGGTTGGCGCGCAGGACGTCCCGCGCAGCTGCGATCTGGAGCTGCCGCCCGGGGGCGCGACCACTGCCAACATTCGCACGACCGCGAACGGGCAAAAAATCGTCTATCTCGGTCGCGGCGTACTGGCCCGCTGCATCGGTCAGGGTAATAACCTCACCGCCGACAGCGCCGAATACTACGAATCCGAAGCGCGGCTCTATCTCGTCGGCCACGTTCATTATACAGAGCCGCGGGTTACCGTCGATGCTCAGACGATGACGTACTACCAGAACGACAATCACCTTCACGCCGAAGGCAACGTCGTCGGGGTGATGCAGAACGGGAGCGTCTTCCGCGGGCCGAGCGCCGACTACTATCGAGCCACCGTCGATCGTCCGCTCGCCCGGATGTACGGACCTGGCCGTCCAAACGTCACCCTGGTGCAAAAAGACACCACCGGCCGCGGACGGCAGCCCGACACCGCACACGTCGTCGCCAATCAGATCAACATGATCGGAGACAGCCTCGTTTTCGCCGCCGGCCGCGTCCAGATCACGAGACCGGACCTCATCGCCTCGGGCGACTCCGCGTTCATGGACAGCGGGACCGAATTCGCGCGGTTGATGCGGCAGCCCCAGGTTCAGGGTAAAGGCAACCGGCCTTTCACTTTGACCGGCGAAGTGATCGACCTCTACTCGCACAATCGACAGCTGGAACGGGTCGTAGCGACGCAGAAAGGACACGCTTTGAGCCAGGATCTGGAGCTGGTGGCCGACTCCATCGACCTGCGAGTCCAGAACAATCAGCTCGAGCGCGCGATGG
>DASSNV010000015.1:0-19445 GCA_035701245.1 Gemmatimonadaceae bacterium | reverse complement strand
ACGACTGCTTGGCAGACTTAGTATCGCCGTCGCGCACCTATGGTCTGGTCGACATTCTCGATCGCGTGCTCGATAAGGGCCTCGTGGTCGTGGGTGACATAAAGATCAATCTCGCCAACGTAGAGCTCCTCACGATTCAGGTACGACTTCTCATCTGCTCGATCGACAAGGCCGAGCAGATCGGAATGAACTGGTGGCGCACGGACCCGCGCCTGAGCACTCACGCGCCGCCGGCATCACTGCAATCTCCGCCAACACACGCCGCCTCGGCTGCAAGACAACAGGAGTCACGACATGGCAGTTGAACGGTCCCCGAGCGGTAGCTCGCTTATCGATGTTCTCGATCGCGTTCTCGACAAGGGTATCGTCATCGACGCCTGGGTTCGCGTCTCCCTTGTCGGAATCGATCTCGTGACGGTCGAGGCGCGCATCGTCGTCGCATCCATCGACACATATCTGAAGTACTCGGAGGCAGTCGGTCTCACAGCGCCGGGATCGCGTCCGCGCGAGATGGTCGCCGGTGGAGCGGACGAGCTCGATCGGATGCGGACGGAAAATGCAGATCTGAAGCGGCGACTTGAGCGACTCGAAGCGTGAGAGTTCAGCGGTAGCTATTCGGCCGCAGCTCAGTGGAGAGCGCCTGGCTGAGCTGCTCTCCGCTATCTCTGAAGCACCGGACTTTGTAACTGCAGCGACGTTCCTTCTCGCGCAGTTCGCCGACATCGTCGGCGCCCGCCGCGCGTTGGCGATAACCCTCGACACACCGCCGAACCGCTTCGTCACGACTGCCAGCGTCGGCTTCGACGGCGAAGTGCCGCCCGCAATCTCCATTCGGAGCGACGACCTCTCCAACCCGCTGTCCGTAGCGGCGCTCTCACTGCACCCTGTCAGCTGCGAACAGGCGTCTCCGTCTCCCGGATTGCCCTTCAGTGAATGGAGTGCCGTTCCGTTCCCGCAGCCGTTGTTCAGAGGCGCGCCGCCACTGCTCAAGGAGCACGAGCTCGACCTCGTGCAGCTCGATGGCTGCGAAGTAAGGCGCCGCGCGGTTCTCGACCGCCGGGCGCACATTGGCCACTCGCCGGGAGGCGTCGCGCTCCTCGAGGCGTCGGTCGACGACGCCATGCTGGGCGCGCTGATGCACGCTGCGTCGCTGGCCGGACCCGTGCTTGCGCGCCTGGCGGCGATCGAGGAATTCCGACTTTCCTCCGGGCGCCTGAATAAGCAGCGCGAGATGCTGACCACGATCATGAACTCCCTGCCGGACCCGATCGTGATCATCAATGCCCAGCGCGACATCGTCGCCCAGAACAAGCGCGCCGAGCACCTGCTGCTGACGAGCGACAAGGATTCAGAGGGCCGGCGCCGCGCGGTCGAGATCAACAATCTGCTTTTCACATCGCACCTGTCCAAAGCGGCGATGGGAGCCAAGGAGACGGCCGGCTCGCGCGAGCTGAACCTGGTCGATCCGGACGAGGGTACCGACCTGCTGTTCGAGGTGCTCACCCACCAGCTGGGTGGTGAGGACGGCGATCAGCGCGATTCTTCCACCATCTCGGTGCTCCGCGATGTCACCGACCTGCGCCGTGCGGCCAACGAGCTCGAGCGGCAGGTGCAGCGCGTGCGACTGGCTGAAATCGATGCCAAGCGCGAGCGCGACCGCCTCAACCTCATCCTGGAAAACGTCGCCGATCCGATTCTCGTCACCGACGATCGCTCGAACATCATCCTCATGAACAAGGAGGCCGAGCAGCTGTTCGAGGCGGACGACAGCGAGAGCTGGGAGCGAGCGGCGACGGTGCAGGCGAACGACACCAAGTTCACCACGTTCATCTCCGACTTCACCATCAGCCCGTCGCTGGCGCGGCGCGAGCAGATGAAGCTGCACGTGCCCGATACCGGGCTCGAGCTGCCGATCGAAGTCGTGTCGGGAAAGATCCTCAATCGTCGCGGAGAGCCGCTCGCGATCGTGTCCGTGCTGCACGATCTCACCGAGCAGGCGGAGAACGAACGGCTCTACGAGGAGCTGAAGACTTTCTCGAGTCAGCTGGAAGAGCGCATTCAGGCCGCGACAGCGGATCTCGCCGAGCAGAACACTCGTCTGCAGTGGCAGTCGCGGGAGCTGGAGAAGGCGAACCGGCTGAAATCGGAATTCCTGGCCAGCATGTCCCACGAGCTGCGCACCCCGATCAACGCCTTGATCGGTTACGCATCGCTGATGCTCGACCGGATCTACGGCGATCTCACGCCGCGTCAGGAAGAAGGACTCACGCGCATTCAGGGTGCGGCGCAGCACCTTCTCGCGCTGATCAACGACATTCTCGATCTCGCGAAGATCGAGGCAGGGCGGATGCCGCTCCACCTCGACGACGTCAAGCTGGGCGACATCATCACCGAGATCTCCCAGCAGATCGAGCCGCTGGTGAAAAAGAAGAAGCTCACCTACCAGGTGGAGCTGCCTTCGACCGATCTCATGCTGCACACGGACCGCACGAAGGTGAAGCAGATCCTGCTCAACCTGCTGTCGAACGCCGTGAAGTTCACCCACCACGGCGGCGTGTGGCTCAATGTGTCGAGGGACGAAGAGGACCTGCGCTTCGACGTGCGCGATACCGGCATCGGAATCCGGGAGACCGATCTCGAGTCGATCTGGGAGGATTTCCGCCAGGTCGATCAGTCGCGAACCCGCGAGTTTGGCGGCACTGGCCTGGGCCTCAGCATCACGCGCAAGCTCGTAGATGCCCTCGGTGGGCACGTATTCGCGCAGAGCACTTTCGGTAAGGGTTCTACTTTTACGGTGATTCTCCCCATCCGGAGCGTGGTGCGCCCCGACGATCCACCGCGAGTGATCGACGTGATTCCACCGCCACCGCCCGTGCAGCGTTGACACCGACCCTGCTGGAAGTAGATTGAACCAACGCCCCGAAGCTCTCGGGGCGTTTGCTTTTTCCGTCCCGCACCCGCCGGCCCCGGATCCAATGTTCGATACCCAAACACGCACCATCGTCGTCGTCGGCGCCCAGTGGGGGGACGAGGGTAAGGGCAAGCTCGTCGACGTCCTGTCCGAGCGCGCCGACTGGGTAGTGCGCTATCAGGGCGGCGCTAACGCCGGCCACACGGTGCACATCGGCGACAAGTCCTTCGTCCTGCACCAGATCCCGAGCGGCATTCTGCACCCGGGAGTGCGCTGCGCGATCGGCAATGGGGTAGTTCTCGACGTCGAGACGCTGTTCGCCGAGATCGACGAGCTGGTATCCGATGGAATCGATGTGGAAGGCAGGCTGTACGTGAGCGACCGCGCGCACCTCGTGCTGCCCTATCACAAGCTGGTGGACAAGCAGAGCTCGGCGAGCAAGGAAATTGGCACCACCGGTCGCGGAATTGGGCCCGCGTACGAGGACAAGTACGGGCGCCGCGGGATTCGGGTGCTCGATCTCAGGAATCCGGAGCGCCTGCGGAGGCTCGTCGAGCGTGGTGTCGCGCACGCCAACATTCAGCTCGCGATGTCCGGCGACAAGCGGGCCGACGTCGACTACACCCTCGGCGTCCTAGAGCAGTTCAGGAACCGGCTCCTTCCGCTCGCGGAAGACGTCGGTCTCAGGATTCATCGCGCGATCGTGAATGGCGCGGCGGTGCTACTCGAGGGCGCGCAGGGCTCGCTGCTCGACATCGACCACGGCACCTATCCGTACGTGACTTCGAGCAGCACGACTTCGGGTGGAGCTGCGACCGGCGTAGGAATCGCTCCCGGTGAGCTGGACTCGGTGATCGGCGTGGTGAAGGCGTACACGACACGGGTCGGCAACGGACCCCTGCCGACTGAATTCGATGAGCCGCTCGGCTCCGAGGTACGCCGGCTCGGCAACGAGTTCGGCGCGACCACTGGCCGCCCACGGCGCTGCGGCTGGTTCGAT
Source organism: Gemmatimonadaceae bacterium (assembly GCA_035701245.1). Classification (GTDB taxonomy): domain Bacteria; phylum Gemmatimonadota; class Gemmatimonadetes; order Gemmatimonadales; family Gemmatimonadaceae; genus UBA4720. The sequence goes on along the minus strand of DASSNV010000015.1, from coordinate 15,534 downwards.
GGCGTGGTCGTTCGATATGCGGCGCGCGTCAACGGGCTCACCGATCTCGCCGTCACCAAGCTCGATGTGCTCGATACCCTCGAGCGCATTGGCCTCTGCACCGGCTACGAAGCCGACGGCGAGCTGTACGAGGAATTTCCGGGGGACCTCGATCTGCTGGAGCGGGCGGTGCCCCGGTACGAGTGGTTCGATGGCTGGAGGATGTCCACCGCGGGCGCGCGCAGTCTCACCGACCTGCCTGTCGAGGCAAGACGTTACCTCGACCGCATCCAGTCGCTCGTGGAGACGCAGATCACCTACGTGAGCGTTGGAACGCGACGCGACCAGATCATCGGCGTAGAGGGCACTCTGCCGGCCGGTCCGGTCGGCGTCGCCTGAGTCAAGCCCAGCTCGCGATGGCAACCGACGCGGACCTCGTGATCGTCGGCGGCGGTCCGTGCGGCCTCGCTGCCGCCGTCTCAGCGTTGCGCGCGGGGTTGCGGGCAGTGGTGATCGAAAGCGGCGTCGTCGTGAGCACCATCGCCGAATATCCGACCTATGTGAGATTTTTCTCCACGGCGGAGAAGCTGAGCATCGGGGGACTGCCGTTCGTCATCGCGACCGAGAAACCGACTCGTCGCGATGCGCTCGCCTACTATCGCACGGTGGTGACCTACTTCGGAATTCCACTGCGTCAACGTGAGCGCGTGACGGCCATTGAGGGGCGACAAGGCAGCTTCACGGTGGTGTCACGCACCCAGGCAGGAGATGAAAGGCGGACGACGGCAGGCGCCGTGATCGTTGCGACCGGATACTTCGGCTCGCCCAACAAGCTTGGTGTGCCGGGCGAAGATCTGCCGCACGTTACCCACGTCTATCGCGAAGGGCACGAAGCTTTCATGCAGGACGTGGTGGTGGTTGGCGGTGGAAATTCCGCCGCCGAAGCCGCGCTCGATCTCTGGCGAGCGGGTGCCCGCGTCACGCTCGTGCACTTCGGGCCGACCTTCGACAAGAAGATCAAGCCGTGGGTGTTGCCCGACTTCACCAATCGAGTGAAGGAAGGGGCGATCACCGCGAAGTGGAACGCCCGGGTCAAAGCGATCGAGCCCCATCACGTCGTGCTGAGCGCAGAGGGCGGGGAAGTGTCAGTGCGCGCGGATCGGGTCTACGTGATGACGGGGTTCGCGCCGAGCCTGGCATTGTTGCGAGCGACGGGAGTGCCGATCGATCCGCAGACCGGAATCCCGCAGCACGACCCCGCCACGCTGGAGACGCCGGTGCCGGGATTGTTCATCGCCGGGGTTGTAGTCGCCGGATACGATGCGAACAAGGTTTTTATCGAGAACGGCCGTTATCACGGCGACCGGATCGTGGCGAGATTGCTTGGCCAGCGCGCGCCGGCGGAGCCGAAACTGAGCGCCGAACTGGATACGTAGCGCTCGGCGCGACTAGCTTTCCCCGATGCCCAATTACCCGGATGTAATGGAGAAGCTCGTGTCGCTGGCGAAGCGGCGCGGTTTCATCTTTCAGTCCTCGGAGATCTACGGCGGAACCGGATCAGTGTGGGACTATGGTCCGCTCGGCGTCGAGCTGAAAAAGAATCTCAAGGATCGCTGGTGGCACGCGATGGTGCGCGCCAGGGATGACATCGAAGGGCTCGATGCCGCGATCCTCATGAATCCGCGCGTCTGGGAGGCCAGCGGGCATGTCGCGGGTTTCGTGGATCCACTCGTCGATTGCCGGAACTGCAAGAAGCGGTTTCGCGCCGACGATCCGAGAATCAAGGGCACCCCCGGCACTCCCGACGCGCAGTGTCCGTCGTGCGGCATGAAGGGCACGCTCAGCGCGCCGCGCCAGTTCAACCTGATGTTCAAGACCTTCATGGGACCGGTCGAAGACTCCGCGGCGGTGGTTTACCTGCGGCCCGAGACCGCGCAAGGCATCTACGTAAATTTTTTGAACGTCCAGCAGTCGACGCGGCAGAAGGTTCCGTTCGGCATCGCCCAGATCGGCAAGGCGTTTCGCAACGAGATCACGCCCGGGAATTTCATCTTCCGCACCCGCGAGTTCGAGCAGATGGAGATGCAGTTCTTCGTCGAGCCCGGCACCGACATGAAGTGGTTCGAGTACTGGAAAGAGCAGCGGATGGCGTGGCATCGCGCGCTCGGCTTGGCGGAAGATCGCTTGCAGTATCATGAGCACACCAAGGAGGAGCTCGCCCACTACGCGCGCGCCGCCTTCGATGTTCAGTTCGATTTCGGGGGCACCCTCGGGTTCCAGGAAATCGAAGGCGTGCACAACCGCGGCGATTTCGACCTGACGCAGCACCAGCAGTTCTCCGGGAAGAAGCTGGAGTACTTCGACCAGCCCAACAACCGCCGGTACGTGCCGTACGTCGTCGAGACGTCGGTGGGGGCCGATCGCACAACGCTGGCGGTGCTGGTGAATGGCTATCGTGAAGAAGCTGTCGAAGGAGAATCGGAGGGCCGCACCGTATTGGCGCTCGATCCATCGATCGCGCCGATCAAAGCCGGTGTCTTCCCGCTCGTGAAGAAAGATGGAATGCCGGAGATGGCGCGCCGGATCGCCGACGATCTGCGCAAGGATTATCCCGTATTCTACGACGATAGCGGTGCGATCGGCCGGCGGTATCGTCGGCAGGACGAGGTCGGAACGCCGTTCGGCATCACGGTGGATGGCGAGTCCCTCACCAACGCGAGCGTCACCGTGCGCGATCGCGACACGCTCAGGCAGGATCGCGTAGATGCCGGTCAGCTCAAGGAATACCTCGGGCGCAAGCTGACGAAGTGAGCGACCTCGACCTTCAGCGCCTGCGAGCTGAAGGCCAGGCGTTCATGGAAGCGATCTCCCGCGAGAGCTATCTCGCTTACGCGGGATTGAAGCAGACGGCCGAGCTGCAGCCGATCTACAGGCAGCACGACCGGATTCTCGGCCCGGAAGCGCTGCAGCTGACTCTCGACGCCTTTCGATCGGCGAGGGACAACACCGACGACCAACGATCAGCGCGCTATCTGCTGGAATGGGAGATCGAATCGCAGGCGGCAAAACCTCTGGCTGCGCTCGATGAGCGAGAGATCGAATGGGAAAACACCGCCGTGGTGCGCTCGCCCGACGGGCGCGTGATCCAATACCAGGCGGCACCGATCGAGATCGCCAACACCAGAGACCGCGCGCTCAGGCTGGCGATCGACGAAGCTCGTGCGAAGCTGGTGAAGGCCGAGCACGCGCCGATGCGCCTGGAGCGGCTACAGCGCGAGAAGGACTACATCGAGTCGGTCGGCGTGGCGAGCGACTACAACTCGTCCTTCGAGGCGGTGACGGGCATCTCGCTCTCCGAGCTCGCCACGGCGTGCGAGCAGTTCCTGCGTGATACCGAGGGAATGTGGGACGACACCCTCGGGAGCGTTCTCCGCAAGTCGCTCGGGATCAAGCCGTCGGAGGCAAAGCGCTCGGACGCACTCGCGCTTTTCCGGGCTTCGGAGTACGACGACGCGTTTCCCGGCAATCACATGGAGACCGCGGTCCGCCGGCAGGTCGCCGAAATGGGAATTGATGCCAACGCCGGGGGGCGCATCGTCTTCGACGTCGGTGAGCGAGCGGGGAAGCGCTCGCGGGCGTTCTGCTCCCCGGTGCGCGTGCCGGAGGAGGTTTATCTGGTGCTGCGCCCACACGGCGGCCAGAGCGATTACAACACCTTTCTCCATGAGCTGGGTCACGCTCTGCATTTCGGGTACGCGCATCCGGATCTGACCTTCGAGTTCAAGTGGCTGGGTGACAATTCGGTGACCGAGGCGTATGCGATGCTCTTCGACCATCGGATGCAGGATCGCGGCTGGCTGCTTCGCTACACGCGACTCGGGGAGAATCGGGTGGCGAAATTTCTGCGCACCGCGGGAATCGAGGAGCTCCATTTCCTGCGGCGCTACTGCGCGAAGCTGCTCTACGAGCGAGCGCTTTATGGAGGCGAGGTGCCGTGGAGCGAGCTGCCGGACTTGTACGTTTCGCTCCTCAGCAACGCCACCGGCTTCGAGTACAATCCCGCCGACGCGTTCGTCGACGTGGATCCGCGCTACTACTCGGCGCGATATCTTCGCGCGTGGCAGCTACAATCGATCCTCAATGAGGAGCTGACATCGCAGTTCGACGTCGACTGGTACAGGAATCCGAGCGCGGGTCCGTGGATGGTGCGCGAGCTGTTCGCGCAGGGCCAGCGTGAGAACGCTGGCGAGATTGCTGCGCGAGCCGGCGCGCGTGGACTGTCGTTCCTTCCGCTGATAAAGAAGATCGAGGCCCTTCTTGAAGCCTGACTGGGAGGCGATCCGCGCCGAGACTCTGGCGACGCTCCAGACCCTCATCAGGTTTGACACTACCAATCCGCCCGGCAACGAGCTCCCGCTTGCGGTGCATATCGAACGCGTGTTGCGCGAGGAGGGCATCGAGACATCCTTGCTGAACACCGGCAACCAGCGGGCACAGGTGATTGGACGCATCAGGGGCACCGGTGCACGCCGCCCGGTGATCCTGCTCGCCCACATGGATGTCGTCGGTGTCGAGCGAGCGAGCTGGACCCACGACCCTTTCGGGGGCGAGATCGACGGCGGCTACTTGTACGGCCGAGGCGCCATCGACGACAAAGGGATGCTGGCGGTCAACCTCGTCACGATGCTGCACCTCCAGCGATCGCTCCGCGGCACCGGCGGCAAGCTCTCGCGTGATGTGGTCTTCATCGCGACCTCCGATGAAGAGGCGGGCGGCGAGTGGGGGATGGGCTGGCTGGTCAAGCATCACCCGGAGGTGCTCGATGCGGAGTTCGCGATCAACGAAGGCGGGCGAACGCGTATTATTGAGGGCGGTCGCGCCTATCTCGCGGTGCAGGCGGCGGAGAAGATCTCGCACGTCGTGACCGTTACGGCGCACGGTAGTGCCGGTCACGCAGCGATTCCGCTGCCGGACAACTCGATCTTCCGGCTTGGGAGCGCCCTCGACCAGCTGTCGCGCCACGTCGAGCCCGTGATGCTCACCGAGATTACGCGGCAATTCTTTGCGCGGCTGGCGGAGATCTGGCCGGACCGCGAAGAGAAAAACGCGATGCTCGATCTTGTCGCCGGTGACGATGGCCAGTCGCAGGCCGGGGCAAGGATTCTCTCCCGCCGGGCGGTCTTCAACGCCGTTCTACGGAATGGTATTTCGCCCACGGTAGTTCAGGGGGGCAAACAATTCAACGTCATCCCTGATACCGCGACCGCTGTTCTCAACGTGCGGACGCTGCCGGGTGAATCGCTCGAGAAGGTGGTCGCGCGGATGCGCGCAGCGGTGACGCAACCTGGTGTGACGATCGACATCGTTGAGCGCGGACGGGAGTCGCCTTGGTCGGATCCGGGCTCGGAGATGTTCGCGGCAATCACCGCTGCCGCGCACGAGCTCGATCCAAAAATGCCGGTGGTGCCGTACCTGAGCACGGGGGTCACCGACAGTGCGCGGCTCCGTCGCCTCGGCGTTCAGGCGTACGGGATTCTGCCGTTTCCGATGGCTCAGGGCGACGAGGAGCGCATGCACGGGGCCGACGAGCGCATTCCGCTCGACGCTCTGCACTTCGGAAGCCGCCTCATCTTCGGCGCCATTTCGCGCATCGCGCTGTAACCGCGAGCTCGGACTGTGCGCTGCGAATGGCATCTCTGTTTGGGTCGAGGCGCGGTGTCCTCACGGCGACGACGTCGCTCCTCGGCGGAGCCGCTAAAGACGCTCGTTCGCTCCGCTCACTCGCGCGTCTCCTTGGTCGCTCCTGAACGTCGCCTTAGAGGACACCGCGCCTCTCCCGCATAGATCTGCAACTGCAGCGCGCTCCGCGCGCGCGTGAAACGCGTCGCGCGAAGCGCGACCCTGCCCGTAAGCGAGCGCAGCGCGACGAGCGGGATGGTTCGCAGCCGTTGGGCAGATGCGGGCTGGGAAAGGCGGGCGGGTATCATCGCAGGCGGCGTCCGCAGCACAGGCGCCGGGCTCGCCCCGGCTGCCGTACGCGGCGAAGCCGCGCGTGCGAGGATTAGCCGCCGAAGAGGATACCCGCCCGCCTTTCCGCGCCTCGATTTGTCCGAATGAAGCCTAAGAACTATCTGCCCGTCAGCTCGTCGGCGATGCGCGAGCCGTCGTACATTTTCCGCAACGCCTCCACGATCCCCGCCGAGTGCACGCTGACGGTGCGACCGACCGCTGACGAGAAGATGAATCGGTTCGAGATGCCCTCGATGTTCGAGTCGAACACCAGCCCAACCACCTCGGCGTTCTTGTTGATCACCGGACTGCCGGAGTTGCCACCGATGATGTCGTTGGTCGAGACGAAGTTGAAAGGCGTGCTCAAATCGAGATTGTTCCTCCGATCCACCCACCGCTGCGGAAGCTTGAACGGATCCTTGTCGTCGAACGCCGCCGAGCGGCCGTAGAGTCCGTAGAAGGTCGTCTTGAAGGGCGCGATGGTGCCGTTGCTCGGGAACGATTTCACGACGCCGTCGCTGATCCGCAGCGTGAACGTCGCGTCCGGCGGCAGCGCCGTGCCATAGGCCGCAAACAGCGCCTGGCCGATCTTCTCGCTGTTGGCGGTGATGATCGCGTTGAGGGCCGTCGCGCGCGCTGTTACCGCGCGGTTGAGCGGATCGACCGCGCGGGCCCACACGATGAGCGGGTCGGTGGACGCATTGATCGCAGCCGTTCCGCCCTGCAGCAGCTGCTGGCGGAACGCCGGATCGCCGACTCTCGTGTTGTGCACCAGATTGGCAGCCACCGCTTCGGGTGTGCGGCCGCCGAGTGCAACGCGGAGGAACGGATCGTTCGCCGGCAGCTCGCTCTGCGCCGCGCGCAGCTGCGCCGCGATCGCCATCCTCTCGTAAGCGGTGTCGATCGGGATCGGCTGGGTGAGCTGGTTGCGAATATTCGTCAGGCCTGCGCCGCGGTACTGTGGCAGTCGCTCCGCATCGGGTTTCCCGCCCTCGGAAGCGACGCGGATGAGACCCGCGCCGAGCTGGAGCAGTGTCGAGCCGCCGCCGAATCCGTGGTAGCGAAGCTGCGGCGTGAAGCTGGCGATCTCGCGCTGCGCCCGCGCGATTGCGTCCCAGGTCGAGCCGTACTGCGCCTGCAATTTCGGATCGGCGGCGATGCGGGCCCTGAACTCCTGCTCGAACGCCCGCTTCTTCGCCATGCTCAGTGTGTCGAGGAGACCGGCGCGGTATCCGGTGACGGCTTTCTGCGAGTTGGCGATACCGAAGATGTCGTTCTGGTAGCGTCGCGCCGCGGCGGTGTCGTTTTTCGTCAGCGTATCATAGATCGCCAGCGCCCGTTTGTACGCCGCCAGCGAGGCGGGGTAGCCGACGTCTCTCAGATATTCCATCTGCGCGATGGTATTCAGGCGGCCGGTAGATCCGGGATTGCCCACCACGAACACCAGCTCGTTCTCCACCGCGCCGGCGGGACTCCACTTCAGATAATCCGTCGGAGTGTACGGCTGGCCATTTTCGTAGACGCGCAGCAGGGTCAGGTCGAGATCGTACCGCGGATAGGTGAAGTTGTCGGGATCTCCACCGAAAAAGGCGATGTCAGCTTCGGGCGCCATCACCAGACGGATGTCGTTGAAGCGGCGGTACCGGTACAGCGAATAGATGCCGCCGTTGTAGAGACTCACTACCTGACAGTTCAGGTGCGTCTGCTGATTGCACTCGGTCTGAATCTGTCCGATGATCGCAGTCCGCTGGGACGCCTGCTGCTCCGGCGTCGTACCCGTGATCGCGCCATGCACGCGATCCGTCACGTTCTGAATCGACTGCAGCTGATCGACGTAGAGACCCGCGCACTTCTTTTCGTCGGCCAGGGTGCGCGCCGAGAATCCGGTCTGGATGTAATTCGAGTCAGGCGGTGATGAAGCGGCGGTGCACTCGCGACCGCAGTGATGATTGGTCATCACCAGCCCGCGCGACGACACGAACGACGCCGAGCAGTTGGGAAGCCGGACCGCGGCGAGGCGAACGTGGTCGAGCCACTTCTGATCGGGCGCCCAGCCGTAGGTGCGGCGCCAGTAGTCGAATGGCGGTGCGTCGAACGTCCACATGGTGCCGAACTCGGGGCGATAGGTCGCCGGCGGCAGCTGCTGGCGTGACGCCGCTGCACGAGCGGCTCCGCTTTGAGCTGCTGCTTCACCTGAAACAACGAGCGCGGCGGCGAGAGCCAGCGCGCGTAGCACCGATCTGGTCGTCAGCATTTCCTCTATCCTTTTCGTGAAGGTTTCGCGGAGACGGAGTTGCAAGATGCCGACCGCAGCCGCCGTCGTCGGCTTGTCGCTGTACAGGGCGCGGTCTAGATTGCACGGCGGTCGATCAACACCCACCGGCGAGCGATGTCACAGCGGAATCGAACCCTACAGGAAACCACCACCACGATGAGCCCGGCCGAAGTTCTTGCGGCTGCCAAGGACTTCTTCGCGCGGCAGACAGGCGTCTACGCCGCGTTTCCCGAGCAGCAGTCGAAGAACCACATCTCACTTCGCGGCCAGGGCGGCGAGGAAATCGTGATCGCCGCGGTGCCCGGTCCCGACGGTACGAAGGTGACGGGATCAACCTACCTGTTCGATCAGCAGGTCGCGCGTTTCTTCGCGACGCTGGCGCCGGTTCCGCTCGCCGTATCCACCGAGGGCGGCGAATGACCGCCTCGGTTCCGTTCGTCACCAGACTTCGCACCCACGGCGCGCCATTCGCCCTCGGCGCGGCATCCGACAAGGTTCTGCACCTGCGGGCGCAGGTGCTCGAGGCGTGGGATGCGATCCGCATCGATGCGAACCCCGTGGCGTCGGTGAGAAGCCTCAAAGAGCTCGCGATGCGTCAGCTCGCTCCGGAAGCCCGCGTCGACGACTACGTCGTCAAGCTCCATGGCTTCGAGATTCTCGACGAAGACGCGCCGATATCCTCGACCGTGGCGAAGAACGGGTCGATTTTCCTGATCACCGACCGCCGCCGGCGTCCGGTAGAGTAAGCCCCCGATGGATGGGCGCGCCGCGTTCATCTCCCATAGCGATTGCGGGCGCCACGACACCGGTTGGGGCCACCCCGAGCACGTCGGCCGCCTGCGCGCGATTACCCGCGCGCTGCGTGAAGACCTCGATCTCTTTCACCAGGTCGAACACCTGGAAGGGCGCCACGCCACCGCGCAGGAGCTCGAGCTCGCCCACGATCCCGCGTATGTCGCATCCGTTCGGGTCCTTGCCGAGCAGGGCGGCGGCCGACTCGACGCCGACACCGTGGAGAGCAGTGGCTCCTGGGATGCTGCGACCGCGGGCGCGGGATGTGTGCTGGCCGGGGTAGATCTCGCGGTCGGTGGCGTAAACTCGCGGAGCTTCTGCGCTGTCCGCCCGCCGGGCCATCACGCGGTTCGCGATCGCGCCATGGGATTCTGCCTCTTCGGCAACGTCGCGATTGCCGCGCACTATGCGCGTCAGCGGCACGGTCTGGACCGGGTTCTCATCGTCGATTGGGATGTCCACCACGGCAACGGGACCCAGGCGCTTGTCGAGAACGAGCCGGCAATCCATTTCGTGTCGATGCACCAATGGCCGTGGTACCCGGGCACCGGCGCTGCCGAGGATCGCGGTCCGCATCGCACGATCTGGAATATTCCGAAGCCGGCTGGACTAGCGCCCTCGGAGTACGTGGACGCGCTGGAGCGCGGCATCGACGAAGCGACCCGCGGCTTCGTGCCGGACCTGATTCTCATTTCGGCTGGCTTCGACTCGCTGGGGGGTGATCCGCTTGGAGGCTTCACGCTCGAGATCGATGATTTCGAGAACCTCACCAGGTCGGTTGTGGCACGAGCCGAGTCGTGGTGCGGCGGACGCGTCGTCAGCGTGCTGGAGGGCGGCTACGCGCCGGATCGCGTCGGGCAGGCGGCCGTCCGTCACCTGGGCGCGCTCGCTCGCTAGCGAGTAATTTGGACGCTCATGAGCGCTGTGCTGAAGCCAATCCAGGACGTGCGTCCGACCCAGGAGCCGCACCTCTGGAGCTGCTACTCCGATCCGAGCGGTAGAATCCGCAAGAATCTCACGCCCGATGAGATCGCGCGCGCCGCGGCCTCCGGCGTGGGAACTCTGTGGGTCGACGTGGACACCCGCGATGCAGCCAACGTCGCGCTCCTCAAGGACGTCTTCCACTTCCATCCGCTGGCGATCGAGGAAGCGCTCAACCCGCAGGCTCGCGTCAAGCTCGAGGAATTCGATCGCTACGTTCTCCTGATCGTGCGCACCGTCGCGTTCTGCGAGACGACCGAAGACCCGTACGATCTCGACACCGTCAACATCAGCTTCTTCCTTGGCAGCAACTACCTGGTCACGGTACATGGCGCCGACACGAACCCTGTCGCGACGACGGCGGATCTGCTGGAGCGGAAACCCGAGCTCGCCACCCACGGGCCTGCCAGGCTCATGCACGCCATCGTCGATCAGGCCGTCGATGCCTACTTCCCGATCATCGACAAGCTCGACGAGTTCATGGACAGCCTCGAGGAGCGGATCTTCGCCCAGTTCGACCAGAACGCCCTGCGCGAGGTGTTCGCGGTGAAGCGGCTGGTGTTGAACCTTCGCCGCCACCTGGCCCCCGAGCGCGACGCCCTGAGCGTTCTTACCAACCGCCCGAGCACCCTCCTCAGCCCCGACACCCAGATTTACTTCCGGGACATCTACGACCACGTCCTCCGGATCTACGATTCCCTGGAGACCTTCCGCGACCTGTTGAGCAGTACCCTGGACAGCTATCTAACTCAGGTCTCCAATCGTCTAGGTATGGCGACGAAGGCGCTCAGCGTCGTCGCCACCGTAACGCTCCCGTTCGTCGTGGTGAGCGGGATGTGGGGAATGAACTTCGAGCATATTCCGCTTCACAGTCACCCGCACGGCTTCATGATCCTCGTACTGGCGCAGCTCGCGCTCGGCCTTTCAATCCTCGCCGCTCTGAAATGGCGCAAGCTACTGTGACGGCGCTGCGCCTCTACGGAGTCGCGGCGGTGGAGTCGGGGCAGGCGACCTCGCTCGCCGAGGGCACGTCCCTGGTGCATTTTCGCGCGCTTGCGGCGATCGTCGAGCCGACCACGTACTCCATGACGAGCCTCGACGACGAGGCCACCGCGAAGTATCTGCGCGTACTGGAGGACGCCTACGGCCACTCGGCCGTTCTGCCGGCGCCCCCCGGGACGGTATTCCAGTCCCAGGCGACCCTCGCTCGCTGGCTCGAGCTGCACTACTTCACCCTCACTGAGGCCCTGTCGGTGATCGAGGGGCACGCCGCGGCGCGGGTGAGTATCACCACCCACACGCGCCACGAGAACGGTGACAGTGACGCCCAAAAGAGCTTCGCAGCGCTCGCCGCAGAGAGCCTCCGACTGCTGCGCAGCCAGGCTGCGGCTACCGTGACGCTTCCCAAGGCCGACGGCGATGATGAGGACGGCGTGGTGGCGCGCGCATCGTTTCTGATCGACAGGGAGCGCTGGCAGACCTTCAAGGACACCGTATCGAAGGAAGCGCAGCGGCAGTCGGCGCTCGAGTTCAAGGTGACGGGGCCGTGGCCGCCGTACGATTTCGTCCGCATGCAGTTCGGAGGCTGACGATGTTCTGTCCCGATTGCGGCAGCTGGAATCGCGGGGAGGCGGCGCGCTGCGTGCGCTGCGGCATTCGCATGCCGGAGAGCGCGGATCGCCGGCAGTCGCCGCCGGATCCGTCGGTGACCGCGCTCCGCCAGGTCACCGGCGGCCGCTACACCATCATGCACCGCGTCGGCGAGGGCGGCATGGCCAGCGTCTACTACGCGCTCAACGTTGCGCTCGACTCGCCTGTCGTGATCAAGGTCCTGCACCCGCACCTCGCCCGTGAGCATGAGATGCGCGAGCGCTTTCGGCGCGAAGCCGAGTCCGCCGCGCAGCTGATGCACCCGCACATCTGCAAGATCATGGACTTCGGGATGGTGGACGATCATGTCTTCCTCGTGATGCCGTACATGGCGCGCGGAACGCTGAGTGACCGCATCGGCGGTCACCGCTCGCTCTCGGCGGAGACGACGGCGTCGGTTGCCGCGCAGGTCGCGACCGGCCTGGATTACGCCCACCGGCGCGGACTCGTGCACCGCGATATCAAGCCCGACAACATCCTGTTCGATGAAGACGAGAACGCGCTCGTTACGGATTTCGGGATTGCCACCGGCCACTTCCGCAGCCGCATGACCGGCAGCGGCAACGTGATGGGCACGCCGCACTACATGTCACCCGAGCAGGCGCGGGGAAAACTCCTTGACGGCCGGAGCGACATCTACGGACTTGGGGTCGTGATGTACGAGACGCTGCTGGGCTTCCCGCCGTTCGACGGGGCCGACAGCTACTCGATCAGCTACAAGCACGTCACGGAGACCGCGGTGGCTCCGGACGTCGTCGATTCGCGCATCCCGCAGCAGCTGGCGGCAATCGTTATGCGGTGCCTCGAGAAGAACCCGGCGCACCGGTTCGAGCGCGGGAACGATCTCGCCGATGCGTTGATCAACTTTCTCGCGTCCGCGTCGGCGCACCACGAGTACCGGATGGCGCGCACTGCCCGCGGCGGGCCGGTCGTCCCGGCGGTCGCTGCCGGATGAAGCTCTCGCACCAGACAATCGAGCTCAACCCGACGCATCCCTTCGTGATCGCGCGCGGTGGATACTCGCACCATCGCAACGTGATAGTGCGCATCACCGACGATGACGGCGCGGAAGGATTCGGGGAGGCGGCGCCCAACCGCTATTACGGCGAGTCCGTTTCAACCGTCATCGCCGCCCTGGGCCAGTTCAAGCCGATTCTGGAGCGCGCCGATGCGTTCTCGATCGAGGCGATCGAGTCGCAGCTCGATCGTGTCCTGCGTGGCAATGCGTCGGCGAAGGGTGCAATAAGCTCCGCGCTGCACGATCTGGTCGGCAAGCGTCTTGGCCTGCCCGTCTATCGATTGTGGGGGCTCGACGCCTCGCGGCTCCCGCAATCCAGCTTCACGATCGCCATCGCCGACAACGAGGTCCTCGAGCGACGCGTCGCCGAGGCGCGGGAGTATCCGATTCTCAAGGTGAAGCTCGGCACCGATCGCGACATGGAGATCGTTCGCATCGTGCGAAACGCCGCGCCGCAGAAACGGCTGCGGGTCGATGCCAATGCCGCCTGGACCGCCAAGCACGCCGTGACGATGAGCGAATTTCTCGCCGACCAGGGCGTCGAGATGATCGAGCAACCGCTTCCGGCCAACGACGTCGACGGCCTCCGGTTCGTGCGGGAACGATCCAGGCTGCCGATTTTTGCTGATGAGTCCTGCCTTGTCGCCACAGATGTTGCGAAACTCGCCGGGGCGGTGGACGGGATCAACATCAAGCTCGCGAAGTGTGGCAGTCTGCGCGAAGCGCTGCGGATGGTCCATGCTGCGCGCGCGCTGGATCTGCAGGTGATGGCGGGATGCATGATCGAGAGCTCGCTCGGCATTTCGGCGATTGCGCAGATCGCGCCGCTCCTCGATTACGCCGACTTCGATGGCGCCGCGCTGCTGTCCAATGACCCGTATCGCGGCGTTACTATTACAGGTGGCACAGTTAGACTTTCCGACGGCGCCGGACTCGGCGCGACACCTGCCCCGAGCGTCGATCTCGCGGCAGCCTTCCAAAGTGCGTGAGCACGCGCCGAAGTTCGCCGAGATCGCGCTCCCGCTCCCGCTGTTCCAGAACTTTACCTACGCAGTCGAAGACGGGCTCGCCAATCCGGTAGAAGTCGGTTCTCGGGTCGTCGTCCCGCTCCGCAGCGGGAAGGAAGTGGGAGTTTGCGTCGGCATAACGGATGCCAGCCCTCTCAAGCGAAAGCCGAAGGCAATTCTCGAGTCTCCCGACGAGTCGCCGGCTGTCGGCGCGGCGCTGCTCGAGCTGTGCAAGTGGATGGCGGAGTACTACGTGGTGCCGCTGGGCGTCGTGCTTCGCACCGTGCTGCCCGCCGCGCTCACCGGAGCTGAAGATCCAAGTCCGCCGAGAAAGACACGTCGCGTGGTGGTGCTTGGCGCCGAGATTCCGACGCTGCTGGAGCGCGAGAAGATTTTCGGGCGCGCGAAACAGCAGCGCGCGGTGTTCGAGCTGATCGAATCGCTGGGTGGTCGAACATCGGTCGAGAATCTTAGCTCTCAGCTCGAGTTTTCTCCCGCAGTGCTCAAATCGCTGGAGAAGCGGGGCCTGATCGCGATTGAGGAGGAAGAGATCGATCGCGATCCTTTCTCGACGCGGGGCGGAATCTCGACGACGCGACTGACTCCGACCGTCGCCCAGCAGGCGGCGGTCGAGTCGATGGCTGGCGCGGGGAAGGGCGATGTGTTTCTGCTGCACGGGATAACCGGCAGCGGCAAGACCCTCGTGTACATCGAGCTGTTGCGCCGCATCGTCGACGAGCGCGGCCAGACCGCGATCGTCCTGGTGCCTGAGATTGCGCTCACTCCGCAGACGGTCGACAGATTCCGCGCGGCATTCGGCGACCGCATCGCGGTGCTGCACTCCGCGCTCAGCGAGGGCGAGCGCTACGATGCGTGGCGCGCACTCAAGCGCGGCGACAAGCGCATCGTCGTCGGTGCGCGATCGGCCGTGTTCGCTCCGTTGGAGAGCCTCGGTGCAATCATCGTCGATGAGGAGCACGAGTCCAGCTACAAGCAGGGCGAGACGCCGCGCTACCATGCCCGCGAAGTGGCAATAGTGCGGGCGAAGAACGAAGGCGCGATCACGGTGTTGGGCAGCGCCACCCCGTCCCTCGAAACGTGGTCCAACGCGACGACCGGGAAGTACACATTGCTCACTCTGCCCGACAGGGTCGGCGGTGGCAGACTGCCCACCGTCGAGGTGATCGATTTGCGGCACACCGCGACCGACTACACCGCGATGGCGCAGGGCGGGATCGACTACGGCGCCGTCATCCGCGAGCCGCTGCACCACGCCATCGTCGAGACGATGAATCGCGGTGAGCAGAGCATTCTGCTGCTCAATCGCCGCGGCTATTCATCGTTCATCCAGTGCATCGATTGCGGCGCGGTCGCGACGTGCCCGCACTGCAGCATCACCCTCACGCATCACCGCAATCCGGAACGGCTGATCTGCCACTATTGCCTGCACAAGGAAGATCCGCGGCCGGATTGCCCGCGCTGCGGCGGCCGAAATCTCCGACAGCGCGGACTGGGCACCCAGCAGGTCGAGCGCCTGTTGTGCGAGCGGTTTCCGTCGGCGCGAATCGCGCGGATGGACGTCGATACGACGAGTGGCAAATGGGCGCACACTCGCATCCTGGATCGCGTCGGCGCGGGAGACATCGACATCCTGCTCGGCACCCAGATGATCGCCAAGGGCCTCGACTTTCCGAACGTGACCCTCGTCGGGGTGGTCGATGCCGACGTGGGAATCAACCTGCCAGACTTCCGCGCGTCCGAGCGCTGCTTCCAGCTACTGAGCCAGGTATCTGGTCGAGCCGGTCGTGGATCCAAGGGCGGCA
>DASSNV010000014.1:0-4166 GCA_035701245.1 Gemmatimonadaceae bacterium | reverse complement strand
GACTTTCGCTCCGTATTCGCCGAGGTCGTGTCGGATCATCTGGGCGCCCGCGCGCTCGACAAGATCTTCCCCGGCTACACCGCGACGCCTTCTGCTTTCCTCGGCATCGTTTAGATGCTGCGCTTCAGATAGATCTCGGTTTGGGTCGAGGCGAGGGGCACCCTCTGAAAAACTGCTCGCCCGCTCCACTCGAAAACCTGATGGGCGGCGTCTAGAGCGGGGCGGGACTGCGCGATGTTTTTCTGAGGGCGCCCCTCGCCTCTCCCACATAGATCTGTAGACGCAACACGACGTGCGCGTCATCGCGGGCGTCGCGGTCTAGCCGCCTAGCTCGTGGTCTCCCGCGCGCGTCCGCAGTGTCCTCCTCCGGCCTCGCCCGTACGCCCCGAAAGCCCGCAACCAAGCCGCTCGTGCACGAGCTTCAAGTTCGGTGCGCCAGCCGCGGACGCGCGCTCTGATAGACCTGTGCGGGAGAGGTGAGAGGTGCGGCCTGAAAAACATCGCGCAGTCCCGCCCCCGCTCTAGACGCCACTCCCAAGGTCTTCGAGTGGAGCGGGCGAGCAGTTTTTCAGGCCGCACCTCTCACCTCGACCCAAACCGAGATGCCAAGGCAACGCGCGTAAGCGCGCTCGCAGCTCAAAACTTGAAGATCTTGCCGAGCGCGCGACCGATGCGCTTTCCAAAATCGTTCGACCAGTCCCGCGGCGTCGTGTCGGGATTGTACTGGTCGTCGCCCATGTCGGGTCCGTGCTCGGGACACGGGATCGTCGGCAGCGGCAGCTCGGGCTTGTAGTACTCGTTGCGCGTCACCGGACACCACTCGGTGGCCAGATAGCCCGTCGTCGGATCGATGATGACCTCCTTCATCCCCGGCGGCGGATTCCACGCCGTCGGCGCGGCCGTCTCGCGCCAGCCATTCTTGTAGAAGTCGACCCACGCCGGCGCGGCGAGGCGGCCACCCGATGCGTCGCCGCTGATCGAGGCGGGATTGTCGTATCCGAACCAGAACGCGGCGACGATTGTCGGAGTGTAGCCGACAAACCAGACGTCGGTGCCGCTGTTGGTCGTTCCCGTTTTCCCCGCGACGAGTCCCCGCACACCGTCGTCGCGAACGATTCTGCCAGTCCCGTAATCGACCACCGATTGCAGCATCGATGTCACCTGGTACGCGTCGCGCGGATCCATCACCCGCGGCATGTCGGCCGATGTGCGCTCGTCGTCCTGCCAGATCGGGATATCGTCCGACGTCGAGATGCTGCGCACCAGTCTCGGCCGCACCTTGAATCCACCGTTCGCGAACGGCGCGTAGGCGGTGACGAGCTCGATCGGCGTGACTTCCGCCGCGCCGAGCGCAACCGCCGGAACGTTGGGCAGATCGCTGACGATGCCGTTCTTGTGCGCCTGGGCAATCACGCGCGGAATTCCGACGGCCTGACTGACGCGCACCGTCGCCGCGTTGGCTGATTTGATCAGCGCTTTTCTGAACGTCGTGCGGCCGAGGTACTCGTCGCCGTAGTTGGAGGGCGACCAGACGTCGCGACCCTGGATGACATCGATCGGATCGTCGTCCACCTCGGACGACGGCGTGTAGCCCGCCGCCATCGCCGCCGCGTACACGAACGGCTTGAACGCCGAGCCGGGCTGGCGGTGTGCGAGCAGCGCTCGATTGAAGCTGCCGCGCTCGTAGGTCCGGCCGCCGGTGAGCGCCCGGATGTCGCCGTTGCGCGGATCGATCGCCACCATCGCGCCCTGGATGAGCGCGCGTCGTCCCGCCTCCGATTGAATCACCGATGCCTGTCGTTTGACGGCGCGGTCAGCGGCGATCTGGGCGTTGCGATCGAGAGTCGTGCGCACCGTGAGATCGACGATGTCCGCCGTCCCGCCCTGAATGATGGAATCGACGATCGCGCGCACCGCGTCGAGGGCGTAGGAATCGTTCGGATCCTTGGGCCGCCACTCGTTCTTGGCGATCGTGAGCGGTGTCGCCTGAAGTCCTTTCAGACGATTCGCGGAGACGTAGCCCTGATCGACCATCAGGCCGAGCACGAGGTTGCGCCGCTGGAGCGCGCGATTGGGGTGCCGGCGCGGGGTGTAGGACGACGGCGCTTTGGGCAGCGCGGCGAGGGTGGCTGCCTGCGGAAGATTGATCTGGTTGACGCTCTTGCCGAAGAGGTCTCTGCTCGCGGCCTCGACGCCGTAGACGCCGTTGCCCATGTAGATGACGTTGAAGTAGAGCCCGAGGATCTGCTGCTTGGTGAGCGAGTGCTCGATCAGGCGGGAGAGTCGGAGCTCGATCAGCTTCTGCCTGAGCGACCGCGCGGGGTACTTCCGGACGGCGAAGGTGTTGCGCGCGACCTGCATTGTAATCGTGCTGAAACCCTGGGTGGTGTGGCCGGCTTTTATGTTGGCGGCGAGAGCACGGAAGAAGCCGCGCCAGTCGAGTCCGTTGTGCTGGTAGAACCGCCGGTCTTCGGTGGCGATGAACGCCTGCTGGACGAACTCCGGGACCTGCTTGAGATCGACGTTGATGCGCCTCACTATCTCCAGACGCCCCATTAGCCGGTTGTAGCGGTCGAGTATTCGGCCGCCCTCGTCGGGCTGGAACTTCTGGATCGCGAACGCCGAGGGGCAGCCGTCGAAGCCGCACGTCAGCAGCCACACGTCAGTGAAGTACACCGCTAGAATACATATTGCGAGAAGAGAGAGCAGGATCGCTCTCTGTCTCGCCTTTATCTTCAACAGCAGCTGGGAAAAATGTATCGTTCAGTCCTCGTCTCGTTCGTGCTCGTCGTCGCCGCGGGCCCGATTGCTTGCAAGGGCAGTGCGCGCTCGACGTCAGGCACGAGCAGTAATACCACTGATACGACCGCTGTAGCGCCCGCGAGTGCACAGGCCGGCTCGACATCAGACACCACAGGCGCCGTCGCGGGTCCAATTCCCACTACGGAAACCGCTGCGCCAGGTTCCGCTTCCGGCGCTGGGGCCACCAACAACGCATCGCCACCCACAGCCGCGAACAACGCGTCGGCCAACGCAATCGTCGCGAGCAATACTTCGTCCAACGCCCCCGCGAACTCGGCGAAACCCAACAGCACCGCCTGGCCCGGCAATCCCAATCCCAATCGAGTGCCCAACGAGATGGGACGAATCATGGTACTCGAGTATCACTTGATCACCGACCACAACAGCCTGTACGCGCGCGAGCGCGGGCAGTTCAGAAAGGATCTCGAGTTCCTCTACGATCGCGGCTACCGGCCGGTGAACATGTCGGACGTGCTCGACAAGAATCTCAATCTGCCGAAGGGATTGTCGCCGGTGGTGTTCGTGTTCGACGACGCGTCGCCGGAGCAGCTTCGCTACATCGACAACAACGGCAAGCTGGAGATCGATCCGCAGAGCGGGATGGGAATCTGGCTCGATTTCAGGAAGACCCATCCCGACTGGAACAACAAGTCGGTGTACTGCCTGCTGTCCGGAGCGGCCGCGGGGCACAATTTCTTCGGCGATCGCGGCGTTCAAGGGCAGAAATCCAATTGGAGATTCCAGAAGGTGAGGTGGCTCGCCGACAACGGATTCGAGCTGTGCAATCACACGCTCTGGCACATGCAGCTGAGCAAATATCCGGACGCTGCGGTGCAGCAGCAGATCGCGCAATGCGCGCTGGCGATCGACTCCGCGGTCCCGGGCTACAGGGTGAGATCGATGGCGCTGCCGCAGGGACTCTGGCCCAAGAACCGGGCGCTCGCGAGTCACGGCTCGTGGACCAATCCAAAGACCGGCAAGACGATCACGTACAACTACGAGGTCGTGTTCGAGGTCGCGGGCGGGCCGATGCGATCGCCGTACGATCCGGCGTTCAATCCGGGGTCGACGCCGAGGATTCAGGTCATCGGGAACGCGATCGAGCAGACCGTGGGCAAGCTCGAGCAAGCGGGCAACGCGTACATCTCGGACGGCAATCCTTCCGTCGTCGCGCGGCCGGCGCCAGGTACGACTGCGACTACATCGGCGGTTAAGCGATAGCTGCGGGTTGGATCTGCGCCGGTCAGTCGGGCGAGGGGTCCTCGCTGGCGCTACGTTCGCTTGGTCGGAGCCCCTAACTACGCTCCCTCGCTCTGCTCGGTCGCGGGTCTCCTCCGCGCGCTCTCTTTAAAAGCGCCTGAGAG
>DASSNV010000013.1:0-3301 GCA_035701245.1 Gemmatimonadaceae bacterium | reverse complement strand
TGATTCATTCGCCTGCACGAGGTTAGGCGCCCCAACTGCGCATCATATCAGGGATCGGAGGATGTGGATATATTGGCATGACGATTGGCGCTGTGAAGAGCGGTTCAGAGCGCTGAGGAAAGGGGATCGCTATTCGGCTGGGCTGGCCTCGTCGCCGAGCATGCTCACGAGAAAGCTGAGATCGGCGCTGAGCGGAGACCAGGGGAGGGATTGCTGCTGCACCGCGTCGACGACTTGAGCGAACGACAGGCCGAGCGCCGTGGCTTCCAGCTCGATCAACTCGCGCACTTGACCGGGCGAGAGTTCGCCCGATTGCAGCGCCCCGGCAAGTTTGTCGGGGATGACGACGCGTACGATTGCCATTCGATTGCTCTCCCCACGATAGCAGCCCTCGATTCGCCCATCATATTGTATCTGCTGATCCTGTCAACAAAACATTTCTATCATGACAGAATGGTCACGACCGCGCGGCAGCCGCTTAAGATCCCCGAACGACATGGATCTCGAGCGCCATGCCGAAGAGTTTATGCCCTGGGAGCGTACACCAGCTTCCGAGGTCGCGGGAGACCGTTCCGATGTCGAGGCGCTGCGACTCGCCCGGCTCGAGCATACGGGTGCGCGGCAGGCCGCCATTGAGCGCGAGATTATGGACCTCTTTCCCCTCATTGACGACGTCGAGCACGAGGTGCGTTCCCGGATCAACCGTGATCACGTCGGGTGTGACGTCGAAGCCGAGACTGACATCGACCAGTTCAACGCGGACGACGCGGGTGCCGCCGCCACCGGCATGCTCGTTCGTAATCGGGTCGAAACCGCCCGCAAACGCGTAGGCGACAACCGCGACGAGCGCGAGTACGAGGGCGACTGCGGTGGCGCTGAGCAGTATCCAGCGGGTTCTCAGCCCCCTCGATAGGCCGAAGCGAGGCAAGCGTGTCGAGGATTTGTGCGATTGCATGGTTAGACTCCAGTTCTGGGACGCGGGGCATTCCTGCGTGGGGTGCCGGCAATCCGGCGTTGTCGAGCGAGGCCGATGCGCACCGTTGTGAATCAGCGGATGCCGAAGATCTTGACGATCAGTCCGGTATTCCCAATGGTATGCGGCACGATTGCGTGATAGGCCCAGACGTGCACCCAGGCGTTGCCGGTGCGCAGTGTCAGCAGCGACTTGAACATGCCCGGTGCGACATAGAGCATCAGTAGAAAGATCAGCGAGAGTGCGGCGTCACCCGGCGTCTTGAACACCATCCAGGCGTCGAAGAAGTGGAGCAGCGCGTACGTCAGCCCGCCGAGGATGACCGTAGTCGCAGCGGAGCCGGTCAGCCTGAGATAGCGCGGCAAGAGGATGCAGTAAATAAAAACCATCGTCGGCATGACGGTGCCCAGAAAGTAGACGCCGAAGGTGAGCGGCGCGCCCAGCGCCACCTGGCGCGGGCTCAGCTCGAAGATGGCAAAACCACCGGCGACAAGCTCGAAGAGCGTTTCGAGCAGCAGAATCACCACGATCAGCCGGAGGTCGTTTCGCCGGTCGCTGGAACGAAGGTTCAGGTCCTCGGCGGAATAGCGACGGCGAAAGAAGAGAAAGGGAAGGACGGCGTAGACCAAGAAGTTGTAGCCGGCCCAGACAAAGACCTCAATGGGTGCCACAGCCTTGTGCGTGCCATACATCGTTCCGACCAGATGGAAGCTAATCGCATCCCACCCGAGCGACCTGCCGAGCAGGAGACCGGCCAATTGAGCCAGCACACCGTAGGCAACCAGCAGCAACGTCTCACTGCGGGCGAGTGCCGCTGCGGGCGCGCGCGTCACCATGGCAGGTACCGCCCGCCTACGCGTCAGCGCATAGGCGATCACCATCAGGAGAACGATCTCCACGATCATCGCGTTTGCGATCAGAATCTGCTGACCGAAGGACATATCCGCCATCGAGGGCCGATCGAACGGCAGGCTGCCCTGTGCGATGACCTGAATCAGGATGTTCGCCACAACCCAGGCAGTGAGGGTCACCTGAACGCTTCGCTGGCCCAGCAGATTGACCAGCCAGTGATGTGGCTGACCGGTGGCCGAAGCCGATCGTCGATCGCTCTTGGCCGCTCGCGCATTCACGTTTAATTCGTGCAGATGCAGCATCATTCCAACTCCAATGACTCCGGTGAACGTGCTGTGGAGCTCAGTCGTGCGGCTCGCTTGGACTATTCGAATCCCGCCAGCCGAGCGTGGCCGCGAGCAGATGCTCGAGGCTGGCGTGCATTTGGGGGAGTTCCTTTTCGGGATCAGACGTCGTCGCGAGGTACAGGCCGGCCTCGATCAACGCTCCATAGATGAGGTGGGCGAGTGGCTTGAAGGGCTGCGGCGCGATCCAATCATGCGCGGCGAGTTCTTCGAGCCCGTCCTCGATCAGGCGCAGCGTGGGAGCGGCGTCGATTTCGCGCCACTCCTGCCAGCCCAGAACCGAGGGACCGTCGATCAGGAGGATGCGGCCGACATCCGCCTGGGTGCAGGCTTCGAGGAAGACCCGGACGGCCACCCGGAATCGCTCCAGCCCCGAGAGCTCCGCGCCGCCGGTGCTGAGCATTCGCACGTCGATTTCCTGCTCGATCTCCCGGACGATGGTGCGAAAAAGGTCTTGTTTGTCCGCGAAATGATGGTAGAGCGCGCCGCGCGTCACGCCCGCCGCGCGCACGATTTCCTCAAGCGACACGGCGGCGTAGCCGCGCTCGGCAAACTGCGCCCGCGCTGCCGCGATCAGGTCCGCGCGCGTCTGCGTTCTCCGTTCTGCCTGGGTCCGCCGCGTCGACATTCGTCGCTCCTCTTTCAAGTGAGATACATACTGTATGTATGTTAATGAGATTCAGATGACGTGTCAAGTCGGCATTGGCGTGCGCGGTACCGTCTCCTTGCCCGAATCTCCTGTCTGGCTCATACTTGGGTGTTCATGACGACGCAGTCGTCGACCGAGGGAGACCGATCTTGAGTACGACCAATCAGCATGTCCGAGTGCGCATGGCACCCAGCCCGACCGGCGATCTCCACGTCGGTGGGGCCAGGACCGCGCTCTTTACCTGGCTCTTTGCACGGCATCATGGCGGCGAATTCATCTTGCGCATCGAGGATACCGACCGCAAGCGCTTCGTGGACGAAAGCATGCAGGGCATTTTCGAGGCGTTTCGCTGGCTCGGGCTCAACTGGGACGAGGGGCCGGAGGTTGGCGGGCCATATGGGCCATACATCCAGAGCGAGCGGCTCGATCTGTATCAGGAGTGGGCCGCCTGGCTGGTCGAACACGGCCATGCCTATCCCTGTT
>DASSNV010000012.1:0-2486 GCA_035701245.1 Gemmatimonadaceae bacterium | reverse complement strand
GATTCGCGCCCGGGCATGGGACTCGGCGCGCGGATTATTTCGCGACTCGCCCGACACCGTGAGCTACAGCCAGCAGACCAACGTTCTCGCGATTCTCGCCGATGCGGTCCCGCGGGGAACGGAGCGCGCGGTGATGGAGCGGGTCCTCGCCGACACGACGCTCACACCCGCCTCGTACTACTTCAGCTTCTACGTTCTGGAGGCGCTGCGGAAAGCGGGACTCGCCGATCGCTACATCGAGCAGCTCGCGCCGTGGCAGCAGATGCTCCAGCTCGGTCTCACATCCGCGCCCGAGAATCCGGAGCCGACGCGATCCGATACCCATGCCTGGGCAGCGCATCCGAATTACGGATTGCTGGCGACCGTGCTGGGGATCCGGCCCTCGAGCCCCGGATTCCGCACCGTGATTATCGCGCCCGCGCTCGGCCCGCTCAAGCACGCCGAGGGCACAATTCCCCATCCATACGGCGACATCCAGGTGAGTTTCGTGCGCACAGCCGCTGGCTTGCGGGCGGACATTACGCTGCCGAGGGGGTTGAACGGAGAGCTGGTGTGGGAGGGAAAGCGACGGCAGCTGCACGCAGGCCGGCAGCTCGTGGAGTTCCGGCACTGAACGCTGGGAGCTTTCAGCTGGCAGCTCGCAGCTCTGGATCGAGGCCCGAGGACCAACTGCATCGATAATCGCGGACTGATTGAGAACGATGGACTGAACTGCTTTGGCAGTTGTCGGGCTCGTGAATACGTCGAATTCATAGATCGCGTTCGTTTGGGCGCCTCTGTCAAGCTGCGCGCTGTCCGCGGGAGGCTGCCAGCGGTCCGCTAGCTATATGTCTTGCGGGGTATATACGCTCACTAGTATATTACCGGCATGGAATCAGTATTCGGAATTATCGCGGATCCCAATCGCCGGGCGATCCTTGGCCTTCTCGCCAAGTCGGAACGCTCAGTAGGGGAAATCGAGCAGCGGCTCCGGATGACTCAGCCGACGGTCTCCAAGCATCTCCGGGTCCTGCGCGAAGCGGGGTTAGTCGACGTCACGGTCGATGCGCAGCGAAGGCTTTACCGCCTTGCTCCCGCGCCGCTGATGGAGCTCGAGGAGTGGCTGGCGCCGTTCCGTGAATTCTGGTCAAAGCACGTCGACGCGCTCGAGCGCCACCTCGACCGCATCGATCAGCCAAAGTCCGCCAAAAAGAAACCAAGGAGAAAGAAATGACGACCCGTGAGAAGTACGCTCCTGGCCCCGCAACGGGTGCCCAGGTGCGAAAGACTGGCGACAGCGATACCTGGACCCTGGTCCTCGACAGAGACCTTGCTCATCCACCGGAAAAAGTGTGGCAGGCACTGACGGATCCCGCCCAGCTCCACGAGTGGGCGCCCTTCGACGCGGATCGCAGTCTGGCGACGGCCGGCAATACGGTGAAGCTCACCACCGTCGGCGCGCCCGGTCCGCACATCACCGAGACGAAGATCGTCCGCGCGGATGCTCCGAAGGTGCTGGAGTACAACTGGGGCGGCGGCGACATCCGGTGGGAGCTCAAACCATCCGGCAGCGGCACTCACCTCACCCTGTGGGCCAACATCGGTCGCCGCTTCATCTCGATGGGTGCCGCCGGCTGGCACATCTGCATCGACGTCATGGACCATCTGCTTAGCGGCGATCAGATCGACCGCATCGTCGGCCCCGAAGCGATGCAGTTCGAGGGCTGGCAACGGCTCAATGCCGAGTACGCAAAGCAGTTTGGAATGGAAGCCCCGAAGTGGTAGCGGCCAGTGAACGTTACCGCTCGATCGCCTCGATCACCGCTTCTAACGAAGAATATCGAGGCGCATATCCGAGCCTCTCGCGCGCTTTGGCGATGCTGCCATGCGGAGAATGCGCGATGTGATCCCACGTCGCGGCCGCTTCCTGTTCGGTGACTGTCTCCTTCCATTCCTCCCAGGGAAGAAACTCGAGCCGCGGGCGTTGGTCGAAGTGCGCGTACATCGCTCCGGCGTAGTCGCGCAAGCGCATCGGCGCCGGCGACACCACGTGGAAGCTTTCTCCGACGGCCGCGTCAGGACGAGCGAGTGCGAGCTCGAACGCCTGCGCGACGTCGTCGGCGTGGACGTGGTGCACGGTTTCCATTCCTTCGTTCGGCAGCACGAGCACATCACCGCGCGCGATGCGCTCGAACACCTCGGGATTGAAATGCCCCGCGGGGTTCAGAGGATTCCATCCCGGTCCGACGAGGTGACCCGGATGAAGCACCGTCGCGCGCGCATCCCAACGCCGAGTCGCGTCGAGCAGCAGTCGTTCAATCGCCGCCTTCTTGACTCCGTAATCGCCGAACGGGTGGCGCGGCATGTTCTCGGTGACCGCTTCCCGCCTCCCACTTCCGGTTTCCCGCGGTCTTCCGTGTACCCACATCGTGCCGCAATGGAGAAGGAGCGTCTGTCGCGGCTTCAACGCATCGACCAGCTGCCGAGCGCTCTCCGGGGTGAAGCAG
>DASSNV010000011.1:0-6392 GCA_035701245.1 Gemmatimonadaceae bacterium | reverse complement strand
ATCGGAATGTCCGGGCGGACTTCGCCGCGTGTCGCGAGCAAATCAAACGCCGACCACCCGCGCAGACTCGCGGCCGTCACGATCACATCGTAGTTGCCGCCCCGCAGCCGGACCTCGAACTCATACCGCGCCTGCACGTACTCTGCGTTCACGTTGTATCCGCTGCGCGTCAACTCGCCAACGGCGTGCTCAACGCTACCCAAATTGTTCGAGACGACGAGGATGTTCAGCCGGGAGGATCCTCCAGGTCGGAGGTGCGTGTTCGCTGAGGTCGAAGCCGGGAGCTCACCAAACGCTTTTAGTCGATTCACGGAATCTGAAGTCTCGAAATGAGTGTCTCCGAACCTACGATCCAGAACCGCTGAGCTATGTAGAGACTTCGCCGATTCTTTGTGCGCACTCCAGGTGCGCTGAGTAAAGGAAACCCCTACACCGCGGACCTCACAAATCGAGGGGGTTTTTCGTATTAGATGGAGAACCGAATGCCGTTCAATCGAAGAAAGACGGGCCCAATGCCTGATCCCGAAGTGATGATGAAGCCGATGCCGTCGCGCCGGCTGTTCCTGCTGCGGATGCTGCGCAGCGCCGCCATCGCGGCCGGTGTCATTGGCGGCGGGCTCATTATCGGCATGCTTGGCTACCACGATTTCGGCCGCCTTGGCTGGCTGGACTCGTTCTACGACTCATCGATGATTCTTTCCGGCGAGGGCCCACCGCCGGACCCGCAAGCCCTCAACGCGCTGCAGGCATCGCACCTACACCTGTTCGCCGGATTCTACGCGCTGTTCAGCGGCGTCACCTTCATCACAATGGTAGGCGTGCTGTTCGCGCCGGCGCTGCACCGCTTTCTGCACCGCTTTCATCTCGAGATCGCCGTCCACGACGACGAGCCCGGCGAGCGAGACTAACCGACCCGAATCCGATCGAGAAAGCCGCGCGCGCCACGGAGCGTGCGCAGATCCCGCGCGATGTCGGCGTGTCGCTCGGCGCTTTCGACGGTGCCCTCGGCGCGTATCCAGCCGTTCTCGATGACGACGCGCACGTCGTCGCCCGCTTTCGCGCTCTTCGCCAGGGTTTGGCTTACTGCCCGCGCCAGATCGACGGGGTCGGTCGCCCCCTCGTCGGGCGCATCGACCTCCACCTGCATCACCATCACGCGCACGCCGGGAACCGCTGTGAGCGCGCGCTCGATGTCGGAGGATTCCTGCGAAGTCTCGACGACGCCGCCGACGATCACGATTCCTTCCATCACTTCGACCGTCACCCGCTCGGCGTCCACGTGTTCGAGCTGAGCCAGAGCGGCACGCGCCGAATTCCGCAGCGCGATGTCGGCTTCGGCGACCGCGGTCTCGGTCGGCACTTCGTCGGAAGCTGCGACGGTCTCTCCCCCAGTCGGCTGCGCCGACCTGCCCGTTAGCTCGGCGACATTGATCCGAAAGAAGTAGGTGCGGTAGGGAGTCGGATCTTCCTTCGTCTTCGTCGTCGGAAGTACCTGGCGCATCAGCTCGACCGCGTGTCGATAGACCTTCTCGTCGCCGGGCTCGATGATGTAGAACGTCCCGTGGGCAACGACGCTCCGCCAATCGAAGACATCCTGGTGCTCATCGACCTCGAACGCGACGCGCCGGTTGCGCAGGATGAGCAGCAGCTTTCCGCCGGGCTGAGTGCGGCCGTAGATCCAGCCCGCTTCATACATGTAGTGAATCGGAAGAATATTGACGCGCCCCTGCGTCGTGAACGCGATGCGTCCAACCCGGTTGCGGGCGAGAATTTTCTCGCTCTCGGGCGCGGCGAGAACATCGATTCGCGGAGCCGTCACAGGCGCTTCACCCTCCGCGCCGTCCACGTGCCGCCGCTGACGGTGCCGCCGGCAATGGATGGCACCGTCGAGTAAGTCCCCTGAATCGTCGTGCTATTGGTGAATTCGCCGTCGAAGGTGGTGAGCACCTGGCAATTGCACTCGGCCTCGTGGTACGGATCGAGGTTGCCGTGTACACTGCCGCCGGTTTTTCTCACGAAGTGAATCGTCAGCACCTGACGCGGGTTGGATCCGCCGTTTTCGACTGCCTCACGCTCTTCGGGAGTCAGCAACGAGTCGGGCCGCGGAATCATCACGACGTTTCCAGAAGCCGCCGACTCGCCAGCGCGCAGTGTAAAGGCGATGGTGCCGCTTCTGCCGGTCGAGCTGCTGCTGTACGTCCCGCGCCATTGCCCGACGAGGGGGTCGAGATCGAAGTCAGTCGAGCTGACGTCGATGCCCGGGGTTGTGCGGGCACAAGCGGCGAGAGATGCGGCAAGGCACAGCGAGATGGCCAGCGACGAACGCAGCATTTGGACTCCGGGAGGGATGTTCCCTAACGGAGATTGGCAGGAATGCGCGCGGCAGGCAAGCCATGCCCGCCCAGCGTTTGAAGGGCCAGCTAAAGAACGACAAAACAAGACTACCGGCGGGCGGCCGTGGGCGAGCCGGCTTGAGGCCGCGGGCTCAGCATTCTTCAGATGCGCGTTCAGTGTTCAATAGCCGCGCAAGCAGTAGCCCGCGGCCGCCCGCCGTGCGGCCCGGAGCCGCAGGCCGGTAGTCTTCTTTTATCGTTTTTACGCCGCAGCCGACCCCTGCTTCGCCGCCGGCACCGCCTGGAACCCCTTCCGCTCCATCGCCCCCCATTCCTTCCGGCCGCGGATGAACTTCCAGAGTCCGCGCAGTCTCCAATAAACCGTCATCTGCCGATAGCCGAGATTCTCGAGCAGCGCCCAGCAGAAAAGCAGCGCGCGATCGCGGAACGTCGCGTAGCGATGAAAGCTGAGGTCCTCGAGGATCAGCGTGAACGCCGTCATCGCCGTCCCCAGCCCGTACGCGGTCAGATAGAACAGCACGGCGAATTTCCAGTCGAGCACCCCGAACGCCAGGCCGAGCGCGAGCGTCAGCAAACCAATTACCTCGATGACGGGCGCAAGCAGCTCGACGAATGCGTAGTAGGGATACACGAACAGCCCCGTTACGCCGTAGCGCGGATTGAGCATCATCCGGCGGTGCCGCCACAACACATCGGCCAGTCCGCGGTGCCAGCGGTCGCGCTGTCTGCCGAGCACCGCCGCGGTCTCAGGCACTTCGGTCCACGCCACCGGATCTGGAACGAACGCGATCCTTCCCGGCCCGCCCTTCTCGTACGACAGTCGCTTGAGTCGCAGCACGAGCTCCATGTCTTCGCCGACGGTGTCGTGCAGGTATCCGCCAGCATTCACGACGGCGTCGCGCTGAAAGAGTCCAAACGCCCCGGAGATGATGATGTTTCCGCCGAGGCGATTCCAGCCAAGCCTTCCGAACAGGAACGCGCGGAGGTACTCCACCACCTGCACTCCGGGAAGCAGATGGGTTGGCACACGGGCCTTGAGAACGCGACCGTGCTTCACTTCGGAGCCGTTGACGACGCGAATCGTTCCTCCGGTCGCGACGACATCGGTCGCGTAAAGAAACGGTCGTACCATCCGCTGCAGTCCGTCGCCTTCGATGAGCGTGTCGGCGTCCATCGCGCAGACCAGCTCGCCGCGCGCGAAGCTGAGGCCGACGTTGAGGGCGTCGGCCTTGCCGCCGTTTTCCTTGTCGACGACGACCAGCGATGGATACGTCGCTGATCTGTACAGCATGCGCACCGGCTTGGTCTTGATGCGCTGCTCGTAGATCGTCTTCACCGGTACGAGATTGAATCGATCGATCAGTACCTGCACCGTCCGATCCTTCGAGCCGTCGCTGATGACGATGACCTCGAGATTCGGGTACTGCAGCGCCAGCAGCGCGCGCAGGCTCGTCTCGATGGTCGCCTCCTCATTGTACGCGGGCGCCAGAATCGAGATCGTCGGCGACAGGGTCGAGCTGAGCAGAAGGTGCCGGCTCTCGTCGGTGATCAGCAGCATGTGCCGCCGAAGCTCCAGCAGCGCGCTGACGAGGAGAACCAGATACCAGGCGTTGATGGCGAAGAAATACGCCAGCACCGGCCCCTGCGCCTTGAACAGCATCGCATTCACTACGGTGCGCAGAATGTCGGTCATCCCGCCGCCGCTGCTGGAAGATCCAGAACCTGCTGCGCCATGTCGGCCGCGAATCGATCGTCGCTCTTAAGCGCGCGGCGGAGAAACAGCGTCCCCGGCGCTCCGAGCGCGCGAAGCGAGAGTCCGGCCTCCTTTCGCACCCGCCACGCGGAATCACGCAGCAGGTCGAAGAGCAGCGAGCCCG
The DNA here is from genome assembly GCA_035701245.1 of Gemmatimonadaceae bacterium. Lineage (GTDB taxonomy): Bacteria > Gemmatimonadota > Gemmatimonadetes > Gemmatimonadales > Gemmatimonadaceae > UBA4720. Next base: position 2,161 of record DASSNV010000011.1, on the reverse strand, counting down.
CCTGCCAGTGTTGCATCCTCCCCAGACTCTGCGCCGCCGCCGCCCTGACCCGGGATTCGCTGTCCTTGAGCATTTCCGTCAGACGCGTTGCGGCCGCTTCTCCGGCGATCGCGCCGAGCAGTTTCGCGGCAGCGACACGAATGCCGGTGTCGTCCCCGGCGCGCGAGAACCTGAGCGCCGCCGCCGCGAAGCTCGGCTCGGCAACCGACTCGGCGACGCGAAGACCTGCTTCCGCGGCGCGTCCGGTGTGGGTCTCGAGAAACGAGGCCAGCGGTCCGGCGATCACGCCGCCCATTCGCAGCAGGGCATTCTGCACCGCAAATCTCGCCTGCGTCGCGGGATCTGCGAGCAGGGCAAGCATCGCCGAGATGACCTCCTCCGACGGCTGCGCGGCGGCCCACTCCGCCGCCTGGGCGCGCACAGCGGGATGCGGATCGGCGAGCAGCTTTCGCACGAGCGGGTCCGGAACATCGAGGCGCGAGAGGATGCGCGCGCCGCGAAGCCGGCGCGTCCAGCGACGGTGCTCGCACAGCTTCCTGGCGCGGTCGAGCACTCCGACTTTCTCGGCGATGAAGCGCAGCCGCTCCTTCCCGGTACCGCTGAGATTGCGCGAGATCTCGAGAAACGCCATCACCTGCACTTCGTTCGGCTGCTGCGCCAGCGCCGCGAGCTCCTCGACGTTGATCGTTCCGCGGGTGATCAGGACCGCCACCGAATCCCGCGCCGCCTTCGAGAGTCGCTGCAGCCGGCGCTCGGTGAGATGGAGCCAGACTCCGTGGAGAAAGAAGAGCGTGACCGCGAACACCAGCAGGCCCACCTCGGCCAGCATGACGACGCGGATGATGTTGTCGCCGATCACGACTGACTCTGCTTCAGTACCGCGCGGACCTTGTGCATGAGCACTGGGACGCTGAACGGCTTGGGGATGTGGTCGGCGGCGCCCAGCTCGAGCGCGGCAAGAATGTCGCGCTCACCCGTTCGGGCGGTGAGAATGACGACGTTGCTGAGACGCGTCACTTCGCTGGCCTTGAGCCTGCGCAGAACCTCGAGTCCGTTGAGCGCCGGGAGATCGACGTCGAGGAGAATGAGTCTCGCCTGGATCTCCGGTGACGATCCCGTGAGCGCGGCGACCGCGGTCTCACCGTCGGCGAAAGTCGCGACGCTGAGGCTGCGGCTCTCCATCGCGTGGCGCAGCAGCGAGACGAGCGCGCCATCGTCATCCACCAGTGCGACATCGACGCGACGCGTCATCGGTCCCGTCAGAGTGATGCCTGAAACTCCGACACGATTCGCGCCGCCGTCGGTGCGAGCCTGCTGAAGCGCCTTGTGCGCGGCGTCCCACAGCGAAGGGACGGTGTCGCCGTCGGTCTGGTATTGCGCGACTCCCGCGCTGCACGACACGTGCACGCGCCGGCCATCCTCGGCGGTGAAATTCTGCTCGGCGATCTTCGCGCAGATCTGCGCCAGCTTGATCGCGGCATGCTCCTTCGAGCTGCCGTACATACCGACGGTGAAGTCGGCTCCGCCCCACCAGCCGGGCACGTCTTCACCGCGGAATGATTTCGGAAGAAGCTCGCCGATGGAGCGGAGGACGCTGTTGGCGGTGTTGCGCCCGAAATTCGCGGCGAGACTGGCAAAGCCGTCCACCTGGAGCACCGCGATCGAGTATGGATCCGATTTTCTGCGCGCGAGGCGGAGGAAGCGCTCGATCAGCTCGGTTGCTTTGGCACCCGTCGCCAACCCGGTGAGGGGATCCGTCTCGTGGGGAGTGCGACGCGCTTTGACACCGGTGAGCCTGCTCTCGATGCGCACCGTGAGCTCGGCGGGCACGAACGGCTTGCCGACGTAGTCGTCGGCGCCGGCAGCGAAGATGCGCTGCACGCTCGCCTGGTCGGTATGACCGGTGAGAAAGATCACCGGCAGCGCGCTCCAGCGGCGATCGTTGCGGATGGCGCGACACAGCTCGGTACCACTGAGCTTCGGCATCTCCAGGTCGAGCAGGATCAGGTTCGGCTTGGTTTCCTCGATCACGCTCCAGAACCGGAGCGGGTCGTTGAGGGCGGTGACAGCCAGTCCGCGGCGGCCGAGCAGAGAGGTAAGCCCGCGAGACATCATTGGCTCGTCGTCGACCACCAACACGCGACGACCCTCGAGCTGTGCC
>DASSNV010000010.1:0-4989 GCA_035701245.1 Gemmatimonadaceae bacterium | reverse complement strand
ACCGCGAGCGAGAAGCCGATCGTCTTCACGGGCGCGATGCGGACCGTCAGCGATCTGGGGTGGGACGGACCGGCGAATCTCTTCGAGGCGGTGCGGGTGGCGGCGAGTCCGGAGACACGCGGCTTTGGGGTGATGGTGGTGATCGGCGGCCAGATTTTCGCGGCGCTCGACACCACCAAGACCAACACCCACCTTCTCGACGCGTTCGAGAGTCCGGGGCTGGGACCACTTGGCGTTCTGGACGAAGGTGAGTTGATTCTCAGACGCGAGATGCCACCTTCGCCCCCCGTTATAAAACCTGACGCTTTGGCGACGCCCATCGACATCATTTTCGCGGCCGCGGGCTCGGATGCCCGCCTGCTCGACGCATCGCGGGAGAACGCGAGGGGAGTCGTGCTCGCCGCGATGGGGCGCGGCAACGTCCCGCCGGCGATGGTGCCGGGAATCCAGCGCTGGGTCGCGGAGGGCAAGCCCGTCGTGATCACCTCGCGCACCCAGGGCGGGAGAGTAGGACACACCTACGGCTACCCGGGCGGAGGTCGTCGTCTGGAGGAGATGGGTGCCATCTTTGGCGGATCGCGCCGCGCGCAGCAAGCGCGAATCGATTTAATGCTCGCCCTCGGTGCCGGGATGGGCGATCCCGAGCTAAGATCGATGTTCGACTCATGACCACCAAACTCGATCCACCAGAGACCGTTCGCGGAATCGCGAAACGCCTCGAAGACGCCGGCTACGAAACCTGGTGCGTCGGCGGGGCCGTTCGCGACGCCCTGCTCGGCCATCCCCACCTCGACTGGGATCTGGCGACGGCGGCAAAACCGCCCGAGGTCCGGAAGCTGTTCAAGCGCACGGTTCCCGTTGGAATCGAGTTCGGCACCATCGGCGTGCTCGATCACAACAACGTGATGCACGAGGTGACGACGTTTCGCCGCGACGTCCAGACCGATGGGCGGCACGCAGTCGTCGAGTTTGGCGCGTCGCTCGACGAAGATCTTGCCCGCCGCGATTACACGATCAACGCCATCGCGTACTCGCCGAGCAGGAACGAAGTGCGCGATCCTTACGGCGGGCAAAAGGATCTGGACGGGAAGCTCATTCGCGCCGTCGGTGATCCACGTGAGAGAATGCGCGAGGACCGACTGCGCGCACTGCGCGCGATCAGATTCGCGTCGCGTTTCGGATTCGACATCGAGCGCGATACCTGGGATGCCATCGTCGAGAGCGCGCCCGAGCTGACGCGATTGTCGGCGGAGCGCATCAAGCAGGAAATCGAGAAGACGATGGACCAGGTGAAGTTGCCGAGCAAGGCATTCGCGATGTGGCGCGACACCGGCGCCTTTGCGTCGCTCATTCCGGCGCTGGCGCGAGTTACCGATCGACAGCTCGCGCCGCTCGACCATCTGCGCCGGCCGCTGTTGCCCAATCGCCCCGCCCGGAGATCGACCCGGATCGCGGCGCTGTTCGCGAGCGTCCCGGCCGCAACGGTGCGCAAGGTCCTCAAGGATTTGCGCTTCTCCAACAGCGAGACCGAGTGGATCGCGATCCTGGTGGAGCGCTGGCAACAGCTCGGGCCGCAGATGACCACCGCGATGCTCAAGGCCGAGGAGATCTACGCCATCGATCCGTGGGGCGAGCAGTACCCGCCGAGCTCGATGCTCCGGACGTGGGCGGCGAGCGCCGGGCGCACGCGTCTTGCCCCTTTGTTGCGGCTGGCCGATGCGATGTGGTGGGCCGCCCGGCAGGCGGGGGAGCCCGCTCCCTACAAGCAGACCATTGGGGCAGTGTACAAGCGGGCGATCAGGATTGCTTACAAGGATGCGATCTCGCTGTCCGACCTGGCGATCGACGGGAACGATCTCGAGAAGCTGGGGATCACCGGGCCGGCGGTGGGGGCGACATTACGAAAGCTGCTGGATGCGGTTATTAATGACCCTCGTAAGAATAGACACGATGAGTTGGTGAAGCTGGCCACCGAACTAAGAGAGAAAAGCAACTGAACGGGCGGGATGCTGGGAAATGCAACAGAACGGGCGAGATGCTGGGAAAAGCAACTGAACGGGCGGGAGGCGTCTGGTGGGCAGGCGCCTGGCGTCAGGTAACAACCGTGGGACGTATCTCTGCGGCATTCACCCAAAGGCAACTGCGTTTGGCGCGCACGAGTACGTCCCCCGGTCGTAACCTGGGAACAGGCGCCTGATCCCGGACGCCTCCCGCCCGTTCAGTTGCAGTTCTGAGATCCCGGACGCCTCCCGCCCGTTCAGTTGCTCATGAAATACGCGATCTTTCACTAAATAACCGGAACTGCGCGATGTTATTCAGAAGCCGAACCCCCGACTCCACCGTCTGGAAAAGATTCCGCTCCGGCCAGGACGGTTTCACCTTTACCCGCATCGGCGACATCTACGAGGCGAAGGTGGTCGCCAACGCCGAGCGGGTGGTGGACCTGTTCTATACGCTGAGCGAGCTGATGGCGCCGGCGGTGGACGTGTACATCTTCGACGCGCGGTCCAAGACTTCGTGGACCGGCCAGATGCTCGCGTTGCCCGACGTCCGCGACGCGGTCGCCCGGCTCAAGGTTCCGCTGTCGACGTACGGGGGAGTGGAGATCACGCTCTTTACGCCGGAAGATCAAATCACCCTGAGCCCGCAGCTCGAGCTGTACATCTACTCGCGGTCGGACCGCTGGATGTACCTCCTCAACAGCATGAACCTCGAGGAGCGCGCGACCCTGGAGGAGCGGCTGTGGGGGATTCAGTCGTGGGAGCGCGCGCCGGCGCCGGCGCTCAGTGATGCGGTGGCGGCCGCCGCCGATCGTCTGGCGATCAAGAGCACCTAGGCTGCCGCGACCGCCAGGATCGGGCCCGCATCAACGAGTTGCTTTTTCGTCGGGTCGACGCGCAGGTTGAGCCCTTCCAGGGAACGAACCCCGAGGATCGGGAAATCGGTCTCTTCCGCGAATACGATTTCATCTACCGTGGAAGTCCCGCCGGCGTGCACGATCGCGTAGCCAACATCGCGCTCAACGCGCCGACCATCGGCAACGATGAATGCGCGCTTTCGCTCGACCTTGACCCCGATCGACTCGAGCACCGGTCGCGGAATCCAGGTCAGCTCGCTGCCGGTGTCCACCAGGGCGTCCGCAACATCCCGCACCACACCTCGCGCAAGACTCTCGACCCCGATCGTGGTACGAAACAATCCCATTTCATCCATGCTACCGCTCCTCGAACGGAACACCCTGATCATTATGCCTTGCACGTCTCCAAATCAACGCCAAAAGCTGTGTTGTCCCATAGAAAAGCTGTTAGCGTAGCAGCTGGAAAGCTTGCAGCTGCCCGCTTATTTACGAGGGGTGGCCCGCCACGCGCCATAATCCATAAGCCGCGATGAATCTCGAACCCCTCACCTACACCGCGATCGCCGCCTGCGCCAACCTCCTCGGCGCCGCGGCGGTGGTGTCGCACTCGAGGTGGAGCGTTCGCGCCCTCGAGACGATGGTCGCGCTGTCGGCGGGGTTCATGGTTTCCGTCGCGCTCCTCGACCTCGCGCCGGATGCGATCAGGACGCACGGCGAATCCGCGGCCGTCGTGATCCTGATCGGCTATCTGCTGGTGCACCTCACCCAGCACACCCTCGCTCCGCATTTCCATTTCGGTGAAGAGATCCACGCCGTCACCAAGGTCGTGAGCTTCTCCGCGCTGGCCGGACTGATGCTCCACACCTTTGTCGACGGCGTCGCGATCGCCAGCGGCTTCGGCGTCAGCAACTCGCTCGGCCTGCTGGTGTTCTTCGCGATCCTTCTGCACAAGCTGCCCGAAGGACTGGCGATCTCGAGCTTGTTTCTGGCATCGGGTGAGAGCAGGCGCGCCGCGCTGGCGGCCAGCGCGGCGCTCGCGATCTCCAGTCTGATCGGCGCACTGCTCACCCAGCAGGTGCCGATTCTCGGTCAGTACGGATTGCCGCTCGCGGCGGGCGTGACGCTTTACGTGGGAGCGTCCAACCTCGTCCCCGAGTTCCGGGGGAAGACCGGTTGGCGCCTGCCGATCAGCATTTTCTTCGGCTGCCTGCTCTACTATGCCGCGCGCCGGCTCATTGGCGCCGCATAACGATTGCGATTGCGTTAAACGGTTGCCTGATCGATATTAAAATCGTCTTACGTACTGGAGAACAATACTCCGTGCTGTATACATAAGCCGATCCGAGGTCACCGATGGCCATCGTCACAATGTCCCCGAAATTTCAGGTCGTCATCCCGCGGGAAATCAGGGAGCACCTCGAGCTGGAGCCGGGACAAAAGGTGCAAGCTTTCGCCTTCGGGAATCGCATTGAGTTCGTGCCGGTGCGGCCGGCTAAAGCGCTGCGTGGCTTCCTGAAGGGGCTTGACACGACTGTCGAGCGCGACTCCGACCGGGTATAGTTGGTGACCCCGCGGGCCCGGGTGAATGTCGTCGACTCCTCGGCGTGGCTGTCCTATCTTGCCGGCGAGGCAAGCGCGAGGTATTTCAGTGCCGCAATCGAGGATGCAGCGAATCTCGTCGTGCCTACGATTTGCCTTTTCGAGGTGTTCAAGGTCATTGCCCGCCAACGAGGAGACGGCGACGCCCTGCAGGCAGTCGCGCTGATGCAGCAGTCAGAGGTCGTGCCTCTGGATTCAAATCTCGCGATACTTGCGGCGAAAGTGTCGGTCGAAAACAGACTTCCGCTCGCCGATAGCGTCGTCTATGCCACTGCCCTGCAAGCGGGCGGAGTTCTGTGGACCCAGGATAACGATTTCGATGGCCTGCCCGACGTGAGGTACTACCCCAAAAAGCCGGGCTGAAGGGCAGGGATCTCTCAATTCGCGGCCGTGTGATTGCATTATCGTTCACCGACGTCCCGATGCCCAAGAAATTCCGCGGTACTCCATCCAGCGCCTCGACCCGCGAAGACACCTTTTGGAGCGCGCGTGACACGGCGCAGCCCCTCGCTGCGCGGATGCGCCCCCGCACC
>DASSNV010000009.1:0-9613 GCA_035701245.1 Gemmatimonadaceae bacterium | reverse complement strand
GCATCGCCATCAAGGCTGCACTCACCGGTCACTTGGTGCTCTCGACCTTGCACACCAACTCGGCGCCCGAGACGGTCACCCGTTTGATGGACATGGGCATCGAGCCCTTCAACGTCGCCTCCGCGCTCAACCTCGTTCTGGCCCAGCGCCTCGTCCGCCGTGTCTGCAGCAAGTGCGCGGAAGCCTACAAGATGGATCCCGCCGAAGTCGCGGCCGCCAAGATCGACGGCGGAGTGACGCTCCGCGACATGCATTTCACCGACATGGCGCTCAGCGACGCGAAGGCCAGGGCGACCGAGGCCGCCAAGCCCTTCATGGACCAGATCACCCTCGATACGAAGATGGAAGACATCCCCGTTTTTCGCGGCAAGGGCTGCGAACAATGTGACGGATCGGGGCTCCGTGGTCGTCAGGGTCTGTACGAGGTCCTGAACATGACTCCCCGATTGAGGAAGCTGATCATGCAGAGCGCCGGCGCCGCCGAGATCCAGAAGGTCGCGATCGAGGAAGGAATGTTGACGCTGCGCATGGATGGCTGGCTCAAGGTTCTGAAGGGAATCACCCCGCTCGAACAGGTCGTCCGCGAGACCGCGGCCGATGCTCACCCCACGCATCACTAATCGATGACTTTACCGTTCATAGACACGTCTTCACCAGCCGGGCCGCCGAAGCCAGCCGGTACCAATCTCCGCGCGCTCCTCGAGGAGATGGTGTCCCGCAACGCCTCCGACCTTCACATCGTCGCCGGCGAGCGTCCCAAGCTGCGCGTGGATGGTGACATCACCAACTCGTCGTCCGATTTCGAGCTCACGCCGAAGGACACCCTTCAGCTCGCCTACTCGGTTCTGACCGAGCAGCAGAAGAAGCGCTTCGAGCTCGAGGACGAGCTCGATTTCTCGTTCGGCATCCAGAATCTCGCCCGTTTCCGCGGTAACGTCTTCAAGCAGCGCGGCTGCGTGTCGATGGTCGTGCGTCAGATCCCATTCGCGATCAAGACCTTCGACCAGCTCGGACTGCCGGGCTCCATCGCGAAAATGGCGGAGAAGCCGCGCGGGCTCGTTCTGGTCACCGGCCCGACGGGCTCTGGTAAATCGACGACTCTCGCCGCGATGATCGACAAGATCAACCGCGAGCGCAAAGGACATATCATCACGGTCGAAGACCCGATCGAATTCATCCACAAGCACCAGAGCTGCATCATCAACCAGCGCGAAGTCGGCAGCGACACCAAGTCATTCGCGAACGCACTCAAGTACGCGCTGCGTGAAGATCCAGACACCATTCTGATCGGCGAAATGCGCGACCTCGAGACCATTCAGGCCGCGCTCACCATTGCGGAAACCGGTCACCTTGCGTTCGCCACGCTGCACACCAACTCTGCCGCCGAGGCGATCAACCGCATCATCGACGTATTCCCTTCGCACCAGCAGTCACAGGTGAGGGCGCAACTGGCGTTCGTGCTCGAGGGAATCATCACCCAGACCCTTCTTCCGAAAGCGCAGGGCCGTGGCCGCGTGATGGCCGCCGAGATCCTGGTCGTGACACCGGCAATTCGCGCCCTGATTCGTGACGACAAGGTCCACCAGATCTACTCGTCAATGCAGGCCGGGAAGAAGTTCGGCATGCAGACCCTGAATGATGCGCTGTACCAGTTGTACATGGCTCGCGAAGTCTCTGTCGACGAATGCCTGCGTGTCAGCGGCGACCCGACAGAGTTCCAGCGCATGATCGGCCAGCTGCCGTCAGACGATGATGGAAGTGGCAAGCCCGCAGCCGGCAAACCGGCGACGGGACGCCCGGTAGCAGGCTCCCCTGTGAGACGCTAAGAGAGGTTTAGTCAATGGCTACGTTTACCTACACGGCGAGAGCGTTCAACGGCGATCTGCGCACCGCTACAATCGACGCCGCTTCCCGTGATGATGTCATCGCACAGCTCAGAAAACAGCGGCTCAGCGTCGTCAAGATCGATCAGGACGCGACCAAGAAGATCGGTCGTGGCGCGATCAAGACCCGCGACGTCGTCATCTTCACCCGTCAGTTCTCGACGATGATCAACTCGGGTCTGCCCCTCGTGCAGGCCCTCACGATTCTCGCCGAGCAAACCGACAACAAAGCGCTCGCCGAAGTCACCAAGAAAGTGGTGTTCGACGTCGAATCCGGTAACACCGTCGCCGACGCGTTGTCCAAGCACCCGCGCGCGTTCACCAATCTGTACGTGAACATGGTCGCCGCCGGTGAAGCCGGCGGTATTTTGGACACCATTCTCCTGCGTCTGGCGACCTTCCTGGAAAAGAACGACGCCCTCGTCAGAAAGGTGAAGGGCGCGATGATTTACCCGGCGGTCATCATGAGCGTCGCGGCGATCGCCGTCGTGACCCTGCTCATCTTCGTCATCCCGGTGTTCGAGAACATGTTTGGCTCGGTCGGATTGGCGCTCCCGCTCCCGACGCGTATCGTCATCGGCGCTTCCCGGTTCCTCAAGGGTTATTGGTGGGTCATGGGCGCGGTGATCATTGTCGGCGCGTACATGTTCCGGAAGTACTACGCGTCGCCCAACGGCAAGCTCGTCATCGACCGGCTGATGCTGAGAATGCCGGTCCTGGGAGACGTGCTGCGCAAGTCGGCGGTGTCGCGCTTTACCCGTACTCTCGGTACGCTCATCAGCTCGGGCGTCAGCATTCTCGAGGGCCTCGAGATCACCGCCAAGACCGCGGGCAACCGCGTCATCCAGGACGCGATCATGCAGTCGCGCTCCTCGATCGCCGGCGGTGACACGATCGCCCAGCCGCTGCAGAAGTCGAAGGTCTTCCCGCCCATGGTCATCTCGATGATCGCGGTCGGCGAGCAGACCGGTGGTCTGGACGAGATGCTGTCCAAGATCGCCGACTTCTACGACGAAGAGGTCGATGCCGCGGTGAGCAACCTGCTCTCGCTGCTCGAGCCGATCATGATCGTGTTCCTCGGCGTCATCGTCGGCGGCATGGTCGTGGCGATGTACCTGCCGATATTCGACATGATCAACGCCGTACAGTAACGCGTAGGACCAGAACACAAAAAAGGCCAGCCGATGTTTCGGCTGGCCTTTTTTTTATTCGCGCGATCCCTGCCTAGAACATCACTCCAACCGTGACCGGCACGAAGCTGAGCGTCCCGTTATTGACGCTGACGCTGTTGTACCGCGCTTCGATGAAGGTCTGGAAGCTCGAGCTGAGCGGCACCTTGATCCCACCGCCCACGTTCCAGCCAAAGTGGTTCTCGGCCTGACCGGTCGTCCCACCTATATCCGCGCTCGGCCGATAAAGTCCGGCACCGCCGATCACGTAAGGTGTGAATGACATCCCGAGCGGCAGCGCGTACTCGACGTTGCCCGTGAACGCGGGGATGTTGATGCTGCCGTCAGTGCCTTCGAGGCCGAACTGGTTGTAGGCTGCTTCACCACGAACGGCGAGCCCCGAATACTGCGGGCGATAGCCTACGGCAAGGGCGATGTTGTAGCCCGTGTTTGCGCCGTTGCTCAGATCGCCGGTCGGGAACGCGATACCGCCTGAGGCACCGATCTCGAACGGGTTGTAGCCCTGCGCCTGTGCCGCCGGCGCCGCCGCAAGCCCCGCAGCCGCAATCATGGAAAGGATAGTGTATTTCACGATTTCTCCGATTCTGTGTATTTAGGGTTTACCACGCCCGTTCCTACACCCGCCGGGTGGCTGGGTTTCTGTCTTTCAGCGAACGGATGTGCGGAATTTAGTCGGTGGCCGCCGGTTCCTGCCTCAACAGTGCGTCGATTTCGCGCAGCTCTGCGGGACCAAGCCGCCAATTCGCCGCTCCGGCGTTGGCGCGGACCTGGGCCGCCGACGAAGCGCCGGCAATAACCGACGCTACGGGATGGTGCGCGAGCAGCCACGAGAACGCGAGCTCCAGAATCGTGTGCCCGCGGGTCTCCGCGTACTCGATGAGCGCCTCGATCTTATCGAGGCTCTCTTCCGTCAGCAGCTTGCCATATCGCTCGTTCTTCGCGACACGCGTGTTCGGCGGAACCGGCTGGCCTTTCCGATACTTCCCGGTGAGCAGCCCCGCCTTCAACGGGAAGAACGGCAGAAACGCCATCCCCAGCTGCTCACACTCCTCGAGCACTCCCTGCTCCGGCTCGCGATGCAGCAGGCTGTACTCATTCTGCACGCTCACGAACGATGCCGATCCCGGTCGCCGCAGTGACGCTGCATGTGCTTCCCGCAATTGTTCGGTGCCGAAGTTCGAGCAGCCGATTTGCCTGACCTTCCCCGCCTTCACCAGCACGTCGAGCGCTCCGAGCGTTTCCGCGATTGGCACGTCAGGATCCGGCAGATGCAGCTGGTACAGGTCGATATAGTCGGTGCGCAAACGCTTCAGGCTGGCGTCGCATGCCTCGCGTACGTATTCGGGCCGCGCCCCACGGCCCTGACCCGGCATCACCTGCCCGAACTTCGTTGCGATGATGACGCTCTGACGCCTCTTTCCCAGGATCCGGCCAAGAAACTCTTCGCTGGTGCCGTTCCCATACATGTCCGCCGTATCGAAGAAGTTGATCCCGCAGTCGATCGCAGCGTCGATGACTTCTTTCGTTTGCGCCTCGTCGAGTCGCGGCCCGAAATTGTTGCAACCGATTCCAACCACCGAAACATCGATTGGACCGATTTTCCGTTTGTCCATCGCGTTCCCCTAGACGGCTGCCGTGGTCTCGCCCATCTCGACGCGGGTCGTTGCAGCCTCCGGACGTTCGCCGAGAAACTCGACCCACTGCTTCTTGAGGTTCGGGTAATGCTTCGATGCTTCGACCTGATCTATGAAACACTCGATCGTCGTCTCGAACCAGTTTTGCAGCTTGGGGTCGGCGATGCGCCCCGAGTCGTCAAACGCGTGGTGGGCCTGCGCGAGCGCGAACATGTCCGGATAAACGCGCGCTCCCAGGTGCTCCAGCGGCTGGCGGAGCGCCCAAAGTCCGATCTTTCCACCCGTCATGGACGGCGATGCGGCCATCACGAAACCCTGCTTGCCGTTGAACGGTTGGGGCCTGAATCGCGATGTCCAGTCGATCGCGTTCTTGAGAACACCAGGCATGGAGGCGTTGTACTCAGGCGACGCTATCATGAAGCCGTCGGTTGCTATCAACCGCTCTCGCAGCTTCTGCGCGCCGCTCGGAATTCCACCCGAGAGCTCGTCGTCCATGTCGTACGACGGACATTCGAAGTCCGTCATCGTCGCCCGTTCGACCGTCGCCCCCTTCTGCTCGGCGATCTGTGCCGCGAGCGATGCGAGTCTGTCGTTGAGTGAGCCTTCCCGAAGAGATGCGCCGAACACCAGAAGCTTTACCGAACAACGCTTTTCGTTCGCCATTTACGTTCTCCGCTAGAATCAACCTGCGCATCCAGTGCGAACGCGCTGACGGCGGACCAGTCAGGCAATTCGCGCACCCTGACCCGCATCTGTCGCCTTTGCCGGCGGTGAAGTGGGAGTCGCCACCTCGAATGCTTCGGCAATCAGCTCGTAGCTGTGCCTCCTCACTTCGTGACTGTGGGTGATCGTTACGATCATCAGCTCCTCGGCGCCGTACTCGCGCACGATCGACTCGAGCCCGTCGCGCACCACCTCCGGCGTGCCGAGGGTTACCCGTCGCCGGCGCGCCATCGGTAGCCCCGCTGCCTCCTGCTTCAGAAAGTGCAGCGCTTTCTCCACCGTCGGGACCGGGATCGTTTTTCCGGTCGTGCGCAGAAGTGAGAACGCCATCCGGCTGCTGCTCGCCAGTGTCTCCGCCTCTTCGTTCGAGTCAGCGCACAGCGCCCACGTTGCCACCATCAGCCGCGGCTCGCGCAGCCGCGCCGAAGGTGTGAATCGCTCCCGATACAATTCGGCGATCCGCGCACCGTCCGGGTTGATGAAATCCGCGAACACGTACGGCAATCCCAGCTCACCCGCCCAGATCGCGCTCTGAGGCGACGAACCTAACATCCAGACATCGGGCGCCTCCGGCCGGCCGGGAAGCTGTGCGACATCCGCGAACGGGTGGTCCGGCGGAAGATCGTTCTCGAGGTAGCCGAGCATTTCACCGAGCTGTTCCGGAAAATCATCGGGCGCCGCTTGCCTGCGATCGCGCTGCAACGCGAACATCGCCAGCTGGTCCGTGCCCGGGGCGCGTCCAATCCCGAGATCGATCCGTCCGGGAAACAATCCGGCGAACATGCTGAAAGTCTCCGCGACTTTCAGAGGGCTGTAATGGGGCAGCATCACCCCACCCGAGCCGACCCGAATTCGCGACGTGAGTGCGGCGATTGGCCCGATCAGCGCTTCCGGGCTCGGACTCGCCAGCATCGGCGTCGCGTGATGCTCGGCGATCCAATACCGGTTGTAGCCGAGTGCTTCGGTGAATTGTGCGAGATCGATGCTGTTGCGCAACGCGTCGCCGCCGGTCGATCCCTCGGAGATCGGCGATTGATCGAGCACGCTGAGAATCATCGGCGCGGAATCAAGGTCGGTTAGCCGCGCTCGTGGCCGCGCCCGTGCCTGCACCTTCCAGACACGCGGCAACGTCGGCGGCGACGTCGGAGTGACAGGCTTTCTTACGTGATTCGATATCGGCAAAAAAGCCGCTCACCTGCAACCCAATGCCGTCCCAGCACCGAGCGCGTGTCTCGCCTTCAGGCAATGACCGACAAAAGGAAATGCCGCGCGGGAGCTCACTCGGCGCGTACGCGAGATGGCGCACCGCGCCCTGATAGCAGAACGGCTTGCCATATGCGGATGCCAGATCGCAGCGCCTGCGGATCCCCTCGAACTGGAACGCCGCCGCGCCCGACGCATTCCTGCCCAGCCCGGAGTAGCACTGGGCGACGAGGATCGGTGTGCCGGCACCATCGCAGACAGCCCCCGCTTTGCGATAATCCTCCTTCACCGCCGGCAGGATGAGGTCGGCTTGCAGCTCGTAGCACTCCAGCCTGTACCGCTGGGGCGTAGCATCGCAGGGATAATGAAGATCGTCAGGCTTGAATAGCACGACGTTGGACGCCGGCATCGAGTGCCGGTGCATTCCGAAAGTCCCAGGGTCGCCGAACACCTGCATTCGGGCACCCATGTTGTGTTCCATGAACACACCACCGTAGCAGCTGCGCTGGTCCCACGGCGTGCGCAGCCGATCGCAGTCGCTGAGGGAAGCATTCACGTCGTAGCGGTGATACATCATGAGACCGTGGCCGGTGCCGTGGAGGCAGTCGAAGATCCGGAACTGCTCACTCGTTCCACGCAGTCCATCACACGGCGCGAGCAGGAAATCCTCCGCCAGCGGCATGTCGATCCGCGCATCGAAGTAACGCTGCAGAATTCCGTGGTAGCAGCCCGACTGGTATCGGTCGTCGCACTCGCTGAGCAGGGCGGTTGCCGTCTTTGGCGTCGAGCGCACCGCGTAGCCGAGCGCGTGAGCGAGTGGGTGTCCGAGCAGAACGAGCGACGGGTCGTTGTGGATTACGCGATCCAGCGTGCCCATCGCGAGCGCGATGTTGCCGGCCGACGAAAGCGCGGCAAGCCCGTCCCCGATGCACGTCGCATACATGTCGATGGAATGAGGGACGTGCGGTTTGCAGACCCGGAGCAGAGAATCTGCGACGATTGCGGAGTCCCTTACCGATCTGGTCGGCGTCGTCGGGGCGGAGGCAAGAGTGTCGGCGGACATGCCCGGCATGGACATGTGCCCATCGTGCTGAGCGCGGAGCGGGCAGGGCATCGCAACCAGCACGGCACCGGCGACGGCTACCGCTGCAGCGATTCGAGTTGTGCGGATCATGTTGCAGTATCACCGGCCGGGCGGGGCGATTCAACTCCTCCGCGGGGCCAAGTCGAGGCGTGCGGCCCTACTTCGCCTCGAGGCTCAGGCTTCTATTGAGAGCGGTAGCGACATATACCATGTCGATGCTCTTCAGGAACTCGTGCCACGGCGGCGGCGCACGGAACGCCATTTTCCCGCTGGCGTCCTCCCAGACCGGCACGACAACTCCGGGTATGTCAGAGGCGGCGGCACTGCGCTGGAAGGCTTCCTGGATCCGGGACTGCTCGGCGGGTGATCGCTTGCCGAATGACCCGTCCACCGGCACGATGATCACATCCTGACCATTCCGCCGTAGATACGCCACCTGAAAGGTGGGCATCGCAGCCACGCGCTTCGCCGCCGGTTCTCCCATGTGTCCTTGAGCTTTGCACCGTGGCGCAAGGGAGTCAATGTCATTTCCTTATCAGAAGATGTCACTTTCATATCACCCAGGGTTTTTTCGGGGAACGCGGATTTTGCGGGGACAACTAGCTTGGTGTCGATGAAATACCTCGCAATCGTGGCCCTGCTGGCGATGGGTGGCTGCAGCGACCGGCAAGGCCATGCGCGTGCCGAAAATGGGGGCACACTCGTGATCGTCACCACCGCCGATCCCGGAAGCCTGTTCCCGCCACTCATCATTACGTCCGAGGCGAAGCAGATCGGCGAGCAGATTTACGACTACCTCGCCGACGTCGGTCCGGAGCTCGACGTCCGCGACGAGAAAAAATTCCGTCCCGGACTCGCTGACCGCTGGACGTGGATGAACGACTCGCTGATGCTTTCGTTCCATATCAACCCGGCAGCGAAGTGGCACGATGGGCGGGACGTAACCGCGCGCGACATCGCGTTCACCTTTGCGCTGAACAAGAATCCCGTGATGGCCAGCCGGATCGAGTCGGACATCGCCAACATTGACTCGGTCACCGTCACGGATTCGCTGACCGCGGTGTTCTGGTTCCACCAGCGATCCCCAACTCAGTTTCTCGACGCTGCTGCGCAGATGCTGATTCTTCCGGCGCACCAGCTGGAGAACTTGCGAGTCGACGCGTTGCGGGAGAATCCACCGCCGCCGATCGGAACCGGCAGGTTCCGGCTCAGAAAGTGGGACAAGGGTGCTTCCGTGGAGCTCGTTGCGGACACCGCCAACTTTCGCGGCAGGGCCAGACTCGACCGCGTGATCTGGTCGGTGGCGCCCGAGCTTCAAACCGCGGTAGCGAGATTCCTGGGCGGTGAAGCGGATTTGTTCGCCTCACTGCGACCCGAAAATCTTGCCGACGTCAGGCGGAAGCGAGATTTGCGGGTGATCGTCCAGCCCGGGATGGACTACGCGTTTCTGCGATTCAACCTGCGCGATCCGAAATCTCCGCAGCGTCCACATCCATTGTTCGGCGAGCGCGAGCTGCGACGCGCGATCGGCATGTCGCTCGATCGCGCCTCAATGGTGCGCAACGTCTTCGACACCTTCGCACTCGTCCCAGCGGGTCCGAACGTGCGCGCGTTCGCAAGCACCGACCCAACGCTGCGTCAGCTGCCATTCGATTCGTCGCGGGCGGCCCGGGTGCTGGACTCCCTCGGGTGGAGGAGGGCGGGCTCCGATGGAATTCGCAGCAAGGCAGGGAGAGACCTTTCGTTCAATTTGATCGTGCCCACCACCAGCCTCGGCAGAATGAGGATGGCGCCGCTAATTCAGGAGCAGCTGCGGCGCATGGGCGTGCGGGTGCAGATAGAGCCGCTCGAATCGGGCACGGAGCTCGATCGAGAGATGAGGGGAGCATTCGACGC
>DASSNV010000008.1:0-5694 GCA_035701245.1 Gemmatimonadaceae bacterium | reverse complement strand
CGTAAACTGTCTGAGATCAGCCGCAAAGTGCACCGTCCCGTGCGCCCCCGTGATAGTGAGCGTCGCAGTCGGCAGTAGCGCATTGACACCGGCGCAGATCGCGTACCGGCCGCGGGATTCGTCGGCGATGCCGACGCTGATGGCGGCGGAGAGGTTGGTGCGGGTCCAGGTCTTACGCGCGAAGTTGAAGACCAGAGTCGTGTCGATCGCCTGGCCGAGTCCGACATCGGCGTTCACGCCTGCGGTCGAATCGCTGCGCACGGCGGTGGTGCCTCTGCTCGAGCCCGATGTGCTGTCGACCAGCGTGCCCGGCGTCGCCGAAATTCGGATTCCGTTTCCGCCCGGACAGTCCGGCACGCGACGAGACATTGCCTCGGAGAGAGACATCGTCCCGGGCGAACTCGCCACCGGACTCGGCGACGGCGCAGCGGCGGGCTTCGGCCCCGAGCCGCAGCCGGTTAACGCGCCAAGCGTCGCGCCGACAAAGAGGAGGTGTCGCATCATGGGGTCGGCGGCCTCGCGTTCTGCGCGCCCGCGCCGGCGTTCCCGCCGAGGAAGGCGCACTCGCCCGCGGAGGTGGGAGCTCCCGCGGCTGACGCTGTTGGATTCGGCTGCGACGACTGCGCCGAGCTGCGCACACCGAGGCGCTGCGCGAGGCATTCGGCGTTGACTCGGCCGATCAACTCCACCGCGATGTAGACATTTCTATAGGTAGTGCCGGGCACTACGGGCGACGGCAGATTGTCACGCTGCACGACGCGCAGGGTGTCACCGCCGAAGCAGAGTCGGACCCGCACGTGCGGCTGACTGGCGAAGGTGACCTGGTCGGCGTGCACACCGACGAGGAGCATCACATCGGCGGCGCCGTTGCGGGCGCCACCGATTCCGAATGACGCTGAGTCAACGCGTGAGCGAGTCGTGTCGGTAGCGCGCGCGGTCGAGTCACCGGGTCCGAGGTGGACACCGGCGCTACTGTCGTTCGCCAGAAGTGCGGCGCAAGTCTGACCGTTGGCGTCGGCACTCGGCGTTTGCGCCACGAGCGCGCGCGGAACCGCGACGATGCACAATGCCGCCGACACCAGCGCCGCGTACGTTTTTGACATTTCGCGCACCGTTGCCTCGATGGTCTGTCGCGAAGGAATACAACATCCGTGCCCTGCGCATGCTTCGCGCGCAAAGGGCGAGCTTTTTGCAAATGCCGACACACGAGCCGCAATGTGCCGGCGGTTTGCCGTGATGTGTGGCGAAAACCCGTCGTCGCTCCATCTCTGAGGAATCGAGCATGCGCAACAGAACGCAGAATCTTCTCACATCGGTGATCGCGATCGGTGCACTGATGCCGTCGATCGCGGTCGCACAAGTGCGCCCGGCCACTACGGCAGCGCGAGCGCCGGGATCGGGGCAGCCATGGCAATGCATGCCGTCCGACTCGCTCCGCGCATTCAATAGAGCTCTGCGCGCCGACAGTCTGGCGAGACAGCGCGCCACGGGTGGAACGGTGCAGGGCGCGACGGTCACCGGCGGCACCGGCCGCTCGCACGAATTCCCCGAGTACGACGTCGTGCTCGACATTCCGAATCTCTGCGTGAATCGAATCTTCCTGAAGGTCGATAGCGTCACCGCGAAGCTCAATCTGCATGCGCAGGTCGCCAATCTCGTTCGCGTGGATGCAGGCGCCGACGTGCTGATCGGCAATGTCGATCTGACCATTCAGGGCGTGCGCGCGCAGGCGCTGCTACTCGTCGATCTCGACGACGTCGTCTACATCGTCGATCAGACGCTGACCTTCGTCGACAATCACCCGGAGATCGTGCAGCAGCTCGGCAGCACATTGCAGAATACGGTCGGCGCCGTCGGCGGTCTGGTGAATCGACTGCTGTTGGGCACCGTGAACGGAGTGCAGCGACTGATCGACACGAGCACCGGCAACATCATCGAGAAGGCGGTCGCGTCCGCGGGTCAGAACGCCGCCGAGAAGGTGGTCGGCAACATCACTCAGCTGCCCGTGATCAGCCAGGCGACCGACGCGGCTGGAAACATCGTCAAGCGCGCGAGAGACGCCGCCACCAATGCGATCGTGCAGTACACGCTCAGCAAGGCGGGCAAGTTGCTCACCTCGAGCATCGTTCAGGCCGCGACTCGTTAGCCCACAGGAGATTATGAAGATGCGTGCACTACTTTTGATCGCCGGACTGGGCTTGATGGTCGCAGCAGCGACTCCCACTTCCGCGCAGCAGCCAACCTCCGGTCAGCGCTTCAGTGGCACCACATCTACGACGCCGAACCGTGATGTGATCCTCGAAATTCCGGAACTGTCGGTCGACTCGATCGGGCTCACGGTGTCGGATGTGAAAGCCCACGTCGCACTCGACGCCAACGCGATGAACCTCGTTCAGCTCACCGCGGGCGTCGATGTCGGAATCAAAAAGGTCCAGCTCGGAATCGTCGGAGTGATGGCGGAGGCGTACCTGTACGTCGATCTCGACAATGTCGCGAAGATCGTGAATCGGGTGGTGCAGACTCTCGATCGGAATCCGCAGATTCTGATTCAGGTACTCAAGACCGTGGATGTCGGAGTAAACGCGCTTACAGGGCAACCCGGGCAGCAGAGTCCGCCGAGGTAAAAGGGCGCCAATGAAGACGACCGGCCGGCGGCTTGGGGCGGGCCGGCCGGCGGCCGCGTGCTACTGCCGGCACATCGACAGAGCATTGAACGCAATTGCGCAGCGGAAAGTTTGAGCCCGCAGCCTCGAGCCGGCCCGCCCACGGCCGCCGGCCGGTAGTCTTCTTTTGCAGTTACAAACCATCCTCGAGGATGGCGTCCGTCACGAAGTAGCCTCCCCCCTCCCGAACCGACCCCGCAACCGACCTCCTAACCTGGTCGACCTCCTCCTCCTTCGCATCGAGCATGTTCCGATTTCTTCGGAACCTCTTTCCCGCCTCGACGCAGAACAAATCGCATAACGCGATCTCGCGGTCGCACAACTCTACACCTCGCTCGTCGATCAAGCTCTGGGTGCGGGCGATGACGCACGCTGTCGCGAAGAGATCGATCGCCATGTTTGCCAACCGCTCCAGTACCAGCTGACGATCGACGATCTTCTGGCGGTGGCGCACGATCACCCTGTCGGTGCCCGCGCCGAGCTCGGCGACGTGCTTCTCGAAGTACTCCTTGTTGCGCTTGAGCCGATCGTGGACCTGAATGTCGAGCGTCGAGGTCTGGCCGAGTCGCAGCCTCACCCGCGACGTGGCGTAGCCGCCAAGCAATCCAAGATTGCGCAGCGGCCGGCGCAGCGCCGAGCCGACTTCCTTGAGCGCCTGGGCCGGCGCCTGCACGCCGTTGAGCGCGATGAACAGTCGCAGGACTTCGTTCGCGCCCTCGAAGATCCGGTTGATCCGCGCGTCGCGCAGATTCCGCTCGTACGGGTAGGGCTTCACGTAGCCGCGGCCGCCGGCGAGCTGCACCATGTCGTCGGCGGCGCGCCAGACCATCTCGCTGGCAAATACCTTCGCGCACGCCGCCTCGAGCGAGAAATCGTTGTCGCCGCGATCGACGAGCGACGCGAGAATGCCGAGCATCGCATCCGATGCGTAGATCTCGCTCGCGACGCGGGAGAGCTTGCGCTGGGTGATCTCGAAGTAGTCCAGCGGATGGCCGAACTGCACCCGCTGGGCTCCGTAATCGGTCATCTCCTTCAAAGTGCGCTTGGTGCCACCGGTGCAGCCCGCGGCGAGCGTCAGTCTTCCCGCGTTGAGCACGTGCACCGCGACGCCGAACCCGCGACCTACAGCGCCGAGCAAATGATCGGCGGGCACTACCAATCCGTCGTAGCTCAGCTCCGCCTGGGTCGAGCCGCGGATTCCCAGCTTGCGCACCGTGCTGACGACCTTGAAGCCGGGCATGTCCGGTCTGATCAGAAATGCCGTCATGCGGTGCACGTTTTCGCCGCGGCGCTGCACCGTCGCCTGCGCGAAAGTCGCGATCACCCCGGCGCGGTGGCCGTTGCCGATCCAGATCTTGCGGCCGTTCAGACGCCACTGCGATCCATCCTTGCTCAGTGTTGCCGTCGTCTTGATGTTCTGCGCGTCGGAGCCGACGTCTGGCTCGGTTAGCGCATACGCGGCCAGAAAATCACCGCGCGCCAGCGGCGGCAGGTAGCGCTCCTTCTGCTCGTCGTTGCCGTGCAGCACGATCGCCTTGGAGCCGAGCCCGCAGTGCACGCCGACGAGCACGGCGAGCGAGGCGTCGAGCCCGGAGAGTGTCTCGAACACCCGAGCGTACGCCGACGACGACAGCTCCAGTCCGCCGTACTTTTTCGGAATGGTGAGGCCGAGCATGCCGAGCTCGGCGAAAGCGCGAATCACGTCTTCGGGGATTGTCTCGTCTTCGTCGAACTTCGCCGAGTCGATCAGGCTGCCCTTCATTTCCTTCAGGCCGCGAATGAGTCGGCGTACTGTGCGCGCCTCGTCGGCGTCGCGCTCCTCGAGCGGACGCGGATACGGGAACAGCAGCGAGTCGAGCACTACACCCGCGAAGATCCCGCGGGTGAACGAAGGTTGCTGGTCAGCCACTTATTTCTGGTGCTCCGGATTCCGAATGGTTGGTCAACCCGTGACGGGGAGTGCGTCGCGCTTTCTCAGCCAGCGCCAGTGGATGCCGAACAGAACCGCGGCGAGCACGATCAGGAACACGCTGCCGATCAGGTTCTTGATGCTCCGAAAGCGCGCGTTACCGATCGCGGCCTCACGCTCGGCGTCGTAAAGCCGCCGAAGATCCGCGTCGGAAATCGCGGTAGTGTCCGACGCCGCGTTTCCTTTGACTGGCGCAGCGGCGGGGGCGGCTGGGGTCGGCCTGACTCCCTGATTGCGCGCCTCGATCTTGTAGACCTCGAAGTTCGTCAGCGTTCGGCCGGACCGGGACCCCTCGGCGCGCAGCGGGTCGCTGAGATCGATCGCGGAATCAACTACCGACTTGATCGAGAACAGCATCATGAGCACTGTGATGAAGCAGACTGCATAACCGTACGCCTGCGCGATGCGATTGCTGACCCGGTCCATCGTTGCCTCCGCTTCAGACGGTGGTAGTTGCCGCCGTTCTCGCTGCGCTCTCCAACTGATCAGACAGCTCGGTCGGCTGCGTCACCGGTTTGTCGCAGGTGTAACCGCGACAGACGTAGGCGGTCGCTTTGCCGTCAATCAACGAACGATCATCCAGCAATCTGACCGGCGAATCCGCGCGGGGCGTTCCGCCGGCGAGCACGAGCGCTGGAACGTAGCGCCCGGCGACAGCCCGCTCCAGTGCCCCGAAGCCATTGCTCACGGGGTCGCCGATCAGAGCGACCTCGATCGCGCCGTTGACTTCCATGTCCGCGCAGCCGAGCAGGTGGCCGAATCCCAACGGGAACTTCGACATCGGCTCGGCGAGGGTCTCCAGCGCGAATACCGCGCGCCGCCGATAGTCGCTGTCGTGCTGGAGCTCGGCGAGGTGCAGCAATAGCTCGATCGCGAGCGAGGTACCCGAAGGGATGGCGTTGTCGGTGACCTCACGGGGCCGGGTGATGAGCTGCTCGGAATCGGAAGCGGTATCGAAGAATGCTCCGACGTCGTCGGACCAGAACGACTCGATCATCGCGTCGCAGATCGCCCGGGCGCGAGTCACCCAGCGCTCGTCGAAGGTGAGCTCGTACACCGACA
>DASSNV010000007.1:0-7517 GCA_035701245.1 Gemmatimonadaceae bacterium | reverse complement strand
GGTGCGGGTCGACGCGTCGTACTGGGTCGATTACCTGCAAATGGCGAGGTGGCGCGGCCGCTGGGTGATCGTGAACGTGCTCTGGGAGCTCAAGCCAAAGAGCTAGCACGAGCGCTCTGCATTGGCGCGGGAGGAGTGGGCTAGCTGGAAGTGGGTCCGCGATTGATCTTTGCGGAACCCATATGACGAGACAATTCCTCCGCCTGCTGGGCGCCGCTTCGCTGGTAGCCTGCGCCTCTGCTTCTCCGACAGTGAACCGCACCGTTCCGGCGAGCGGTGTCGAGCTGCTGCAACGGATGCACGACGCGTACGCCGGTAAATGGCCGGGCACCATCACCTTCGTTCAGAAAACGACGGTGACCCGACCGACCGGCGTGGTCGATACGTCAACGTGGTACGAGGCGCTCGAGTCGCCCGACCGGCTGCGCATCGATTTCGGAGATCCGTCGCTGGGGAACGGCGCGCTCTACACCGCCGACTCTCTCTACGTGGTGCGCGCGGGCAAGGTGACTCGAACGATCGGATCGGGAAATCCGTTCCTGCCGTTCGTCGCCGGCGTCTACGATCAGCCGGTCGATACCACCCTCAGACAGATCGCGGCATACTCGTTCGATCTCTCGAAGGTTCGCGCCGATACCTGGCAGGGAGTGCCGGTGTTCGTCGTCGGCGCGACGTCACCCGACGATCTCGACTCGCCGCAATTCTGGATCGAGCGCGACCGCTTGCAGCCCGTGCGGTTGCTGGTGAAGCTGTCACCGGCGCCGGGCGCCAAGCCGAACGACATTCGCCTCGAGAAGTACGTGCCGGTCGGCGGCGGATGGCTCGCGACCCACGTCGCGATCATGGAGGGCGGCGTGGTCCGACAGGCCGAGGACTACACCGACTGGCGGGGCGACGTCGCACTGCCGCCGGATTTCTTCGTCGCTGAGAAGTGGAGTGAGACGCCGCACTGGTTCCGCGCCAAATAACACGAGACGGCCCGGTACGATGCGCCGCGCGGTCGCGATCCTCGCGCTCGTCACCACGCCGCTCGGCCTGAACGGCTGCGACAGGATCGTCGATCCCAGGCTTCCGGACGACGCCGAGCTGTTCACCCCGCCGCCGGTGTACTCGACATGGTGGCAGATGACCGAGGCATGCTCGGGGTTGAACGGCGCGCTCGCCGCTGTGACCTGGTACAAGACCAACCAGGAGGTCCACGACACACGCACCGGAGAGGTTGTCGCCGGATACTGGACCGCGGGCAGCAATCGAATCGTATTGACGAGCACGGTGATGCTGGACGGCGGCACAGTCAGACACGAGATGCTGCACGCACTTTTGAAGAAGGGCGGTCATCAGCGCGATCAATTCCTCGGCAAATGCGCGGGCACCGTCGACTGCGAGGAAGCGTGTGTCGAAGAGGCCGGGACGTACCCCGATCCGCCGGAGACGCCGCTGGAGGTCGCAGGCGATGGGATCGAGATCACGACCCAGGTCCAGCCAGGCACCCCGCTGCGTAGCATCGACGAAGGCCGGTTCACGATCACGGTCTTCGCCCACAACACATCGAACCGCTGGGTGACCATCACACCGCAGGGATCCACCGCCGCGAACGTGACTTTCGCGGTGGAGATAAGCGGCGCGAACGGATCGACGGGGAAGCACGAGGTCGCAATCGACCCATCCCAGCGGATCTTTGCTCCCAACGAGACGAAGCGGCAGGTCTTCGACATGGTGATCGGCGACTATCCGTTCGGCAATCAGCTCCTGCCCGGCGACTACGTGGCGCGCGCGTCGTACGCCGGATGGTTCGTCGACAGCGGGTTCACGATCGGATCCTAGCAGGCACCGTCCAATGACTCGGCGCCGTAGAGACGAGACCGTGGCCGAGCGCCAGTTCGCGGCTCACTCACGCGAGCTGACAAGCCTCGGATTGCGGGAGCGGTTTCAGCGGATCTACGAGACCAATCTCTGGTCGGATCCAGAGACCCGATCGGGGGTCGGTTCCAGTCTCGATTCCACGCGGGCTCTGCGCGCGGCGCTGCCCGGGGCGCTGCGTCAGCTCGACACCCACGTTCTGCTCGACGTGCCGTGCGGCGATTTCAGCTGGATGCAGCAGGTCGAACTCGGTTCGATCGCATACGTCGGCGGCGACATCGTTCCGGGAATCGTCGCCGCCAACGAGCACCGATGGGGAAGCGCGAATCGGAGATTCGTGCAGCTCGATCTCACGCGGGATCGGTTGCCCGACGCCGACGTTCTGCTTTGTCGCGATTGTCTGGTGCATCTGTCGTACGCCAACATTCGCGCCGTGTTCGCGAACGTTATTCGCTCCGGCCTGCGTTACGTGCTGATGACGTCATTTCCCGGGCGTGGCGACAATGAAGATGTGGAAGACGGCGACTGGCGGCCGCTCGACTTCGAGGCGGCGCCCTTCAATTTTCCGGCGCCGGTGCTCACCATCGTCGAGGAGTGCGAGGAAGAAGGCGGAGCGTATTCCGACAAGTCATTGTGTGCGTGGCGGGTTTCTGACATTGGAGGCGCGTAATCGATGTCGCCCGATTCCGCCGAGCGCTCGCACCAGCGCATTCACGGGGTGGTGGCGCGAATTCCGCGCGGACGCGTTGCGACCTATGGGCAGATCGCGCGCATCGCGCGTCTTCCTGGGCAGGCGCGGCTGGTGGGCTACGCTCTGCACGCGCTCCCGGCAGGGAGCCGGCTTCCGTGGCAGCGTGTGGTGAACGCCCAGGGGGCGATCAGCGTTGGCGGAGAGAGCGGCGCGCGGCAGCGGAAGCTCCTCGAGGCGGAGGGCGTTCGCTTCGACGACCGTGGCCGGATAGATCTGGAAAAATTCCAGTGGCGGCCGGACCCATCCGCCCTCAAAAGCCGGGCATAGTCCCCGATGCCACGATCGGAGTGTGGCGGGTCCTCGGCAAATGATCCCCCGAATCTCCAGCTTAGGCTCGTCGTGGGCCGCATAACCCAACGGCAATTTTATTGCTGAGGTACCTCCTGAGAATCCATTCGGGAGGGAATCATGCGGGTGCTGTTCGGGAAGGCGAACCTTGTCACGGTTGCCGCGCTCACGCTGTTGGCGACAGGCTGTCTGACCTTTCGCCCCTATGATCCCGGCCCTGGACGACGAGTAGCCGCCAATGTTCCCGACGCATCCTACCTGCCGGGCGAGCCCGTCAACGTCACCATCGCCAATCTGAGCGAAGTGGAGCTGGTCTTCCCCGACGGCTTCTGCACGACCGAGCTCCAGAAAAAGGATCGCGGTGGCTGGGTCACCGTTCCCGCGACATCGAGCAAGTGTCCCGGTGAGCTCGGCTTCCTCGAGCCGCAGCAGACTGTCGTCCACCAGTTCCATCTTCCGAAGGAGATCGCCGACGGGACCTATCGGCTCGCCATTCCGATGCCGGTGCCCGAAGAGCCGAATGCGCGCGAGGCGGACCTGATCACGCCGACCTTTACGATCCAGGACCGGTCGACGCGCGCGACAACGCTCACCGCCGGCGCGGGGAGCATCCGCCCGCAGTAAGTGCGATGAAGCTGGAAGAGATGGTGCGCGTCTCCGCGGCGGTCGCGGGGACGCCCGCGCGTCTCGAGAAAATCTCCAGACTGGCGTCGCTGCTTGGCCAGCTCGCGCCCGACGAAGTTCCGATCGCCGTCGGATTTCTCACCGGCTGGCCGCGGCAAGGCAAACTCAAAGTCGGATGGGCGACGGTCTCGTCGGCGCGGGTCCGCGCGCCCGCCGCCCAGGGATCGCTGGAGCTGCGCGACGTCGACGCAGTTTTCGAATCGCTCTCGACGCTGGCCGGCAAGCGCTCGGCGGTCGAGCGCGCGCGCATCCTCGACGATCTCTTCTCGCGCGCGACCGCTGAAGAGCAGAATTTTCTCGCCAACCTGATGGTCGGCGAGGTCCGACAGGGAGCGCTCGAGGGCGTCCTGCTCGAGGCGGTCGCGAAAGCCGCCGGTCTGCCTTCGGGGCGCGTTCGCCGGGCTGCGATGATGGCGGGCGACCTCGGAACCGTGGCTGCCGCCGCGCTGGGCGAGAATCGCGAGGCTGCCCTCGCGGAATATCAGCTACAGCTATTTCGTCCGGTGCAGCCGATGCTCGCCGATTCCGCACCGACCGTGTCGGAGGCATTGGCGGCGGGCGTTCCCG
Source organism: Gemmatimonadaceae bacterium (assembly GCA_035701245.1). Classification (GTDB taxonomy): domain Bacteria; phylum Gemmatimonadota; class Gemmatimonadetes; order Gemmatimonadales; family Gemmatimonadaceae; genus UBA4720. The sequence continues at coordinate 3,367 of DASSNV010000007.1, read as the reverse complement.
TCGCAGTCGAATGGAAGCTCGATGGCGCGCGCATTCAGGTGCACCGGCAGGCCGATCGCGTCGCGGTTTATACGCGGAACCTGAACGACGTCACGGCGGCGGTTCCCGAAGTCGTCGAAGCAGTCGCAGCACTTCCCGCGCGAGAGCTCATTCTCGACGGCGAAGTCATCGCCCTCGCGCCGGATGGACGGCCGCTTTCGTTTCAGGATACGATGCGCCGGTTCGGCCGCCGCATCGACGTGCTCAAGCTGCGCGACGAGCTGCCGCTAACGCCCTTCTTCTTCGATGTGCTGTTGCACGATGATGAGACTCTCGTCGACGAGCCGCTGGCGACGCGACTGGAGCGACTCGAGCGAATCACGACGCCGGCGCTGCGCGTCCCGCGCGTGGTAACCGGGAGCGCTGAAGACGCCGCGCGATTCCAGAAAGAGGCAATAGCCAGTGGGCACGAGGGTGTGATGGTTAAGCTGATGTCGGCGCCGTACGCGGCGGGCAGGCGCGGCTCGGCGTGGATAAAGGTCAAGGAAGCGCGCACCCTGGACCTGGTGGTGCTGGCGATAGAATGGGGCTCGGGCCGCAGGCAGGGCTGGTTGAGCAACATTCACCTCGGTGCGCGCGATCCTGCAAGCGGCGGATTCGTGATGCTCGGCAAGACCTTCAAGGGCATGACCGACGAGATGCTCGAGTGGCAGACGCGTGAATTCCTCGCGCGCGAGGTAAGTCGCGAAGGACACATCGTCCACGTGCGGCCCGAAGTCGTCGTAGAAGTGGCCTTCAACGAAGTGCAGCGCAGCAGCCAGTATCCGGGCGGAGTCGCGCTGAGGTTCGCGCGCGTCAAGGGCTATCGCCCCGACAAGCGGCCGGAGGAGGCGGACACCATCGATGCCGTGCGGGCGTTTCTGCCCGGCGGAGCGTAGCAGCTGGCGCAAAAAAAAAATCAGCGGGACCGAACAATCTGTCGGCTCCCGCTGATTTCCCCTTTGGAGACTTTCCAACCGCATCCTCAAGACGAGCCGACCGGAAAAAGGTCAAAAAACACCGTCGGTTACGACGCATTTCGCGCGGTGCGGATTCCAAAACACCCGAAGCGCGCTGCCAAACATACGATTGCGATCCGCGTGCTGTAAACCGACGCTACGTGTTTTCCCGGCCGAAAACGCGCTTAAGTGATAAGAAATAGACAGTCCGGTGATATGAAATAGACATCTCGTGTATCAGTGCGTTGCCTCGCGCGGAATAGTTGCGTCTGCTCTGGAGAGAGTGAGATCACGGCGGACGGCGCCAGGGTTTTTCCTGGTAAGCCTTTCGCCCCTTTCGCAACTGCTTTTGAGCAAGTCAATCGTACGCGCACAGGCACCCACGCCCGCGCAACGCGAGCCGGCGATCGATTCGGGCGCGACGGCGAGCGTAACGAACTTCCAGTCGATTCAGCTGCGACTGCCGCTGTCGATGACCGCGCTGCTCGCGACGGCCATCATCGCGGCGATGGTGTTCGCGTATGTGCAGGTGCGTCGGTCTGCCGTTGGCGCCGCGCAGGAGCGACTCGACAAAGTCACCGGTCAGGTCGCCGACATGCTGCAGACCAGCATCACGCGCATGGGCGGAGTGATTCGTCGCGACGCGGAGAAGCCGGAATTCAGATCGTTCCTCGCAGCTCCCTCGCCGGCCACCCGCGCCGCGGCTACCAAGCTGCTCACCACCATGCGGGCGTCGACAAAGCAGTTCGTCGACATCTCGCTGTGGAACGAGCGCGGCGAGACTCTGCTCACGACCGATCCCGGCCTCGAGGGTGTACCGTCGGCGGCTAAAACCCGCATTCTGGGCATCAACGCACAGCACGACTCGGCGGTCGTGGGGCCGCTGCACCTCGTCGCCGACACGCCGGTGTTCGTGATCGGCGCACCGGTTCTCGAGAAAGGAAAGGTCATCGGCTACCTCGTAGAGCGTGGACACCTTTCGGCCGCGCCGAACGGTGGAAAGGCAGTGGCTGATCTGATCGGGCCGGGCGCCGGCGTCTACGTCGGCAATTCTTCCGGAAATCTGTGGTCCAACTTCTGGCTCAAGGCCGACGCGCCGCCGATCTCCGGAAGCAAAGCCCACCAGGTCATAGAGTACACCCGCAGCGGCGAGGACGGCGGCTCCAAGTACGCGATTCAGCAGCGCATTGCCGGTACGCCCTGGACGCTTCTCGTCGAGCTGCCCCGCGGATACGTAATGGGGCCAGTTGACGCATTTCTGCGCAACGCGACGATCTTCGGCGTGGCACTGCTGGCGTTGACCGCGTTTCTGCTCTGGAAATTGTCGCGCAACATCACGCGTCCGCTCAGTGACCTGCGCGAAGCAGCGGTAGCGATCACCCTCGGCGACTACTCGCGACACGTCGAGCTGCCTCGCTCCGACGAGCTCGGCCAGTTGAGCCGCGCGTTCGAGACAATGGCACTGCGGGTCGCGTCAGCGCAGCAGACCCTGCAACACCAGCTGGCGCAGATGGAGGAGAGCGAAGCACGCTTTCGCAAGATTACCGAGGCGTCGTTCGACGGGATCGACATCGTGGTGGACGACATCGTGCGCGATGCGAACCGCGGATTCGCCGAGATCTTCGGCTACAACGTCGACGAGGTGATCGGTCGTCCGGTGACCGACTTCCTCGCCGAGGAATCGCTGGCGATGGTGAGAGAGCGGGCGCAAAATCAGACCGAGGGCATGTACGAGTTCGTCGGCAAGCACCGCACCGGGCGGAAGATCATCCTGGAGGCGATGACCAAGCCACACAACATCGGTGGTCGGCCGGGCCGCATCAGCGCTTTCCGCGATGTCACCGAGAAGCGCGCGCTCGAGGCGCAGTTCCGGCAGGCGCAGAAGATGGACGCGGTGGGCCGGCTCGCCGGAGGAGTCGCGCACGACTTCAACAACCTCCTCACGGTGATCATGAGCTGCACCGACCTGCTGCTTGGCGACAGCGAAGAGGAAGGCTCGCAGCGCGAAGACCTCGAGCAGATCAGGGATGCGGCAGTTGCCGCGGCATCGCTCACCAGACAGCTGCTTTCGTTCAGTCGCCAGGAAGTCATTCAGCCCCGGCTGGTGGACGTGAACGGCGTCGTTTCAACTGCCGAAGGCATCCTCAAGAGACTGATCGGCGAAGACATCGAGCTGACGACAGTGCTCACGGACGACAACCCGGTGGTGAAGATCGACAAGTCGCAGCTGGAGCAGGTGGTGGTGAACCTCTGCGTCAACGCGCGCGACGCAATGCCGAAGGGCGGGAAGCTGACCATCGAGACTCAGAACATGGATGTCGATGAAGCATACGCCACGAGTCACTGGTCTGTCGCACCGGGGAGGTATACGGTGATCTCGGTCGCCGACA
>DASSNV010000006.1:0-12506 GCA_035701245.1 Gemmatimonadaceae bacterium | reverse complement strand
TGAGCGACGTTCCCACCGAGTCCCCCTTGAGCGCCGCCGAGTATGGCACATCGCCCCAGGAGTCGGTGACGAACGAGAAGACGAGGGTGCGCAGCGCCATCGCCGGGCCGTAGACTCCCGGCTGGTTGGTCGAGAGACCCTTGTTGATGATCTGCGTCAGGTCCTTCAGCTCGCCAGCGTACGCGCCGTTGAACGAGCCTTCGGTGTCGGCTGCGTGAACTCGGAGGTAGCGATCCTCGTCGTTGTACTGGACTTCGGAGAGGTGCTGCACGATCCACTCATACGTCCGCAGATCGATGCCGCCGAACCAGCGCGAAGTCGAGAGGCGTGAAGCCTCGGTGAACAGCGGGCCCGGCGGTACATCCTCGGGGCTGTTCGGGTTCTTGTTGAGATTGGTGATGCTGTCGTTGTTGCACCCCGCCACAGCGAGGGCAATCGACAACGCCGAACCCACTCTCAAGATGGTTTTATTGATCATTGTCATCAGTTCCGGTTAATGGGTTACGGCGTGATGCGGACGTTGAATCCCCACACCCGCGGATTCGGCATTGAAGCGAATTCGATACCCTGGTTGTTTCCCGTCTGATACGAGAACTCGGGGTCGATGTTCGGCACCTTGGTCCAGGTCTTCAGGTTGCGACCGGTGAGACCGACGGTGATCGCGCTGGCGTTGAAGCGGCCGGCGAGGGTCTGAGGCAGGTCGAAGACGAGGCTCAGCTCGCGCAGCTTGGTGTAGGTGGCATCGTAAATGTGGTCCTCGATGACCTGACCGCAGTTGTACGAGATGCACTGCCAGTACGTCTCGGCAGTGACTGCCTTGGTATTCGGCTGTCCGGTTGCCTGGTCGATGCCCTTGACCACGTAGCCCGGCTTGTCCCAGTCAACCTCGCGCCCCGCAATCGTGCGCGACAGAACGCCGGTGTAGTCGCCCCACATGTTGGTGATGCTGGCGAGCTTGCCGCCCACGTGGAAGTCGAGCAGACCGTACAGTCTGAGGTTCTTGTAGGTCAGCGTGTTGCCCCAGCCGCCTGTCCACTGCGGCTGAACGCTGCCGAAGTAGTGCTGGTATCCCGCGGACGCAGGATCGCGCTGCGGCAAACCGTTCTTGAGCAGCAGGTTGCCCTGGGCGTCGCGCAGCCACGAATTGCCCATCAGCGCGCCGTAAGGCTTGTCGAGGCGAGCTTCGAGCCGTGCAGTGAAAAGGCTGCCCAATGCGAGCGTTTTTACGCCCGGTGCCAGCTCCGTGATCTTGCTCTTGTTGCGGCCATAATTGAAGATGCTGTTCCAGGAGAATCCGCCCGCCGTTTCGATCGGCATGACGCTGAGCAGGAACTCCTGGCCCTTGTTGCTGATCTCGCCGGCGTTGATCGACTTCGAGGTGAAGCCCGTCGTCGACGAAACCGGGGCGTTGAAAATCTGGTTGGTGGTGTACTTGTCGTAGATGCTGCCGTCGAAAGTCACCCGCCCATTGAAGAAGCCGAGCTCGAGACCCGCTTCGTTGGAGTGAGTTATTTCGGGCTTGAGGTCACCATTCGCCAGCGCGTCCTGCAGTGAGAATTGCGGCAGACCATCGAACTTGGTGCTCAGACCGCTGTAGGTGGTTCTCAAGAGGTACGGATCGGCGTCGGCCCCTACTCTCGCTGTCGATGCGCGCAGCTTGGCGTAGGAGAGAATGCCATTCTTGATCGCCGGAACGGCGTCCGTCAGCACGATCGCGGTGTTGACCGATGGATAGAAGTAGGAATTGTTTTCCTTCGGCAGTGTCGACGACCAGTCGTTGCGCATCGTACCGCCGAGGGTCCACCAACCATTCAACGTGAAGTCAGCCGAGGCATATGCGCTGTTGGTCTGGCGGCGCTGCGTCGATTGACCGAGGGTCGGGGTGATCGCCGCGTTGGAGACGTTGTAGATCCCCGGCACGGTGAGACCGCCCGTCTGCGCGCTATTGAAGTTGTACGTCGTCCGACGTGTGGCCACGCCGCCGGTCGCATTCACCAGCAGATGCGATCCAAGGCCGCGGTTGATCCTGAGCGTCGCGTCGGTGGTATTCTCGTTGTTGTAGTCGGTGAGGTTGGTGAATCCGCCGAAGTACGCAGGATCCACGATGGTGCCCTGACGGACATCGCCCGGACCGAAACGCTGATCGATGTTGTAACGATAGATGTCGGACCCGGTGCGGACACTCGCGTTGATACCATCAGCGAGCATATACGTCGCCGAGACGTTGCCGATGAACCGATCGCGGATGTCGCTTTCCGGGTTGTCGTACTGGAGCCAGAATGGATTGTTGTGGAAGCTGTAGTTCCAGTTGAATTCACGGTTGGCCGGACCGTTGTTCAGCGCTCCGCTCTGGTTGTACGTATTGCGCAGCGCCTCGAGATCGACCTGACGGCCGAACCATACGAACTGCTCGAGCACGCTTTGGGTGTAACCGACGCCCGGGCGGTTGAGGCCGGTATTGCGGACGTACTGGAGGCTGGCGTCTGAGCTGAGACGGTCGTTGATCTTCAGCGCCGCATTGAGCAACCCGTTCATCTTGTGGAACGAGTTGTTCGGGATGTAGCCCTCGACCTGGTCCGACCCGAACGACATACGCGCGTTCGCGCGCTCGGTTCCGCCGCTGAACGCGACATTGTTCGAGAAGGTGTGACCGGTGTTGAAAAAGCTCTCAACGTTGTTCGGGTGCGCGACCCATGGAATCGGGATCAGAGATCCGTCCGCAGCTCGCGGGCTGGTGAACTGCGCGATCAGACGGCCGTCGAGTCGGGGGCCGAAGCTCTGGTCGTTGTAATCCTCGGTTCCGCCACCCTGACCATCGACGAACTCGAACTGGCCGGCAGCACCCTGACCGTAAAGATTCTGGTATTCAGGAAGAATCGATGGCTTTTCCCAAGTGTACGTGGAGCTGACCTCGGTGCGCATCTTTCCACCGCTGTTGGCTCCGCGCTTGGTCGTCATGATGATGACGCCGTTCGCCGCGCGCGATCCATAGATCGCAGCCGCGTTGGGGCCCTTCAGCACGCTCATCGTGGCGATGTCTTCAGGATTGATATCGGAGATCGCGCTACCGAAGTCGAATCCACCGCCCGGCCCTGACCCGCGGTCGGCGTTGGAGACGGCGACGCCGTCGATGATGAAGAGCGGCGAGTTGTTGCCGCTGATCGAGTTCGCGCCGCGCAGCAGGATGCGGTTGGAACCGCCGACGGTGCCCGAGCCGGTGATCGTTACACCGGAGACCTTACCCTGAATGCTGTTGACCACGTTCATGGTCTTGGTCTCGTTCAGCTCGGTGCTGCTGATCTGTTGCTGCGCCGTACCCAGCTGACTCTTCTCTCTGGTCTCGCCGAGCGCCGTCACTACAACGCCCTGAAGCTCTGTTGCCGTGGCCGAGAGGCTGAAGTTCTGGCTGATCGGACTGCCGGCCAGTGCGACCGACGCCGAGCTTGGCTGATAGCCGAGGCGTCTTGCCATGACTGTGACGGTCGTTCCATTTGCCGATGCGGGCGCGGTGAACGTGTATCGCCCCTGTTCGTCTGTGAAAGCCCCGACGCGCAACGTCGGAATGCTCACACTCGCACCGATTACCGGTGCTCCACCAGCGCCAGTTACCTGACCGCTAATGGTCGTTCCTTGTGCCTGAGCGATGGCGGGCGCACACCAAAGCGCCACGCTCGCCAGCGCAAGCAAGCGAGAGATCTTACCAGTCTTTCCCATACTACACCTCGCAGAAAGTGAAACGGGATAGGACGTGTCGGTGGCGCGAAGTGATCCAGCCCGATCTCTTCGCGGCCGACTATGTCGTGGGTTCGATCAGCAGTGCCGACGCGGAATGCGACGGTCGCCGACGAACACGATGCTTGCCCGAAATCCCCAGCCCGGGGTTCCGGGATTGCCAGTGCTGGAAACTTGACTGGTGGTCAGAGTGCTGTCAACGACGGGTCAACGACAGTAAAGGACCGGTCAACTGCGTGTAAACCCGCGGTAAGGAGCGAATCTACGGGTTGGGAACTGCAGAAGAAGACTACCGGCGGGCGGCCGTGGGCGGGCCGGCTGGCGGCCGCGGGCCCGTTTCTTATAGATCAAAGGAAGACTACCAGCTGGGAGAAATGGGCGGAGCAGCCGGCGGCTCCGAGCGCGGTTGGATGCACTGCACTCGCAAAAGTGGAACTGTTGGGCTGAGCTCCGTGGCGTCGGCTGCGGGTGCTGTTTCCCAACAATGCTCGGCGCCGCCAGCCGCTCCGCTCACCGCCATTAGCTGGTAGTCTTCGGTGATCCTTACGAAACGAGCCCCCGGCCTCGAGCCGGCCCGCCCATGGCCCCCGGCCGGTACTCTTCGGTTTGCAGTTACTACCGTCGGATCCCGCTGAGAACTCTACCCTGCGCTCGCCCTCTCCGTTACGACTCGGACCTGATCGTCAAGCACCTGCATAAATCCGCCGCTGACGTTGAAGCGACGACCAGATGAGCCGCCAAGCCGGAGCTCGCCTTCGCCGAGCAGCGCCATCAGCGGCGCGTGACCGGTAAGAATTCCCACCTCCCCGTCGTGCGCGGGCGCGACAACCGACTCCGCCTCGCCCTCGAACAACACCGCCTCGGGCGAGATGACTGAGACCTTGAGCATCAGCTCGCCGAGAGCTTCTTCGCCGCCTCGACGACGCCGTCGATGCCGCCCTGCATGAAGAACGCCTGCTCCGGATACTGATCGAACTCGCCCGCGACGAGGCGCTCGAATGACGAGATGGTCTCCTCGAGCTTCACATACTGGCCCTTGATGCCGGTGAATTGCTCGGCGACCGCGAACGGCTGCGACATGAAGCGCTGAATTCTCCGCGCACGTCCGACGACGAGCTTGTCCTCTTCCGACAGTTCGTCCATTCCCAGAATCGCGATGATGTCCTGCAGCTCCTTGTAGCGCTGCAGGATGCGCTGCACATCGGTGGCTACCTTATAGTGGCGATCTCCGATGAACTGCGCGTCCAGGATTCGCGACGACGACGCGAGCGGATCGACCGCGGGATAGATGCCCAGCTCGGTGATCGCGCGCGACAACACCACCGTCGCGTCGAGGTGCGCGAACGCGGTCGCCGGCGCCGGATCGGTGATGTCGTCGGCGGGAACGTAGATCGCCTGCACCGACGTGATCGACCCGTTCTTGGTCGACGTGATTCGCTCCTGCAGGTCGCCCATCTCCGTCGCCAGTGTCGGCTGATAACCCACCGCGCTCGGCATGCGGCCGAGCAGCGCCGACACTTCGGATCCGGCCTGGGTGAAGCGGAAGATGTTGTCGATGAACACCAGCACGTCGGCGTTCTCGACGTCGCGGAAATACTCGGCGACGGTGAGACCGCTCAAACCGACGCGGAGACGCGCTCCCGGCGGCTCATTCATCTGCCCGTAGATCAAAGCCGCAGAGTTGATGACGCCCGATTCCTTCATCTCCAGATACAGATCGTTGCCTTCGCGGGTGCGCTCGCCGACGCCGCAGAACACCGACTTGCCGCCGTGGCCCTTGGCGACGTTGTTGATCAGCTCCATGATGACGACGGTTTTTCCGACGCCGGCGCCGCCGAACAGTCCGATCTTTCCACCCTTCACGAACGGCGCAATCAGATCGATGACCTTGATGCCCGTCTCGAAGACTTCGGTCTTGGGCTCGAGGTTCGCGAACTCGGGAGCCGGACGATGGATCGGCCAGCGCTCGACGTTGGCGGGAATCGCCGGCCCGTTATCCACCGGCTCGCCCAGCACGTTCAGAATTCTGCCAAGCGCTGCTTCACCAACCGGCACCTTGATCGGTGCACCGGTGTCCTCGACGTTCATTCCACGCACCACGGCGTCGGTCGACGACATCGCCACCGCGCGTACCTGGTTGCGGCCAATGTGCTGCTGGACTTCGACGGTGACGTCGATGTCGGCGCCTGAATCCGACTTCTCGCGGATTCTTAGCGCGTTATAGATCTCCGGGAGGTGCTCTGCCTCGAACTCGACGTCGAGCACGGGTCCGATGACCTGCACCACCTTGCCAATGTTCGCTTTGGTGGTCTCGGCCGCGGGCTTCTTTCTCTCGGTGCGGACGGCTGTTGCCATGATTACCCCTGTAGCGCAGCAGCACCGCCGACGATCTCGGCGATCTCCTGCGTGATCTGCGCCTGACGGGCGCGGTTGAAGGTGCGTCGCAAAACGTTGAGCATCTCGCCAGCGTTGTCGGTGGCGTTCTTCATTGCAGTGCGCTGAGCGCTCTGGAACGACGCCTCGTTCTCGACGAGCGCCCGGTAAACCGAGTTACGCACATAGGATGGGAGCAACTCGGTGAGGATCGCTTCCGCCGACGGCATCAGAATGTAGTCGGGCTGCGCGCCTTTGCGCTCCGGCGGTGTAACGGGCAATACCTGCTGCGAGGTCGGCGGAGTGGAAAGCGCCGAATTGAATTTCGAGTAGATGACGTAGACCGCATCGATGTCGCTGGTAGCGAACCGATCGATCAGCGCATCGACGAGCTCCGCGGCGTTGAGCGCCGTCGGCTGGCCGGTAATGTCGGTGCGGCTCGAGGCAACGGCGCGTCCGACATATCGGAAGTATCCGATGCCCTTCTTGCCGACGACGTGAAGCTCGGGATCGACGCCCTGCTGGCCGAGCCGCCCAAGAAGATTCCGCGCTTCCTTGAGCAGGTTGGCGTTGAATGCGCCGGCGAGGCCGCGATTGCTGGTGAGCAGGATCACAGCGGCCTTCTTTATCGCGGCCGGCTGTCGCATCAACGGGAAACGCTCTGCCAGCTCTGGCGTGTAGAGATTGGCGATGACGTCGGTGAGCGAGTTGGCGTAAGGCCGCGCCGCGACGACGCGATCCTGCGCGCGCTTCATCTTGGACGTGGCCACCATCTCCATCGTCCGCGTGATCTTGCGGGTGTTCTCGACGGACTTGATCCGTCCCTTGAGCTCGCGACCCTTGGCCATGCTCTAACGCTTCGCCGGTGCGAACTTCTGGTTGAACTCCTCGATCCCTCTCTTGAGATCGGCCTCGATCTCCTTCGAGAGGACCTTCTCGGTGCGGATCTTCTGCGGTACCTGCGGGAACTGGCCGCCCATGAAGCCGAGGAAATCCTTTTCCCACTCTTTGATCTTGTTCACCGGAATCTGGTCGAGGAAGCCATTGGTGACGGCGTAAATCACCATCACCTGCTCTTCGACCGGCATCGGCTGGTACTGAGGCTGCTTGAGGATCTCGACGGTGCGCGCGCCACGCTCGAGCTGCTTCTTCGTTGCCGCATCAAGATCCGACGCAAAGGAGCTGAATGCTTCGAGCTCGCGGTACTGCGCGAGGTCGAGACGGAGTCGGCCGGCGACCGAGCGCATTGCTTTTACTTGCGCGGATCCACCAACGCGTGAAACGGAAATACCGACGTTCACGGCGGGGCGAACACCGGCGAAGAAGAGATCCGCCTCGAGGAAGATCTGACCGTCGGTGATGGAGATGACGTTGGTCGGGATGTACGCCGACACGTCGCCGGCCTGGGTCTCAATAATCGGGAGCGCGGTCAGTGATCCGCCCGCCTTCTTGATGCTGGTGCCGTCGACGATCGACTGATCTTCGCTCAGCTTGGCGGCGCGCTCGAGCAGCCGGGAGTGGAGATAGAACACGTCGCCCGGAAATGCCTCGCGGCCCGGCGGGCGCCGGAGCACCAGCGATAGCTGGCGATACGCGGCGGCCTGCTTCGACAGGTCGTCGTACACGCAAAGCGTCGGCATTCCTTCGTCGTACATGAAGAACTCGGCCATCGCGCAGCCGGAGTACGGTGCGATGTACTGCATCGGCGCAGGATCCGACGCGCCGGCAACGACGACGATGGTGTACTCCATCGCACCGGCCTGGCGCAGCTTCTCGACGACGGACGCGACGGTGGAATTCTTCTGACCGATCGCGACGTAAACGCAGATGACCCCGGTGCCCTTCTGGTTGATGATGGTATCGATCGCGATCGCCGTCTTACCAGTGCCGCGATCGCCGATGATGAGCTCGCGTTGGCCGCGACCGATCGGAATCATCGAGTCGATTGCCTTGATACCGGTTTGGAGCGGCTCCTTTACCGGCTGGCGCACGATGATGCCGGGAGCTTCCGACTCGACTTTGCGGGTGCGCTTGGAGTTGATCGGGCCGGCTTCGTCGAGCGGGCGGCCGAGCGGATCTACGACGCGTCCGACGAGCTCGTGGCCGACGGGCACTTCCAGCACGCGGGCGGTACGGCGGACCTCATCGCCTTCCTTGAGCTGGAGGTAGTCGCCCAGCACCACCGAGCCGATGTTGTCTTCCTCGAGGTTGAGGGCGAGGGCGGTGATCTTCTCGCCGGTCTCGGACGAGGTGACCTCGAGCATCTCGCCGGCCATCGCTTTCTTGAGACCGTAGATGCGGGCGATGCCGTCCTTTACCTCGAGGACGGTGCCGACCTCTTCGACATCGAGCTCGTGGAGGTCGGCCGCTTCGATCTCGCGGAGGAGTATGTCCTTGATTTCGCCGGGGCGAAGTATCGTATCAGTGGGCATGGTCGATTGTGTTCAGAGCTGGTTGGCGGGAGGCTCGGAACCCCGTTCGGCATAGGGATTTCGAAGCTTGTGAAATTTATCACAAGCCCGGTTCAGGGACAACAGGGAGGGCACTGGAAAAGGCGGGCCAGTCCGAAGTCCAGGTTTACCTACGCAACGGACGATTACGCGGAACTGCAAACGGAAGACTACCGGCGGGAGGCCGTGGGCGGGCCGGCTCGAGGCCACGGGCTGAAACGACACATCGCTTTAGCACCCGGCCTCAAGCCGTGTGGCCCAAGGCCTCCCGCCGGTAGTCTTCTTTAATCTTTAGGTTCGGCTCCTCGTTCTCCCCTGCGCAAACCTGTCTATTAGATCGGTAGTCCTGAGCCGAGCAAGAGATGCCGGCCTCGTCCCGAAAATCCTTTGCGCGGTGACGGCGAGGTGGGACGACGAGGCGAAGTCCAGAATCCGGGCGATGTCGCGGATATCGTGGCCGGGATTCTTTGCCATCTCCGCAGCGGCGATCAGGCGGACCAGATCGATCACGCGTTTCAGGTTCGGCGCGCCCGGGCGCGCGAAGTTGCGACTCAGATGCTCGCGACTCAGGCCCACCGCCCTGGCCAGCTCCTTGGTCGTGACCGGCCGGCCGGAGTGCTCGACGATCACCTCCCAGGCGTGCTTCTGGAGCGGCGTCGTGAGCCCGAGGACGTGCGGGGGATCGAGCAGCGCATGGCGGAAGCGCGCCGAGAAAGCGTGGGGTTGGACGAGGTCGCGCGCCTGATTGTCGTCGACACCCTCGACAATCACATCGATGAAGCCGAGCGAAACACAGCGCGCAACCGTCGGAGTATCTGACGGCCGAAGGGGCATGATCGCGAAGAAGGGCGCGCTCGGAAACTCGGCGGCGAAGGCGGCTGCCTTCCAGACGTCGTCATCGGGCGCGCCGAGGTCGATCAGCGCGGCGTCGACGAGCACGCGGCGGAACACCGCTTCCATTTCTTCGGCCGAGCGGGTGGAGATGATCTTCCATTTCCGTCGCGGAAACGCGGATCGAAGCAGTGCGCGGGCGCGCTCGCGGTCGAGGCGCACCACGAGCGTCGGCATCGTCGCGCCGTTGGTCGCCGTCACGCTCAGACGCCTGCCTCGACCAGATCGAGATCCGGTTTGCCTTCGATGAATTGTTTGACGATGGGATCGTGGGTATGCATGATCTCGTCGACGGTCCCGACCTGGCGCACCTTCCCCTCGTACAGCATTGCGATGCGGGAGCCGACGGTCGACGCGCTGCGCATGTCGTGGGTGACGACGATGCTGGTGACGCCGAGCTTCTCGCGCATGCGGATCATCAGTTGATCGATGATGGCGCTGGTGACGGGGTCGAGGCCGGTGGTCGGCTCATCGTAGAGGAGATACTTGGGCTGCCGCGCGATGGCGCGCGCAATTCCAACGCGCTTTCGCATTCCGCCCGAGAGCTCCGCCGGAAATTTTGATTCTACGCCGGGAAGATCGACGAGCTCGAGGGCTTCGGCGACGCGACCTGCGATCTCCTTCTCCGACATCCGTCCTTCCTTGCGCAGTCCCATCGCGACGTTGTCGCCGATGCTGAGCGAATCGAAGAGCGCGGCGAACTGGAAGACGTAGCCGATTTTGGAGCGAAGGGCGTAGAGCTCGTCGCGGTGGAGCTTCGGAACCTCGAGGCCATCGACCCAGACGGTGCCGCGATCGGGCTCGAGCAGACCGACGATGTGCTTGATGGCGACCGACTTTCCGGTGCCCGAGTACCCGATCAGCACCATCGTCTCACCCTCATCGACCTCGAGCGAAAAGCCCTCCAGGACTTTTTTTGCTCCAAAGGCTTTGTAGACGTCGATGAGCTTGATCATGTCACAAATATGTCTAGTTTACGCGAGGGCGGAAGGGGTTCCAGTCGGGAACTCTTACTGCGACCAACGGCATTGCTAAGTCCGAACTAACCAAAGACGCGGACCGTCCGCGTCCACAGTTAGTTCGAGATCAGCAATGCCGTTAGTCGCAGTACGAGTCCCCAACAAAAAAGGGACGAGCATTTGCTCGTCCCTTTTTCCAAAGTGCAAAGACGATTACGCCGCGAAGGACCCTAGCGCCCGGCCCACATCTCCTTCGCGCAGTCTCTTCAAAGCACGATCGCGGAGCTGGCGGACGCGCTCGCGGGTGACGCCGAGCAGCGAGCCGATCTCCTCGAGGGTGTGCTCGCGTCCGCCCTCGAGACCGAAGTACAGCCTGAGGACCTTCGCATCACGCGGAGGCAACGTGGAAAGCGCCGTCTCGATCTCGTCGTTGAGGAAGCGGTTCATCGCCTCTTCCTCGGTGTCGGGCATCTCGTCGGCGACGAAGCGCTCGATGAGCGAGCGATCGCCTTCCGGATCCATGGGTGCATCGAGTCGCACGTCGCCGGTGTTGAGGGCGGCGAGCGACTGAACGACATCCACCGACAGCCCGGTGAGCTGCGAGAGCTCCTCGGGAGTCGGCTCGCGGCGCATCTTCTGACGCAGAATCTCCGACGCCTTGATGATGCGCGAGAGATCCGCGGTGCGATTGAGCGGAACGCGAACGGTGCGGCCCTGGCGGGCGAGCGACGACAGAATCGCCTGGCGGATCCACCACACCGCGTACGAGATGAATTTGACGCCTTGATCCGGGTCGAACTTCCGCGCAGCAGTGAGCAGACCGACGTTGCCTTCACCGATCAGGTCGATGAGGGGCATGCCGCGGTTCTGGTATTTCTTTGCAACGGAGATCACGAAGCGCAGATTGCGCTGCACGAGCTCCTGGAGAGCGTCCGGATCGCCGGCACGAATCCGACGGGCAACCTCGATCTCCTCGGTACCTTTGAGGAGCGGATAGGTGCTGACCTCATATAGGTACTGATCGAGAATGTCCCGTTCCGGCTCGTTGGGAGCGATTCCTGCGACGGCCGTTTTGCGGCGACGCTTTACTTCAGCCATTAGTGCATACCTCTTGGTACAACAGTGAAAGCCTGTGCGAATGCAGTCCTTTTTACAGGCCAGCAGTGCGAGCGGATGATGGTGTTCGACAACCCGAAAACGCGGAACCGATTGCGTTATGCTGTAAGCGAAAAATTCAGGTTGTAGAAGCGCTGCAAGATACTGGCCGTTGCCGTTTTAGCCAGGGAGATTTTCTTGACATCGATACTACCCTTGGATATCCTTCGCGGTTCCTGTCGGGCGGTGTCGCGCCTCCGGCGGGAGGACGCCGGGGGTGTAGCTCAGTTGGGAGAGCGCTTGAATGGCATTCAAGAGGTCAGGGGTTCGATTCCCCTCACCTCCATGGCTAGCGGTAGCGACAAGAACGCTTGTTTGTTTCGCGGGAATAGCTCAGTTGGTAGAGCACAACCTTGCCAAGGTTGGGGTCGCGGGTTCGAGTCCCGTTTCCCGCTCTCCGGCGCGATAGGAGAGGGCGGTTAGCTCAGTTGGTTAGAGCGCCACGTTGACATCGTGGAGGTCACAAGTTCGAGTCTTGTACCGCCCATCTGTGTACGCCGCCCGAATGGCGCACGGAGCAGGCAGTTGTCAGCAGTCCGCGATGCCGTTCGAAGCTGCGCCCGTAGCTCAATTGGATAGAGCATCTGACTACGGATCAGAAGGTTGGGAGTTCGAGTCTCTCCGGGCGCGTTACTACCGAAACCCCGTCACACGTGACGGGGTTTTCTGCATCACGGCGCACACTCCCAACTCGCTAATGACGGGATGCAACTGAACGGGCGGGAGGCGTCAGGTGGCCGGGCGAGAGGCGAGCGGTAACGACCGTGGGACATTCCGCCGCGCGATTCACTCCAAAGGCAACTCCGTTTCGCACCGAGAGTACGTCCTACGGTCGTAACCTTTGCCTACCGGCGCCTACAAACTGACGCCTCCCGCCCGTTCAGTTGCAGTTCACCAGCCTCCGCCCATTCAGTTGAAAAAAAAAGAGGCGAGCATCGCTCGCCTC
>DASSNV010000005.1:0-15000 GCA_035701245.1 Gemmatimonadaceae bacterium | reverse complement strand
ACCGAAGGCTGTTGAGCAGTGCGACCGGCCGGGCGCCCATAGTGAACACGTCCCGTAGAATTCCGCCTACCCCCGTGGCCGCTCCCTGGTAGGGCTCAACCGCCGAAGGATGGTTGTGCGATTCGATCTTGAACGCGACGGCAAGCCCGTCACCGATCGAGATCACGCCGGCGTTTTCTCCGGGGCCCTGGAGCACGTAAGGCGCAGTGGTAGGAAGAGTCCGCAAAATCGGGCGGGAGTGCTTGTAGGAGCAGTGCTCACTCCACAGCGCACTGACGATTCCTAGCTCCGTAAACGTCGGCTGTCTCCCGAGCATTGTGACGAGCCGGTCGTATTCGCCGCTCGTCAAACCGTGCTCGGCGACGAGCTCGGGAGTGATTACCGGGTCGCCGGGACGCGGAGAGACCTGCGACATCACGCGGCCACTCGGCTGAGGATGGACTCGAACAGACGAATGCCGTCGGTCGAGCCGAGCAGGGGAGAGCAGGCGCGCTCGGGGTGTGGCATCATTCCGAGCACATTCCGGCCTTCGTTGATGATGCCGGCGATGTTGCGCTCGGAGCCATTCGGGTTGGCGTCCGCGCTGATGTTGCCATTGGCGTCCGCATACCTGAAGATAACACGGCTCTCACCCTCGAGCTCATCGAGCATGTCCTCGGTGGCGACGAATCTGCCGTCGCCGTGCGCGATCGGAATGCGGAGCAGCTCGCCGCGCTCGTAGAGGTTGGTGAAGACCGTATCCGCGTTCTCCACACGCAGATGAACCGCGGCGGAAACGAACTGCAGATGTGCGTTGCGAAGCAGAGCGCCGGGAAGAAGTCCCGCCTCGCAGAGGATCTGGAATCCGTTGCAGAAGCCGACCACCGGCGCGCCGGCTCTGGCGTGGGCGGTGACTTCCTGCATGATCGGACTGAACCGCGCGATCGCGCCGGCGCGCAGGTAATCTCCGTAACTGAAACCCCCGGGGAGGATGACGACGTCCGAGCCCTGGAGATCGTGATCCTTGTGCCAGAGATAAACCGCCTCCTCGCCAAGCACTTCCGTGACGGCGTGGTAGGCGTCGTAATCGCAGTTGGAGCCGGGGAAGGTGACGACTCCGAATTTCACGCCGGCACCGCCGATTCTATCTCGAAATCTTCGGTCACGGGGTTTGCGAGCAGCTTTCGGCACATCTCGGTGACCGCTTCTTCGGCCGCGATGGCGTCATACGCCTCGGTCTCGATGATGATGTATCTGCCGACGTGCACGTCCCGCACGGGTTTGAATCCAAGAGTATGAAGCGCGCCCTTCACGGCGTTCCCCTGAGGATCCAGAAGCCCCTTGCGTGGCGTGATGTGCACGGCGATGCGAAACGTCGACTTCACGATTGCCCTCCGCTCGGGCCTGACGGTGGAAGATTGCCCGGTCCTCGCGGCGATTCGCCGGAACCAGGCGGCCGGCGGCGACGTCTGCGTCGATGCTGGCGGTGCGGGATGACCTCGCGACCGGTATCAATCACTCCGACACTCGAGAGAAGCAGCGGCTCGTCGTCATCGTCGATGGTCGGCGAATCCCCGCGCGGACGGCGGTCGAGAAGGCCAAAGATGACCGTCTTCGCCAGACCGTAGAGCACGTAGCAGATCAGCGCCGGAAAGTAGAATTCCTTGCGCAGGAACAACACGCCGATAAAGGTGCCGACCACCACCAGCGTGCCAAGTATCTCGCTGATCTTGCGGAAGCCGACGGTGGGAACGGCGGGGTAGGAGACGTTGCTGATCATCAGGAATGCGAGCAGCATCATCAGCCCGCGCAGCCCGGTGGTCCAGTTGAGATCGCCGACGACGGTCTGGTTGTAGAGCGATGTCTGACTGAACCAGTAGTAAGTCGCCAGCGTCATTCCAGCCGCAGGGCTGGGCAGTCCGTGAAAATACTTCTTGGCGCGGCCTGCCTGTTCGACGTTGAACCGGGCGAGGCGGATCACCGCGCACGCCGTGAACAGGAACGAGAAGATCCAGTCCCAGCCGTTCCGGTTGAGCACCGCGAAGTACATGATCATCGCGGGCGCTAGCCCGAAGGTGATGGCATCGACGAGCGAATCGAGCTCGGAGCCGAATCGCGATCCGGTCCCCGTCGCTCGCGCAACCCGACCGTCGAGGGCATCGCAGACGCCGCCGAACACGACGTAGAGACCGGCGGTGTCGAACTGACTGCGCGATGATGCGACGATCGCGAAGACGCCAAAGAAAAGACTGGCCAGCGTGAAACCGTTGGGCAGAATGATCACACCGCGGTTGCGCGGTCGATCGACTTCGGCGCGGCTCACGTGACGGCGGGCGTGATCGGTGGGGATCGTCAACGCGGCAGCTCTCCGAGCACGGTGACTCCCGCCGTGGTCGCGTCACCCAGCTTCGCGCGGATGGTGGATCCGAGTGGCAGAAATACATCGACGCGGGAGCCGAATCTGATGATGCCCATCCTGTCGCCCTGCTTCACTTCCTGACCGACTTTGCTGTAGGTCACGATACGCCGCGCGATCAAGCCGGCGATCTGTCGCACCATCACTTTATACGACGGGCCCTCGATGCCAACCGACATCTGCTCGTTCTCAAGGCTGGATTTCTCGGCGGCGGCGTTGAAGAACTTGCCCTTGTTGTAGTGGACGTAACCGATCTTGCCGCTGACCGGATATCGATTGACGTGAACGTTGAAGACGTTCATGAAGATCGAAAGCCTGATGGCGCGACCACGTATGAAGGCCGGCTCGTCGACTTCGGTGATCATGATGAGCTTACCGTCCGCGGGGGAGACGACCAGGGAAGGTCCGCGCTCGCCGACGCGCTCGGGGTCGCGAAAGAAGTAGGCGACCCACAAAGCGAGGAGAAGAAGGACGAATGCGGCGAGCCAAAGTCCCCAGGAGCGGCGGCTGATCGCGAAACCGAAGGCACTGACGGCGATGACAGCGGCAATTCCAATGAAAAGCAGGCCTTCGCGCGCGAAATTCAAAATTAGCCGTTCGGGTCGAGTGAGTGTCCGGTCAGGCGACGATAAATGTCGAGGTAGCGCTCGCTCGTCGCATCGATCACTTCTTTCGGAAGCCGCGGTGGCGGATAGTTCCCGTCCCAGCGTCCGGCGCGGCGCTCGCCATCCAGATAGTCGCGCAGAGGCTGCTTGTCGAAGCTGGGCTGCCCGTGCCCCGGCTCGTACCTGTCCGCGGGCCAGAACCGCGAGCTGTCCGGAGTGAGCACTTCATCCACCAATATAACCTTTTCGCCGGTGGTTTCCCCAGTGCCGGATGGCCGGCCGAACTCGAATTTTGTGTCCGCGATGATGATGCCGCGCTCGGCCGCGATCACCCGACCAGCCTCATAGATCCGGCGCGACATCGTCTCGAGCTGCTCCGCCGCGCTGGCTCCGATCAGCGCGCGCATGCGGTCGATCGTGATGTTCTCGTCGTGACCCTGTTCGGCCTTGGTCGCCGGACTGAAGATCGCCGGGTCCAGGCGATCCGACTCGCGCAGGCCTTTCGGCAGCGGCTCGCCGGCGAGGGTGCCACGCTCGCGGTACTCCTTCCACGCTGAACCCGAGATATAGCCGCGTACAACGCACTCGATCGGGAACACGGTGGATCGGCGGCACAGCATCGCGCGTCCCGCCAGCTCCTGCTCGTGATCGCGGAGCGCCGGAACCTCGCGAACGATTTCG
This sequence comes from Gemmatimonadaceae bacterium, assembly GCA_035701245.1. Lineage (GTDB taxonomy): Bacteria > Gemmatimonadota > Gemmatimonadetes > Gemmatimonadales > Gemmatimonadaceae > UBA4720. The sequence goes on along the minus strand of DASSNV010000005.1, from coordinate 11,319 downwards.
GCGATGTTCGCGCTGATCAGGTGGTGAGGGACGGTCTTTTCCAGCTGCCGCAGCCACCAGGCGGTGATCTGGGTCAGGACCGCGCCCTTATGTGGGATGGTCTCCTTCATCACCACGTCGAAAGCGCTCACCCGATCGGTTGCGACGAGCAGCAGCCGCTCGGCGTCGACCACGTAAACGTCCCGGACTTTCCCGCGCCTGTACCTCGTGAGTGGCAGCGAGCTCGCTTGCATCAACATCAGACTCTGATCTCCTCTCGATCGACGCTGACGGTCTCGCCGGCAAACAGCGGCGTGATGACATCGCGCAGAAACTCGTCGACCTGCTCCGGCGCGCGTCCGACGAAGCGCCTCGGATCGAGAGCGCCCTCGAGGTCCTTGAGCTTTACGCCAAACGACTTGTCGCCGGCGAGACGGTCAAGAAGGTCGTTGGTCGCAGCGCCGTCCTTCATCGCGCGCGCCGCGGCGATGCTGTGTTTGCGGATCGTCTCGTGCGCTACCTGCCGGTCGCCGCCGGCGCGAACGGCGCGCACAATGAGCTGTTCGGTGGCCATGAATGGAAGCTCCACGGCGAGCCGCCGCTCGATCACCGCCGGATGGACTTCCAGCCCCCGCGCAATGTTCTCCATCAATAAAAGGATGGCGTCGGTGGAGAGGAACATCTCCGGAATGACGAGCCTTCGGTTGGCGCTGTCGTCGAGAGTACGCTCGAAGTACTGGACGGCGTGGGTCTGATTGGCATTCCCCTCGAGCGAGTTTACGAATCGCGCCAGGGAAGCGATGCGCTCCGACCGCATCGGGTTGCGCTTGTACGCCATCGCCGACGAGCCGACCTGCTCGCTCTCGAATGGCTCCTCGATCTCTCCGAATGACTGGAGCATCCGGATGTCGCTGCTGAATTTCGCCGCGCTGGCCGCGAGGCCCGCGACGACCGACAGCACGAACGCGTCGAGCTTGCGGGTGTAGGTCTGGCCGGTCACTGCGAGTGGGGCAGGGAAGCCCATCTTCTCGGTGACCATCAGGTCCAGACGCCGCACCTTCTCGTGATCGCCGTCGAAGATCTCGAGAAAGCTCGCCTGGGTTCCGGTCGTTCCTTTCACGCCGCGGAACGGAAGCGTGCGACGCCGATAGTCGAGGTCTTCGATGTCCAGCACCAGATCCTGCATCCAGAGCGTCGCGCGCTTTCCGACGGTCGTCAGCTGGGCTGGCTGAAGATGCGTGTAACCAAGCGTCGCCTGGTCTCGCCACTTCTCGGCGAAGCCCGCCAGCGAGCGCACCACATCTAGCGCGCGACTCCGCAGCAAGTCGAGGCCGCGGCGCATCATGATTAGATCGGTGTTGTCAGTTACGAAGGCGCTCGTCGCACCGAGGTGGATGAATGCCTTGGCTGCCGGAGCCATGTCGCCGAAAGCGTGAACATGAGCCATCACATCGTGGCGGAAGCGTTTCTCATATGCCGCGACCGCCCCGAAATCGATCTTGTCGAGATGCGCGCGCATCTGTGCGATCGCCTCGTCGGGTATCGGTACGCCGAGCTCACGCTCGGACTCGGCGAGCGCCAGCCAGAGGCGGCGCCACAGGCCGTGCCTGGTTGCCGGCGACCACAGCTCCAGCATCGCCTTCGATGCGTAGCGCTCCGCCAACGGTGAGCTGTACCGGTCTGTCGTCACTTACTGAAGGCTGAATTCCGTGGCGTAGATCTGTCCCCCGCGCTCGAAGTACATCCGTAAAGCTCCTCGACCATAGCTCGTGAGAATGCGATTGACGTCTTCCGCAGTTGCGACCGGCGTGCGATTGATCTGGACGATGACGTCGCCGGCGGTGAGCCCGATCTGTTCCTGGATCCGCTCACTGACCCGGTTGACCAGCGCGCCTTGCCGGCTTTGCACCTGGTACTGCGCGCGAATCTGCGGTGTCAAAGTTATGAGCTCGATCTCACGCAGCACCGTGACGCGCGGCGCGTTGACGTCGGGAAGATCCACGACCTGCACGCTGACCGGCATCTCACGCAGGCCCCGCTTCACCAGAAGAGTGTCGTTCTCGCCGACCCGCAGCTCGAGCAGTTCGGCGTACCAGTCGTACGCGTTGTGAAGCGTGCGATTTCGCGACCGCAGCAGAACATCGCCCGGGCGAATGCCCGCCTTGGCCGCCGGTGAGCCCGGCACCACCGATCCCACGACCACGCCATTGCTCGCCGCGCGAGTACCGCCCGGAGTCACCGCGCGCGCGATCTGGGGCTGGAGTCCCACCCACGGCCGACGCACTACACCATGCGCGAGCAGATCCTCGGCGACCCGCCGCGCGCGGTTGATCGGGATTGCGAAGCCAAGTCCGATCGAGCCACCGCTGGGCGAGAAAATCGAGCTGTTCACGCCGATCACTTCGCCCGCGGCGTTGACGAGCGGCCCACCCGAATTGCCCGGGTTGATCGACGCGTCGGTCTGGATCATGTCGACGTAAACGCCGGATCCTTCGCTCTGCGCGGCGAGATTCCGTCCCACCCCGCTTACCACTCCGACCGTGACACTGGGCTCGGAGTTCGCCAGCAGAAAGCCGTACGGGTTGCCGATCGCGATGGTCCACTCACCGATCATCAGATCGCTCGACGACCCGAGCGGCGCGACGGGCAGATTGTGGGCGTCTATCTTGAGTACGGCGAGGTCGTTGGTCTCGTCGCTGCCGAGCAGCCGCGCCGGGTAAGTCGTGCCGTCCTTCATCGCCACCGATATTTTCGTCGCGCCCGCTACTACGTGCGCGTTGGTGAGGATAGCGCCGTCGGAGCGAACGATGAAGCCGGAGCCAAGTCCCGCCGCGGCCCGCTGTCCGGATCTGCCGCCAAAGAACTGCTCGAAGACGTCGGCAGGAACCCGCTCCACGACTTCGGTCTGCACCGTCACCACCGATGGCGCGACGCGGGCGACGGCTTCGGTGATCGCAGTGCGCCGCGACGCATTCACCTGAGTGGTGGTGGTCGGGATCGTGGACGACGACTGTGCCGAAGACGGCGTCGTCGATGCGCCCTGACATGCTACGAAGAGGAGCGCGCCGAGCGCGCGGCTGAACCTCGCCTTCATGTCGGAGTGCGCACCTTTGGCCGACGTGCAAGCTCGCTCAGGAAACGGTCGACTCCGCGGTCGCTGAGCGGGTGCACCACAAGCTGGCGCAGCGCTTCGGGCGTGACGGTGATGATGTCGGCGCCGGCGAGCGCACACTCGGCGAACTGAACTCCGGTGCGTGGCGAATCAGCCATCACGTCGCACTCCTCGCCACCCGACTCGAGCGCGTTCTTGATGTCGGCCAGGGTGCGGGTAGCGTGCTGGCCGTAACTGTCGAGATCGTCGAGGGTCACTCGCACGGCCGCGGCACCGGTCTTCGCGGCGATGATCGCCTGCGCCGGGCTGAATACGTAGGTCGCGCAGACGACCACGCCTTCGGCCGTGAGCCGCGCCATTGGGATCAGAGAATCTTCGACGAGCGGAATCTGGACGATGACGTGGTCGGAGACCTTTGCCAGCTCGCGGGCCTCACTGTAGATGTCCGCCGAGCTCAGGGCGGCGACCGGAACACAGACGGGAATGGCGAACTCGCGGGAAATCTCCTCGAGCCTCTCACGCGTGCTCTCGTCGCCGGTGTCGGTCGCCGACGCGCTGCGTGAGAACGCGACGCCGTCGGCGAGCCCGGCGGCGGCGGCGTTTCTGATCTCGTCCAGATCTACGCTCTCGATGTAGAGGTTCATTCAGCTCTCAGGTAGAGGTCCTTCGGATATTCGACACGCTCCAGGAACAGGGCGTGCGCGGGCGCCGGCGGCGAGACTTCCCTGTTGTCCTCCTGTGCGAGCAGGTCGGCCATCACTGCTGGCTCCCGCCGGCCTTCGCCAATGTCGAGCATAGTTCCGACCAGAAAGCGGACCATGTGGTGAAGGAATCGGTCAGCCTGGATGTCGAACACGACTCCGCCTTCACGGCGTCGCCAGGCAGCACGCCTGATGTTGCAACGGTGGTGGTCGCGCTCCGGCGCGGTTCCTTTGACGGCGAAGGCGCGAAAACAGTGCTCGCCCTCGATGGCGCGCGCGGCATCCGACATTCGGTCGAGATCGAGCGGCTTGGTCCAGACAAGCTCGGTTGTGCGCCGGAACGGGGAAGATGCGAATTCGTCGGTGCCTACGAAGTAGCTGTAGCTGCGTGACACCGCGCTATAGCGTGGGTGAAACTCTTCATTCATCTCGTAGGCTGCCGCAATCCATACATCATCCGGAAGAATGGCGTTCATGGCTCGCCGGAGGGTGGAGCTGCTCCACTTTTCCGGGACACGCACCCCGGCTGCCTGACCCCGAGCGTGCACACCTGCGTCCGTCCGACCAGCACCAACGACGGCAACGGGTGCGCTGCAGAGCCTGGCTACCGCCGCCTCGAGAACACCCTGAACCGTTCGCTCATCAGGCTGCCGCTGCCAGCCGGAAAACCCCGCGCCATCGTAGTGCAACACGAGTTGCACGGAACGCGACAGCATCGCGTGAAATTACCCGGCGCGAACCCTCAGTGCAAGGAACGTAACCCGTTGGAGATGATTGACTTTCGTGTGTCGGCTGGTCAATGTGGATCGTCTTTCCCGCGAACGGGCGTTCCCTCCTGATTTTCGACGATGGCACCAAGAACTCTGGCTGGTCTGTCAAACGTGCTCTCCGCAGCCGGTAACGTTGCGGAGGCGTTGAACGCGCTTGCACAGGACGTAACCGAGTTCGATCGCAACGGCCACCTGGCGCTGTTCATCTACGACGCGCGTCGCGATCTCCTCAGCGAGCGGCTAATCCCCGCGCACGAAGGCATGCGCAGCGCGCAGATCCAGATTGCCATCGATCATCTTCCGACCGCGGTGCGGCGCACTCTTACCGCGGGGAAGCAGTTTGCCGACCTCGGCGGCGAGTCCGGCGACTATCAGAAACTCCTCGGCGTCGGCGCGAATCCCGAAGCAGGAGTTCTGCTGCTGCGCGGGCTTCTCGTCGACGGAGAGCTGGCCGCGGTGCTCTCACTGTCGGAGCCCAAAACCCGCTTCGGACACCGACTGTCGGAGAAAGTCGCTCCCGCCGTCGATTTGTTCGCGCTCGCCTTCGCGCGACTCGCCGAGCGGCGCGCGAGAGAGGAAGCTGTGCGCGCACTCGAGGAAGTCACCCGCTCGCTCAATGACGAACACGCGCGTGCAGTCGCGGAGCTCCAGCAAAAGCTGACCGAAGCGCAGGCGGCGCTGAACGGCAAGGGGACCGGCGACTCGATTCGCGTCACCCAGCTCAAGCGGGCGATCGAAGTCGCCGCTGTCGAAGCAAGAGCGACGGCGCAGAGACTTTCCGCGGTCGAAGAGCAGGTGCGAGTCGCCGTCACAAAGCTCGAGAAAGCTCACGTCCAGCTCCACGCGCAGGGCGAGGCTCTCCAGACCCAGAGCAACATCATCTATAAGGTTGAGCAGGCGCTGCGAGAGGCGATGGAGGGGCAGGACTCTCGCAAGATCATCGAGGAAGTCCTCCAGATCGTCGCTTCGAGAGAGCAAGCTTCTCCGTTCTGACTGCAAGCCAATGAGCGCTCCGCCGGCCAACGCGCTCCAGAGCGCCATCCATAAACTCGCCTTTCGCGAGCCGCTGACTGCCGCTGACGCCGAGGCGGCTTTCGACGTCGTGATGCAGGGACAGGCGACCGCGGTACAGGTTGCAGCGCTCCTGTCAGCGCTCCGCGCGACGGGCGAGACTCCGGAAGTGGTCGCGGGCGTCGTCCGCGCGCTTCGCTCAGCGATGATCGCGCTCGAGGCAGAAAGTCCTGACGCGCTGGTGGACACCTGCGGGACGGGGGGCGGATCAGTCTCGACGTTCAACATCTCGACCGCGGCGGCGATCGTCGCCGCTGGCGCCGGAGTGCGGATCGCCAAGCACGGAAATCGGTCGTTCAGCTCGAAGTGCGGCAGCGCGGACGTGCTCGAAGCCCTCGGCGTCCCGATCGAGGTAACTGTCCCTGTCATGGAGAACGCGCTCAGGGAAGCCGGAATCGTGTTCATGTTTGCGCCGCTGATGCACCCGGCGATGCGGCACGTCGGGCCGGTACGGCGCGAGCTGGCGATCCCGACCGTGATGAACATCGTCGGCCCGCTTGCCAATCCGGCGCGTGCGGGTCGGCAGGTAGTCGGAGTTGCAGACCTGGAGCGGACTCCGCTTCTCGCCGGTGCGTTGTCAGCGCTGGGCGCTACCCACGCGCTCGTCGTGCACGGGGAGCCGGGCCTGGACGAGGTCTCGCCCCTCGGGCCTACTCATGTGATCGAGGTGAAGAACGGATCGAGCAGCCGGTGGACGATTCACCCCGAAGATCACGGCTACAAGAAAATTTCGCGCGAGGACCTCGCCGGCAGCGAGCCGGCGGAGAATGCGCGCATCATCGAAACAATTCTGGCGGGGTCCGGTCCGAAAGGCGGGCGGGCGGCGATAGCACTAAATGCAGGGGCTGCGATCTACGTCAGCGGCCAGGTCGAGACCTACGGTGAAGGCGTGGCGGCGGCCGAAAGGTCGATCGATTCGGGTGCCGCTAAATCGGTCCTGGACCGCTTGAGACGAGCCTACACAAACGTAAAAAGACCAAAGAGTTAGGCTCCCGAACTTCTAGAACCTTCTCAGCACTCCGACGACGATGCCCTGGATCGAGATGTCGTTCTCGTGGACATAGATCGGGTTCATAGTTTCGTTGGCCGGCTGGAGCCTGATCCTGCCGTCGCGCTCCCGATAAAATTTCTTGACTGTCGCCGACGACCCGTCGATCAGAGCGATGACCATCTCTCCGTTGTCGGCGGTGTTCTTCTCGTTGACGATCACGAAATCACCGTCCCGGATCTGCTCGTCGATCATCGAGTTTCCGCGGACCCGAAGGACGTAGTGGTTCCCACCGCGGCGGACCAGATCTTCGGGGACGCCAATCGTCTCGGGCATGTGGACGGCCTCGATCGGCATACCGGCCGCAACGGTGCCGAGTAGCGGCAGCGACGCCGCGCGTGGCAGAACCTCGGACGGCATCAGCTCGATGCCGCGGCTCTCGTTGTACGCGCGCTTGATGTAGCCTTTGCGCTCGAGATTGGTGAGATGCTCGTGGACCGTCGCGAGGGAGTTATAGTTAAACTGCGTCGCGATCTCCTCGAAGCTTGGCGCGTAGCCGTGCTCTTCGGTGTAGGTGGCGAGGTAGGTCAGTATCTCCCGCTGGCGTTTTGTGAGCGACATATCCCTTTTCGCGGCTGGTTTAGCTACTTTGGACCGGTCCGCCGATCCCACCGAACATTTGCCGAATTCCTACGTTAGCCGAAGATCGACCGAAGCGCAAGCTTTTTCGGCCTGGACGCCACCAGTCGGTACCCTCGGTGTTCTGACGGACGAGGCACGAGCGCGCGCGGCAACTCTTCAGGGCCGCTTAAGCGAGCTGCGGCGCCTCGCGGAGCGCCAACCGCCACCGCCATCCCTCAAGGCGGCACTCAGACGCCCGAATGTCTCCATCATCGCTGAGGTGAAACGAGCGTCGCCGTCGAAGGGGTCGATCAACCCCGGGCTGGACGTAAGAGCTCAGGTCCTCGCCTACGAGCGCGGGGGTGCAGCGGCTATCTCCATCCTCACCGAGCCGACCCGCTTCGGTGGCTCCAACGACGACCTCGTCACGGCGCGCCAGGCGGTGCCGTTGCCGGTTCTCAAGAAGGACTTTCATGTCGACGTCGCGCAGCTCGTCGAGGCAAAAGCCATCGGCGCGTCGGCTGCACTGGTGATCGCCCGTGCGTTGGCTCCCCACCGACTGGGCGAGCTCCTCACCGCGGGCGACGATTTCGGCCTGGAACTGCTCGTCGAAGTGCGCGATGATCGGGAGCTGGATCTCGCACTCGGATTTGGCGCAACGATTGTCGGGGTCAACAATCGGAATCTGGAGACGCTGGAAATCGACCGCGAAACGTCGCTCCGTCTGCTGCCGATGATTCCGAAGGACGTGATCGCCGTGGCGGAAAGCGGGATGAAGGGCGCGCCCGACATGGCGCGGATCGCGCTCGCCGGAGCGGATGCGGCGCTCATCGGCTCGGAGCTCTCTGGCTCGCCGGATCCTGAATCGACGCTTCGCGCGCTCACGAATACCCAGCGGGTAAGCGGTGCTCGCAAAGGTTAAGTTCTGCGGCATGACTCGCCCCCAGGACGCCGCGCTCGCCTCGGAGATCGGCGCATCGTACATCGGCGTCGTCTTTGCCGACGGCCCTCGCCAGGTGTCGCCCTCCCAGGGCCGCGAGATTCTGGACGCCGGCGGTAGCAAAGTCCGGCGGGTCGGAGTCTTCGGCACCAACGCCGCCGACGACATCGCGCGCGCCTCCGATGCCGCGGGGCTCGATGTCGTCCAGCTTCACGCTGATCCCACTCCCTCGGAAGTGCGCTCGATTCGAAAAAACTTCCGCGGCGAAGTGTGGGCGGCGATTCGCATCGCCGGCCACCACATACCTGCCGACGCGGAAGCGCTGTTCGACACCGCCGATGCCGTAGTCCTTGACGCACGGAGTGAGCAACAACTCGGCGGCACGGGGCGGCCGCTTCCGTGGAGCGAGGTCGCTGTCGATCTGGCTCGCGATCGGGGCAGCTCCGCGGTGGTACTCGCCGGTGGACTCAAGCCGACCAACGTAGCCTCGGCGATTCGCACGCTCGCGCCCGACGTGGTGGATGTCTCAACGGGTGTCGAGAGCGCGCCGGGCATCAAGGACCCGTGGCTGATGCGTGAGTTTTTTGCCGCTGCCACGGGCCTGCGCGCGCATTAGGTGGCGCAGGATACCGCTTACCGGTTCGGAGTCTTCGGCGGTCGATATGTGCCGGAGACCCTCATCCCGGCGCTCGACGAGCTCGACGCTGCATTCGATGACGCGATGCGCGACGCCGATTTCCGGAAGGATCTCGACCGCCTTCTGAAGGAGTACGTAGGTCGCCCCTCACCGCTAAGCAGTGCGCCACGGCTGTCAGCGGAAGTTGGTTGCGCCGTGTACCTCAAGCGCGAGGACCTGAATCACACCGGCGCGCACAAGATCAACAGCGCGCTTGGGCAGGCCCTTCTGGCGCAGCGGATGGGCAAGCGGCGCATCATCGCCGAAACGGGTGCGGGGCAGCACGGCGTTGCGACTGCGACCGTATGTGCGCGCTTTGGGCTGGACTGCACCGTCTACATGGGCGAGGAGGACATGCGGAGACAGCAGCTCAACGTCTACCGCATGCGGTTGATGGGCGCCAAGGTCGTACCCGTCCTGTCCGGCACCCGCACTCTCAAGGACGCCACCAGCGAGGCGATCCGCGACTGGGTGACCAACGTCAACGACAGCTACTACATCATCGGGTCCGTGGTCGGTCCGGCGCCGTACCCGCGGATGGTTCGCGACTTCCAGGCGGTGATCGGCCGCGAAGCGAAATCCCAGATGCTGGAAACCGTGGGTCGCCTGCCGTCGAGCGTGGTGGCCTGCGTCGGAGGGGGATCCAACGCGATGGGAATCTTTCACCCCTTTGTCGGCGACAAGGGCGTGGAGCTGGTGGGGGTGGAGGCCGCCGGCCGCGGCCTGGATTCCGGAGAGCACTCGGCGTCCCTCGAGAGAGGGGTGCCCGGGGTGCTCCATGGCTCCCTCAGCTACCTGCTGCAGGACGAATCGGGGCAGGTTCATCCCGCACACTCGATCTCCGCTGGGCTCGATTACCCCGGCGTGGGTCCCGAGCATTCGTATCTCAAGGAAACTGGTCGCGCGCGCTACGTATCGGTTACGGATGAGGAAGCCGTGGAGGGATTGGGAATCCTGAGCCGGCTGGAAGGCATCATCCCCGCCCTGGAGACGTCACACGCCGTGGCCTGGGTCGTCAAAGAGAAGGAGCGGTGGAGCAGGGATGACGCGGTGCTTATCTGCATCAGCGGCAGGGGCGACAAGGATCTCGCGCAGATAACGGAAATGGGTCTTCTTCCCAAATGACAACTTCGGTTCCCCCGAAGACAGAGGAGCGTGTGCTCGACGAGCCATCGTTCCCGATAGTCTACGTCACCGACCTGCTGAAGGCCTTTGTCAAGGCTGTCCGCGCTCATCAGCTGTACCTGCCCAACAATCCGATGCACGCGCGGTCGCTCGAGACGGTGCGCGAAGCATTCGCGGCGCTCTGGCAGCACACCGACGAGCTGGTGCTCCAGGTAATCGAAACGCGACTTGAATGGGAAGGCCGCGTTGTGCTCGACGAGCACGAGCGCACCAGCGATAACGTCGCCTGGCTGCTCTACAAGGACGGCATCCGTGAGCTCAAGATGCTCGAGGGCTTCGAGCAGGAAGAACTGGGGATTCTGTTCAATCTGTTGCAGCGGGTGCGCAAGGCGACTGACGATGACGACGATCTTCTGACCCTGATGTGGGAGCAGGAGTTCGCGACCCTCCAATACCGCTACGTCGATCTCACCCAGGAAGCCGGACCCGGCGTCGAGTCGATGGAACGCGCCGAGCAAAAGGAAAAGATCCTCTCCCCGGCACAGGCGGAAGCAGGGCTCGAATCGACCCAATCGTCGATCGCCAAGCTGGATGACTTCGACTCCACGCTCTACTTCCTCGACGACAGCGAAGTCGAATACCTACAGAGCGAGATCAAGCGCGAGTTCTCGACCGATCTCCGCCCCGCCGTCATAGCATCGCTGCTCGATACCTTCGAGAATCAGAAGGATCCGACGGTGCGCGAGGAGATCTGCGGACTCCTCGACTACTTTCTGCTCATTCTGCTCTCCACCGCGCAGTATCGGAACGCCGCCTACCTGCTCCGTGAAGCCGGCGTCACGGCGAATCGCGCCGCCGAAGTTCTCGACGCCCAGAAACAGCGGCTGACTCAGCTCAATGAGCTGATGAGCGATCCGAAGCCCCTCGGGCAGCTGCTCCAGGCGCTGGAAGATTCACCGCTGCGCGCCCCGCAGCACGAGCTCGACGAGCTCTTTGGAATTCTCCAGCCGCGCGCGCTCGAGACCATCCTCAGCTGGATCGGACGAAGCAGCAATCCGCAGCTCAAGATGCTGCTCGAGGTCGCCGCCACGCGGCTCGCCAGCAGCAACAGCGCGGAGCTCATTCGGCTGATCGGATCCGATGATGAGGCAGTCGTGCTCGAGGCGATCCGCCGCGCCGCTGCTCTCAAGTCGCCGGCGGCGGTGCCCGCGCTCGGAAAAATGCTCACCGTCGGCGAGCCGGACATGCGGCTTGCCGCCGTCACCGCTTTGACCGATATCGGCTCACCGGGCGCAATGCAGATGCTGGAGCGCGCGCTGATCGACGAAGACCGGGA
>DASSNV010000004.1:0-3782 GCA_035701245.1 Gemmatimonadaceae bacterium | reverse complement strand
CCGCCGAGCTTTCGGTGGCCGAACATGTCGGTCTCCTCGCTCTCGAAGCTCATGCCGAGGTGCGACTCGAGATTGGCGCCTTCCGAGACGAGCACGACGGAGTACTTACTGGGATTCCGATTGTGATCGTAGACCATCAGCTCGGTGAGGTGCTCGACGTTCGCGGCGTGCTCGGGAATCAGGCAGCGATCCGCGGCGCCGGCCATCGTCGGCAGGAGCGCAGTGAAGCCAGCGTATCTGCCGAACACCTCGATCACCAGGAATCGCTCGTGTGATCCCGCCGACGTGCGCAGGCGGTGGGTCAGCTCGATGGTGCGCGTGACGCAGGTGCTGAAGCCGATGCAGTAGTCGGTGCCGTAGACGTCGTTGTCCATCGTCTTCGGGATCGCGACGACGTTCATGCCTTCATCGTGAAGCCGCTTGCCGTAGCTCAGGGTGTCGTCGCCACCGATTGGAATCAGAACATCGACACCGATGTGCTCGAGGTTGCGCAGCACATCCTTGGTGATGTCGTTGACTTTCTCGTTGTACCCGCTGAGATGCTTCGGCACTCTGCCCAGCGGGAGGTGGCTGGGACGGGTGCGCGAGGTGTGCAGGAACGTCCCGCCGGTGCGGCCGGCGCGATTCACTTCCGCCTCGGTGAGATCCTGAACGTTGTCGGAGTTGTCGGCGCCCTTCTCTTTATTGTAGTCGACGATTCCGGCCCAACCGCGCCTGATACCGACGACGCGGTAGCCTTCGCGCAGTGCGCGAATGGTGATTGCCCGAATGGCGGGGTTGAGACCGGGGACGTCGCCGCCGCCGGTAAGAATCGCGATGGTTGGTTTGCTCGGCATGCGTAAAAGCTAGCGCCGCCGGGACATTCATCCAGTCGGGGCTAACCATGGCCGCCGCCGGACGGCATTTTTTGACGATTGTGGCGAAGTCTTCGACCTCATCATTTGACGGGCGTTACGCCCATGAGTTTCTCGCCGGCTGGGGGACCATGGACGTCAACGGCCACATGGCGAACACCGCTTACCTCGACCTCGCCGCTGACGTCAGGATGGCGTTCTTCGCCGAGCACGGGTTCTCGCCGGCGCAATTCCGCGCGCTGGCGATTGGGCCGGTGATGAAGAAGGACGAAGTCGAGTATTTCCGCGAGATTGCGCTGTTCGAGACCGTGACCGTCACCTATGCGCTGCTGGCGATGAGTCCTGATGGCGCGCGGTTCGTGATCGAGAACGAGATCTGGTCGGCGTCGGGCGAGAAAGCGGCGACCGTGCGGTCGACTGGGGGCTGGCTCGACCTCCGCGCGCGAAAGCTCACCGCGCCACCGCCCGCGCTGCTGTCGGTATTCCAGAAGGTCCCACGGGCACCCGGCTTCGTGGAGCTGTCACCCCGAACCAAGGCTGAGCCAACGGCGACACGAGGAGATTCCTGATGCCACCTACAATCGGAAATGGCAAGATCTGCTACCTGGAGATTCCCACCACGGACATCGCGCGGTCGGTCCGTTTCTACGAGAAAGTCTTCGGGTGGGAAACGAGAAAGCGCGGCGACGGCGCGACTGCGTTCGACGACGGCGTCGGCCAGGTAAGTGGCTCTTGGGTGACGGGGCGCAAGCCGTCGACCAACCCCGGACTCCTCATTTACATCATGATGGACAACGTCGCGTCCACCCTCGAGTCAATCCCGGCGAACGGCGGGAAAGTCGTGCAGCCGATCGGCGCCGACGCGCCCGAGATCACCGCACGCTTCGCCGATCCCGACGGCAACGTGCTCGGTCTGTATCAGGAGCCCGGCTGATCAGCGGAGCTCCGCGCGCACCGTGAGGATCAGCAGTTACGACCCGCAGAAAGCGCTGCTCGTCGATCACCCGCCGGCCGGCGATCGCTGGATCCACGAGCTGAAGCTCGACGGCTTCAGAATGGGCATCCTGATCGACGGCCGCAACGTCCGCATCATCTCACGCCGCGGCACCGAGTACACGACCCAGTTTCCGGAGATCGTTGCCGCAGCGCGGAAGCTCGGGACGAAGAACGCGATCATCGATGGGGAGATCGTGGTGCTCGACAAGAAGGGTGTGTCGCGATTTCAGCTGTTGCAGCAGCTGGGCGCCAATCGCGCCGGTCTCACCTACTTCGCGTTCGATCTGCTCGGCGTCGATGGAAAGAATCTCACCCGCGAGCCGCTCGAGGAGCGCAAGCGCGCGCTGGTGAAGCTCATTGGGCGACGCACCGGAATCATCCGCTACACCGACCACGTCGTCGGCAACGGCGACAAGGTGTTCGCCAACGCCTGCGCGCTCGGCGCCGAAGGCATCATCAGCAAGCTGCGCGACGGGCCGTATCGACTGGGTGCGCGCAGCTCCGACTGGCAGAAGATCAAGTGCATCAAGCGGCAGGAGTTCGTCGTCGGCGGATTCACCGATCCATCTGGGTCACGCGTGGGCGTCGGCTCGATTCTGGTCGGCTACTACGAGCGCGACTCGCTCCGCTTTGCGGGAAAGGTTGGAACCGGCACGGGTTGGAGCGCGTCGTTTGGCCGGCAATTGCGGCGTGATCTGGAGAAGATCTCGATCGACAAATCGCCCTTCGATCCGGTGCCGCCAGGCTGGCTGGGAAGAAACGCGCATTACGTAAAGCCGCAGCTTGTCGCGGAAGTGGAGTTCACCGAGTGGACGGGCGACGGTCGCATCAGACATCCGTCACTGCAGGGTTTCCGGAAGGACAAGAAGCCGCGCGAGGTTACCAGGGAGCGGGAAGTCGCGCCACCGGCGGCGAAAGCCGCGGCACCGAAGGTCCTGTTTCCGAAGCTTGGGTTGAGCACCGCGGATCTCGCCGGGCTCTACGCCGAGATCGCCGACTGGGTCCTGCCGCACGTGAAAAATCGGCCGCTAACTCTCGTGCGAGCGACGGCGCCAATCACGCGCGACGACGCGCTGCGCAGCCAGGCGAAGTTCGTGCACCACACGGCGCGCGATCAGCGCTTCGTTACCGCCGCAGTGCCGCGCGTGAAGATCGAGGAGAAGAAGAAGACCGGCGAGTATTGCTACATCGATTCCCGCGATGCACTGGTCGCGCTTGTCGAGTCCGGTGTCGTCGAGTGGCACACCTGGAACGCGCTTGTGTCGGCGGTGGAGCGGCCGGACCGGGTGGTCTTCGACATCGATCCGGGTCCGGGGGTGAGGTGGGCCGACGTCGTCGGCGCCGCCCGCCGCTTGCGCTCGTTGCTGGAGAAGCGCGGACTCGAGAGCTGGGTCAAGACCACTGGTGGCAAGGGTCTGCACGTGGTCGTTCCGTTCCGCGCCGAGCACGACTGGGACACGGTGTTTGAATTTTCGCGGACGGTGGCGACCGAGATGAGCGACGAATCGCCCCGCTACATCACCGAGTTCGATAAATCGGCGCGCCGAGGCAAGATCCTGATCGACTACAAGCGCAACTACCGGACGTCGATCGCGGTCGCGGCGTTCTCGACGCGGGCCACGCCGCGTGCGACAATGTCGGTGCCGGTGAAGTGGGAGGAGCTCGCTCGCCTCGGAGGAAGTGCGACCTGGGATGCAACGAACATCCGCGATCGGTTACGGCGCCTCAAAGCCGATCCGTGGAAGAACTACTGGTCAAATAAGCAGCGGCTGCTAACGTAGTCAGAGTCAGTCACCCTTGAAGGAGCTCCGAGATGGCGGAACCGATCTGTGCTGCCTGCAAAACTCCCATGCAGTCGCTCGGCCAAATTCCGATTCGGGTGGGAGGCACCAGCGGCGGCTGGCACTTGCTACTGGGCGAATGGGCGGACAT
>DASSNV010000003.1:0-5086 GCA_035701245.1 Gemmatimonadaceae bacterium | reverse complement strand
TCTCGGACTGGTCGCCGTCGCACTTGCTGGGCTCGTACTAGTGAACGGCGTTTCAGTCGCCAAGCGGACCTCCGTTCTGATCGTGGCAATGATAGCGCTCGCCTTTGCGGCGCCACCTGGATACTGGAAGCAGATGGGGACCATCCTGGCACCCAAGTCCGACTACAACTATTCCAGCGTCGACGGGCGAACGGCACTGATCAAGCGTGGGCTCGGCTACATGGCCGACCGGCCGATTTTCGGAATCGGAATCTGGAATTTCGCCAAGGCTGAATGCAGCATCTCGCCGAAGATCGTGGATCCTGCCATTGGCGTAAAATGCATCGCGCCCCACAACTCGTTCATTCAGGCTGCCGCGGAGCTCGGCGTACCGGGACTCATTGCCTGGCCGTCACTTCTTTTCGCGCTGCTCATCGGTCCGCTGCGACTGCGGCGCAGACTTCCAGCCGCCTGGCGACGTAGCTCCAACCAACGTCGCTTTCTGTACGCGTCGACGACTTTTTTCCCAATCGCAATGTGTGGGTTTGCCGTCACCTCCTTCTTCGTAACGTTCGCGTTCGCCGACCCCATCTATCTGATGGCGGGTCTCACCACCGGGCTTTACGCGGTCGTACAGGCTCAGCTTGCGGAGGATGGCTACACCACCTCCGTCGCTACGGCTGCGTCGCCGCGTGGCCGGCTGACGGGCTGGCGGGTGAAACGCAGCCAGCAGCGCGTTACTGGCGCCACGCCGCTCGGAGGACCCGCGTAGCCGATGCGCACTCTGCTCAAGAGACCGATCGAGCGCGCGCTGTCGTCGGCGTGGGTCGGATCCTTCACGCGCCAGAGAGTGCGCGGAAAGCGCCTGATCCTCGCGTACCACGGCGTCATACCCGACGGCGAGCGCGTCGCGGGCGAGCGATCGCTGTTCATTGCGCAGCGCGAGTTTGCCGCGCACCTGGATCTTCTCTCCGAGATAGCCGATGTCGCACCGCTAAGCAAGCTTGATGAGGACGGTGATGGCAGGCCGCGGGTCGCCATCACGATCGACGATGCGTATCTCGGCGCGGTTCGACAGGGCGTCGACGAGCTTGTAAAGCGGTCGCTACCGGCGACGATTTTCGTGGCGCCCGGACGACTGGGCGGGCACGTGTTCTGGTGGGACGCGCTTTCGGCCGAGCGTGGCGAGATGGATCCGGGATTGAGGACCTTTGCGCTGTCCTCGCTGGCGGGGTCCGACGAAAAGGTGCGCTCGTGGGCGGCGGCCGCGGCGCTTCCCAAGACCGAGGACCTGCCCGAATACGCGCGGTCGGCCACCCGCGAGGATCTGAGGGCGGCCGTCCGCAAGCCGGGAATCACGCTTGGGTCACACTCACTCACTCACCGAAATCTCTCCCGACTCGACATCCAGGAAGTGATGTCGGAGGTCGGTCGCTCGCGCCTGACGCTCAAGGCCGAGTTTGGTGCTCGCGCTATCGATTGGTTGGCATATCCATACGGGCTCGATTCCGTGGCAGCGCAGCAGGCGGTTGCGGCGTCTTCGTACAAGGGTGCCGTCCTCATTTCGGGCGGGTGGCATAATCCGGCGCGGACGCCTGCCTTCGCCCGTCCGCGACTCAACATTCCCGCCGGTCTCAGCGTCGAGCGCCTGCGGATCCACGTCCTTGGCGGACTACTGTCTTGATCGCGAAACCTTCAGCTCGCTCGAGCGGACAGATCGCGCCGCGGCTCCGGCCGACGGCGCTGCCGCGTCTTCGCATCGCGATGATGCTCGAGTCTGACGAGCCGGGTGGCGCGGAGATGATGGTCTTCCGGCTGTCCGACGAGCTACGCCGCCGCGGTCACACCATCGTTCCGGTCGGACCCGAGAACGGGGTGGGCTGGCTCGGCGATCTGTTCCGACGTGGAGGCTTCGTACCGGAAGTCTATCGTCTGAAGAGCGCAATCGATGCGGGCTGCGTGAAAGGCCTGGTGCAATTGTTCCGCGAGCACCGCATCGATGCCGTCCACAGCCATGAATTCACGATGGGAGTGTACGGCGTTGCCGCGGCCAGAATTCTCGGGCTGCCCCATTTGATCACTATGCACGGCGGTCTGACGGTGTGCAAAGCGCTGCGCCGGCGCATCGCGTTACGCTGGGCAATGCGTGCCTCGGATCACAGCGTGATGGTCTCGCGCGCGACGCAAACCCAATTTGCCACCGAGCTGGGTGTCGATCCCTCGCTTTTCACTGTGGTGCCCAACGGGGTGCCCATCGTCGAGGGAGACGCAGCTGGCGTGCGCGCGGAGTTCGGTGTGCGCGACGGAGAGTGCGTCATAGTCGCGGTCGGAGTTCTCGAGCGGCACAAGGGACACCGGTTCCTGCTGGAAGCGCTCGCCAAACTGGACGGCGAGTCGCTGGCAAAGCCGTGGAGGTTGATTATCGCTGGTGGTGCGGGTGGCGAAGAGCACGACTCGCTTCGCCAATTCATTGCCGACCACGGGTTGGCAGATCGTGTCCACATAACGCTGAGCAGAAACGACGTCTCCGATCTTCTCGCGCTGTCGGACATTTTCGTCATGCCCTCCCTGTGGGAGGGGCTGCCGATGGCGGTTCTCGAGGCAATGGTCGCCGGAAAGGCGATCATCGCCTCGCGGATCGCTGGCATACCGGAAGCGCTTGTCGACGGACAGGATGGACTACTCGTACCGCCGGGAGAGACTCCACCGCTCGCTGCTGCGTTGCGTCTGCTGATCGAGGACCCGGCGCGACGCGCCGCCCTCGGAGCGAAGGCGCAGGAGCGCGCCTACCGGGAGTTCACGGTCCAGGTGATGGCTGACCGGTACGAGAGCCTATATCAGAGCGCCCTCGCGGGCCGCAACCGCGGCAGCCGGGTGGCGAGCGCATGAGAGACCGAAACGCAATGAAGCGACGCTTGCTCGTGATCAGCTTTCATTACCCGCCGGACGGTTCTATTGGAGGACAGCGCTGGGCTGGCCTCTCGAAGTATCTCGCTCGCGACGGTTGGGAAGTCCACGTCGTTACTGCCTCTGCACCCAAGGGCTATCAGATGCCGGCCGGCGTCCACCGTCATTTCAGGCCGCGTCGCCGAACCCTCAATGAATGGTACAGGGCGAGAAACGCCGCGCGCACCGAAGCCACGGCCTCGGCCGCGGCGTCGGTATCAGATGCGCCGCCGCGCCGGCCTGGCCCAATCACTCGTGCGTTGATCCTCGCGCGTCGAATTGCAGGCAGCGCCGCGGGACTGCCGGACCAGGGAAGGGGCTGGATCGTTCGGGCTGCCGGCGCCGCGTTGTCGCTGATGCAGACGGGTGAATTCGACTGCGTCATAAGCAGCGGACCGCCGCATTCGGCTCATTTCGCGGCTCTCGTCGCCACACTCGGCCGGGGTACTGATTTCTGGATCGACATGCGCGACCCGTGGTCCGCGACCCACGAGATGAACTCGGTCGCCGACCGCTTTGTGCGGGCAGAGCGATACGTGCTCCACAAACTGGAGCGCATGGTCTTTCCGCGCGCGTCCAGAGTTCTCGTCAACACCAACGAGTTCGCGGCGCAGCTGCGCGCGGAGCAGCCGGATCTCAACGTTTTGCACTTCCCCAACGGCGTCGACACGGAGCTGCTCCCACCGCGCGACCTCTCGGCGGTCATACCGGGTTCCATCGCGTACGTGGGGACTTTATATGCAGGCCGCGATCTATCGTCGGTGTTCAGCGCAATGCGTGCAGTTGCCGACCGGAGCGGCCGTACAAGTGGCCCGCTGACCCTCAACGTTGCAGGCCCGCTGGAGTCGCCGCACCGCGAGCGCATGCACTCACAGATCGAAGCCGCCGGCCTCGCCGAGTCGGTGAGGGTCCTCGGGGTGCTGCCACGCGATGCCGCGCTCCAGCTCCTCAGCCGGTCGCACCTCGCTCTGGTCCTGGCGCAGGATCAGCCGATGTGCGTCCCCGCGAAGCTGTACGAGTCTGTCGGGCTCGGCATCCCCACGCTCGTGATTGCGGAGAAAGACAGCGCGGCGGCGCGCGAAGCGCGTCGCATTGGAGCGTTTACGGCTGAGGGTCACGACGTCGACGCGATCGAGAGCCTGCTTGCAGATCTTACCAACGGCCGCATCCCGATGAAGATCGAGGCCACGACGCCGATCTCGTACGAGGCGCTGGCGGTCAAAATGGATCAGCTGCTTCGCGGCGCGTCGGCGCAGCAGACAGAACTGGCCCCCGCCGCCAATTCGCTACCGCACCCGGCCTGATGACGTTTGAATTCCAGCGCGTCGATCCTCTCGAGGTCCGCGACGAAGTTATCGACTTCTTCTTCAGGCATCGCCGGTGGCCAGGTGAGACGCGCGCCGATTACGAGGCCATCTGGGACTGGCGCCATCGCGCGCTCTCCGAAGGTCCGCCGCTCGGATACATTGCCCGCCTCCGCTCGACGGGTGAAATCGTCGGCCATGTCGGCGTCTATCGGCGTGAGTTCCGAATCGGCGATGCAAGGATCGCCGGGTGCGTCCCCGGCAATCTGTTCGTCAATCCCGCCTGGAAGCAGAACATCATCGGCGTCCGCCTGGTAATGTTTTTCCGGTCTCTGATCCAGAATGGAGAGTTCGATCTCTTTCTCGGATTCGGAAATGAGCCGGCGAACGCAATGCTCGCTCGACTCGGTTTCGCCCAACTCGGCGCAATGCACACCTACGCCGACGTGCGGAATGCGGGCGCGGTTCTGCGCAGACGCCATCGCGCGTTTGCGGCGGTCGGGCCCCTGGTAAATCTGGGATTCGCCGCGCGCAGACAGCTCACGACCGGCGTACGCAAGGTGAGATCGCATCTCGACGTGAGAACGGTGAGCGCCTCGGAGTTTCTGACTCTGGACCGCTCTCACTGGTCGGCGCCAACACGACTGGTTGCGTGTGAAAGCAGCGAATTCATCGTCGAGCGCTATCTGAAGGAGCCGGGTGCGGAGCGGACTCTGTTCGGGCTGTTCGCGCCCGGCAAGGCAACGCTGGAAGGCTTTGTTGTCACCGAGCCCACGGCCCGTGTGAAAGTCTGGGACTGTCAGACAAATCCCGCTTCCATCGACCCTCCATCGGCAATTGCTCTCGTCGCGAGCAGG
>DASSNV010000002.1:0-49149 GCA_035701245.1 Gemmatimonadaceae bacterium | reverse complement strand
GATCCGCGCGCTGTATCAGCGGCTTCTCACCGCGGGCAAGGCTAAGAAAGTCGCGCTCGTCGCGTGCATGCGGAAACTCTTAACCATTCTCAACGCGATGACGAAAAACAACGAGCGGTGGAGAAGCACAGACGCACTCACTACTGCTTGACTTTTAAGATAGTTGCTGACGCCCAGGTTCAGCTGCGAGCGATTCTACTAACGTACCTCGGCAAGTCTCGATCTCAAAAACGATGAAAGAGCGTTCAACCCAACGACTAACACGCGCTCGTCTGTTGCAACTACCGTTAGCTAGCGCGGTCGAAGACGCGTACTTCCTTTTCGAGTTTTCTACCCAAGTGATCGCGCTCGATCTCGAGATCGTAGCGCGCCTGCAGATTTAGCCAAAAGCGATCGGTCGTGCCGAAGTAACGCGCGAGCCGTAGCGCTGTATCAGCGGAAATAGCTCGCGTCCGGTGGACGATTTCGTTGATCCGACGTGCAGGGACGCTGATATCCTTTGCCAGGCGGTACTGGGACAGGCCGAGCGGCTCCAAGAAGTCGAGCTCGAGGACCTCGCCAGGGTGAATCGGTGCCAGTTTGCGGTTAGCCATGAGTGTTCTCAGTGGTAGTCGACGATCTCGACGTCGTACGCGTTACCGTCCTTCCAGCGAAAGCAGATACGCCAGTGGTCGTTGACGCGAACACTATGCTGACCGGCGCGACTGCCTTTGAGCTTCTCCAATCTGTTGCCTGGCGGCACGCGTAGGTCCTCGAGCCTCTCGGCCGCATCGACGAGCCCCAGTTTCCGGAGCATGGCTCGTTGCAGGTCCCCAGGGAACCGCCTAACCGGTTCGCGGTGAAATAGCCGTTCGGTATCGCGATCCGCGAAGCTGTTGATCACCGGTAAACGTAACGCCGCGCGATCATAACGGCAAGCGTTATTAATGGCGATCGCTCGCTAACGCCCAAGTTCTACTGCGAGCGATTCTACCATAGATCCACGATAGCAGTTGCGCGCCGCAGGCGAAACGCTCGAAGAGCGCTCAACCCAACGACTATCACGCGCTCGTCTGCAGCAACTACCGTTAGGAAGCAAAGTGGGCAAGTCATTCTCTCTGATTTGTCGAGTGGATTCGCAAATACACAACTGCACCGATAAAACCGCCCAGGATTGCGCCACCTCCGGTGCACACCGCGAGCGTAAAGTTGTCCGTGATCGGATCGCTTGCACGAGCGATCTGAACACTTGCCCAGGCTGCGCCTGCGGCGGCACCAATGAACGCGCCGATTACTATCCATTTTCCGAGGCTGCTTTGCTGATCGCTTCCAGCTTTCTCCGAGCTGAACTGGTTCCGAGTAGCTATGGAAAGTCTTTGTCCGGAATGCACTGATATTCCAACCGGCTGCGACTGTTGGGCGTAGCAAACCTTAAGCGGCGCTGCCGCAATCGTTGCGAGAAAGGCTAGAACGACAGGGAATCGCATACGAACTATGTTTGCTTCCTAACTAGTAATTATCCTGCGTGCTTATCCTGCGGAGAAGTAGCAAGTCTTGCAGGCGCTCCGCAAGATAAGCAATCCGCGAAACCGTACGCCGATCGGTAACCACTTGAGAAAATGATAGTTAGCAAACGGACCACTTGGGCGTCGCAAGAGTTATCTCGCGAACGGCTCGCAGTATAACGATGCGCGGAGTTGCGGTAGGGTCGTAGCAACTCCGCAACGGACCAACTACTCAGCGTCAGTCCGATCGGCGCTCGTGCGCGGCGCCATTTGACCGCTCCAGAGCCACGCACCTATCAATACCAACGGCGGCACGTAGAACCAGGCAAAAGTCCAGTCGCTGAGCTTCGCTGTGACCGCGATGTGCTGGTCACCCGAGGTGCCGGCCAACACCAAACCGCCGAGCACCAGACCCAACGCCGCCAACACCGGCGCGCCCACCAGCCACAACAAGCACGCTACTACCACCCTGCGCGTCGACCAGCTGGCGAGCGGCTTCACCGCGCCCGGGCTTCGTCCTGAAAATCCAGATCCTGCGGCCTAAGCGCGCAGTGCTCGCCGCAACCCATCCTATAACGATTGCGCGCGAACCAGCGATAGAACCTGTCGGCCAACGGTCGCACGAATGGGATCTTGAACAGCCACGAGAGCAATCGACCCTTCGGCAATACCTCGAGTAATTCCTCCAGTGCCGCCGCGGCCTGCCAGGTCTTCCCGTCACGCGTGCGAATCACCTGCACCGATTCCAGATACGCCCGCGGCGGGATCCACGGGAATCGCGCCTGCACGCCCGGCGCCTGCGATGGAATTATCTCGAGCTCGTGGTTACGATCCCACTTCGTGAGAAGCTTCACCATCTTCCCGCACACCTTGCAATGGCCATCATAGATCACGGTGTACGGACGGCCCGGATCGCCGATCGTCGGCGCCACGGGCGCGCCAGAATCCTCCTCACCCGCGTATGTAAACCGGACCACCGGAACACTCACGGCGCGCTCGTCGCCCTCGGCTGACCGTCCGCCTGCGCCGACGCAACTTCACCCGATTTCCTCATTCCACGCGCAGCAAGATCCACCGTTCGCTCGATCGCGGGCGCGACAGCATTCTCCGCATCGACCGCGATCTCGACCTGACGCGCCAGCGTCTGATGCACGCCGCACAGGTGCGCGACGCGGATCGCCCGCGTCCACAGCTCCGGCGACAGCGACGGCCAGTCCAGCTTCACTCGCATCGACTCCACCCGATGCTGATTCTCGGCGAACTTCCAGCTGACATCGATTTTCAGATCGTCGACGGTCATGTTCTTGTTCGCGCCCCAACTCTGCAGCACCGAAAAAGTGCATGAGCCGAGCGCGCTGCCGAGCATGTGAAACGGAGAGTAGCCGCGATCACGCGATGGAGCTTCGATTGTGAGTGGACCCGTCGCCGGCTCCAGTCTCACCGATTCCTCACCTGTCAGAGTAATCTTCATCTCGATCAGCCTCCGCGCTTCCGGCTCGCTCCGTTCCCGCGCGGGCGATTCGCCACGCTCGCGGGCTGCTGCTGCGTCAGACAATGCAGCGTTCCAAGCCCCCACACCAGATCCACCGCGTGAATCCCGATCACCGCTCGCTTCGGAAACGCTTCGGCAATTGCATTCAGCGCGACGCGATCGTTGGGGTCGTTGAACGTAGGTACAAGAACGACGCCATTGGCGATATAGAAGTTGGCATAACTGGCGGGAAGTCGCTCCCCATTCATCATGACTGGCCGCGGAAACGGAATCGTCACAACCCTTAACCGCTTCCTTTTGGAAGCCAGCTTCAGACGACGCATGTTGTCCGCCGATCTGGCGTGGTTCTCATCCATTGGATCGCGCTCGTACGCCAGAATCACGGTATCTGCCGAGCTGAACCGCGCAATGTCGTCGATGTGCCCGTGGGTATCATCCCCGACCGCGCCCTCCCCCAACCATATAGTATCGGAAGCGCCGAGGTATTCTTCGAAGGCGGCCTCGTAATCGGCAGCGGACATTCCTGGATTCCGCACCTGAACGTCAGTGAGGAGCCACTCTTCGGTCACCAGAATCCGGCCCACACCGTTGACCTCGATTCCGCCGCCCTCCAGCACCATCCGCGCGCCGTTGTCGGGACGTTTTGGCTCCGTCCTCGGCAATCCGGTGATGCGCTCGATCTCCAGTCCGATTAGAGCGTCCTTCTTATAGTTGGGGTACTTGGCCCAGCCGTTGAACGCCCAGTTGAGCAGCTCGACCTCGCCGTTGGGCCTCAGCACCCCGGTCGGAGCCGAGTCGCGCAGCCAGACGCGGTCGTTCGATACGGTGTGCAAGCGATAGGTGTCGCTCGGGACTGCGTGCGCCGTTAAAAGCGTTCGCGCATTTTCGGCGACGTCCTGATCGTGGCAAAGGATCTCCACGCGCTCGTAACCGCTCAAGGCGCGGACGATCTCGGCGTAGACCCAGGGAATCGGCGCCAGCTTGCCGGGCCAGTCGGGCTCGTGGTGCGGCCACGCAATCCACGTCGCCTCGTGCCGCTCCCATTCGGCGGGCATTCGACGCGTTGCGATATGTGGAACCGCGGTCGAGCCGCGCCGGGCAGAACGTGTCAACCGATGTAGCGATTCAAAATCGGCGCGTAGGCGTCGATGCGGCGATCGCGCAGGAACGGCCAGTTGCGGCGGGTGTTCTCGATCAGCGCGCGCTCGCACCTGGTGACGAGCACGGCGGGCTCGGTTCCGGCTTCGGCGAGAATCCGTCCGAACGGGTCGGAGATGAACGAGTGCCCGAAGAACTCGATCCCGTCGGTGCCGGGCTCGTCCTCGTGGCCGACGCGATTGGGCGACGCCACAAAAACGCCGTTTGCGATCGCATGCGCTCGCTGCGCGGTGCGCCACGCCTCCACCTGCGCCTCGCCGTGCTCCGCCTTTTCCGACGGGTGCCATCCGATCGCGGTCGGATAAAACAGAATCTCCGCGCCGAGCAGGCTGGTGATGCGCGCGGCCTCCGGGTACCACTGATCCCAGCAGATCAGAACACCGATATCGGCGTAGCGGGTCTTCCAGACGCGGAATCCGCTCGCGCCCTTGTGATCGCCGTCGTCGGCGAGGTGCGAATCGCCGGGCGTGAAGTAGAACTTCTCGTTGAAGAGCGGATCGTCGGGGATGTGCATCTTCCGATACGCCCCGAGCAGGCTGCCATCGGCATCGAGCACCGCCGCGGAATTGCGGTAAACGCCGGCCGCCTGGCGCTCGAAGATCGGTACGATGATTACCATCTCCAGCTCGGCGGCGAGCTTGCGCATCCGCTCGATCGTCGGCCCGTTCATCGGCTCGGCGAGATCGAAGCGCTCGTGTTTCTGGGATTTGCAGAAATACGGCGCGTTGAACAGCTCCTGAAGGCAGACGATCTGCGCGCCCTTTTCCGCGGCCTCGCGGATGCGCTTTTCCGCGCGCGCGACGTTCTTGTCGACGTCGTTCGTGACGGATTCCTGGACGATTCCAACGGTGAAGGAAGATGCCGCTGCCATAGCTGGAAGGTTAACGATTTGCGCCTGCACAGGAAGTGGCCGTCGGTTTGCGTTATGTTATTGCGTCTTTTTCCCCTAGTTGACATGCCAGAGGAGAGCGCGACTCCGACGGTGGTTCCGACCGAACCGGTAAAGCAGGCCATTGCCCCCGAGCGACGGCTGCGCCGCAGCGCGGGAATCAACAAGGCGTTCCGCGCCATCAAGGCGCAGCACGCGTCGAACCGCTCGCAGATGGAAGTGTGGGCCGACCGGATGATCGGCTTCGCGAGCTCGACGCCGTTCCTCGTCATCCACCTGATCATCTTCATCATCTGGATCGCGTGGAACATCCCGGCGCTCGGGCTCAAGCAGTTCGATCCGTACCCTTACGGGATGCTGACGACGATCGTCTCGCTCGAGGCGATCTTCCTGTCGATCTTCGTCCTGATGACGCAGAGCAGGGAGTCGCGGATCGGCGAGCTGCGCGAGGAGCTGACGCTGCAGGTGAATCTCAGAATGGAGGAGGAGATCACCAAGACGCTGCATCTGGTCGCGGGCCTCTATGCGCGTCTGGGCCTGCAGCTCGCCGACGACCCCGAGCTGCGCAACATGCTGGAGCCGCTCGACCCCAAGAAGATCGAGAATGATCTCACCGAGCAGATCAGCGCGTCGTCGCCGCATTTTAAGCTGCGGAAGCGCAAAGATACTGCTCCGGAGCCGAAGACCGTCTAGCCTAGCTGGCACCCACAGTCCAAAAGGTGGCAGGTGGGAGAGGTGCAGAGAGATGCTCTGGTAGCAGTTCTTCTACTCGCCTTCTCGCTGCGTCACGCCACTATGGAATGCGCCGGATAAACTGACATCCGTGCCCTCTGACCATGTCTCCCACCTGCCACCTTTGGGACTAGGGGTGCCGCCGAAGCACCCCACCCTCTACGCCGAAGCCTTTTCCCGTCCAACCAATTGCCGCAGCACGTACGCGAGTATCCCCCCGTGCCGATAGTAGCTCATCTCCTCCGGCGTATCGATCCGCGACACCGCCTTGAACACCTTTTCGGTTCCGTCTGCGGCCCGCGCCCGAACAGTCACGACTGATTTGGGCTTCATGTCGTCGGCGAGTCCTTCGATCTCGAAAGTCTCGAATCCCGTCAGTCCGACAGTCTGGCGCGTGTCGCCGGGCATGAACTCGAGCGGCAGCACGCCCATTCCGACCAGGTTCGACCGGTGGATTCGCTCGAACGACTCGGCGATCACGGCACGCACGCCGAGCAGCAGCGTTCCCTTTGCCGCCCAATCGCGGGATGAGCCGGTGCCGTACTCCTTACCGGCGATGATGACAAGCGGGGTGCCGGCCTTCTGGTACTCCATCGACGCGTCGAAGATGGTTACCGGTTTGTCGTTCGGCGCGCGCTGAGTCCAGCCACCTTCGGTGCCGGGCGCGAGCTCGTTGCGCAGGCGGATATTGGCGAAGGTGCCGCGCATCATCACTTCGTGATTGCCGCGACGCGAGCCGTAAGAATTGAAATCGACGGTGTTGACCCCGTGCTCGATCAGCCATTTGCCGGCCGGACTCGACGCTGGAATCGATCCAGCAGGGGAGATGTGATCGGTGGTGATCGAATCCGCGAACATCCCGAGCGCGCGGGCGCCCTTGATCGGTCGGATCCCCGGCGGCGTGAGCGTCATGCCGTCGAAGAACGGCGGATTCTTGACGTAGGTGGAATCGATGTCCCAGGTGTAGAGATCGCCCTCGGGCACCGGCAGACTGCGCCAGTTGTCGTCGCCGTGGAAGACGTTCGAGTACTGCGCCTTGAACATCTCGGCCTTGACCGAGCGCAGAATCTCGTCCTCGACTTCCTTGGGGGCGGGCCAGATGTCGCGCAGGAAAACGGGGCCGTCCTTGCCGACGCCGATTGGCTCGGTGTTGAAGTCGATGTCCATTCGCCCCGCCAGCGCGTACGCGACCACGAGTGGCGGCGACGCGAGATAGTTGAATCGCGTGAGGGGATTGATGCGCCCCTCGAAGTTGCGGTTCCCCGACAGCACCGCGGCGACGACGAGCTTGTTCGCCTCCACCGCGTCGGCGATCGGTTGCGGCAGCGGACCGGAGTTGCCAATGCACGTCGTGCAGCCGAAGCCGACGACGTTGAAGCGGAGCTTCTCCAGCGCGCCCATCACGTTCGCCTTCCTGAAGTAGTCGGTGACCACCTTGGATCCCGGCGCCAGCGAAGTCTTGACCCACGGCTTGGTCATCAGCCCCTTCGCCACCGCATTCCGCGCCAGCAGTCCCGCCGCGAGCATCACGCTCGGGTTCGAGGTGTTGGTGCAGCTGGTGATCGCGGCAATCACCACCGAGCCGTGCCGGATCGAAAATTTCTCGCCGTTCATCTCCACCGGCACGCTCGAGTTCTGCCCAGCCTGCTCGTCGGGATCGGTCGCGACGACCGACGGCGACAGCTGTGGCGACGCCGCTACCTGCATCGCCTGCTTCGCCGCCGCGATCGCGGCAACGGTTCCGGTGCGCTCGAGATCCGCCTCCAGCGCTTCCTTGAACATCTTCTTCGCCAGCTTGAGCGGCACGCGATCCTGCGGCCGTTTCGGTCCGGCGAGACTCGGCTCCACGGTGCGAAGA
The DNA here is from genome assembly GCA_035701245.1 of Gemmatimonadaceae bacterium. Classification (GTDB taxonomy): domain Bacteria; phylum Gemmatimonadota; class Gemmatimonadetes; order Gemmatimonadales; family Gemmatimonadaceae; genus UBA4720. The sequence continues at coordinate 41,536 of DASSNV010000002.1, read as the reverse complement.
TCTAGCTCGAGGGTGTCGCTGAACACAGGATCGGGAGTCTCGTCGGTGCGATACAATCCCTGCGCCTTCGTATACGCTTCGACGAGCTGCACCTGCGCCTCGTCGCGACCCGTGAATCTCAGATAGTTCACCGTCTCCGCGTCGATCGGGAAGAAACCCATCGTCGCGCCGTACTCGGGCGCCATGTTGCCGATGGTCGCGCGGTCGGCGAGCGATAGTGACGAAAGGCCGGCACCGTAGAACTCGACGAACTTTCCGACGACTTTTTTCTTGCGCAGCATCTCGGTGACGGTGAGCACGAGATCGGTCGCCGTCGCGCCGGGCTGGAGCTTGCCGTGCATCTTGAATCCGACGACCTGCGGAATGAGCATCGACACCGGTTGACCCAGCATCGCAGCCTCCGCTTCGATCCCACCGACGCCCCAGCCGAGCACGCCGAGTCCGTTGATCATGGTGGTGTGGGAGTCGGTGCCGACGAGCGAGTCGGGGTAGGCGAAGGCCTGCTTGCCGACGATTTCGGTGAACACTCCCTGCGCCAGATACTCGAGGTTGATCTGGTGGACGATGCCGGTGTCGGGCGGCACGACGCGGAAGTTGTGGAGCGCCTTCTGTCCCCAGCGCAGGAAGGCGTAGCGCTCCTGATTCCTCTTGAACTCGAAGTCGGCGTTGATCAGCAACGCGGCCTCGGAGCCGTATTCATCGACCTGCACCGAGTGGTCGATCACGAGATCCACGGGCTGGAGCGGATTGATCAGCCGCGGATCGCCGCCCAGTCGCGCCAGCGCATCGCGCATCGCCGCGAGATCGACCACGGCGGGGACGCCGGTAAAATCCTGGAGCAGAACGCGCGCGGTTCGAAAGGCGATCTCTTTTTCGACTTTGCCCTTGACGTCCCACGTCGCGAGCGCGCGGATGTCGTCGGCTTTGACGAACTTGCCGTCTTCGTTTCTGAGCAGGTTCTCGAGGAGGATCTTGAGGCTGAAGGGGAGTCGATTCGCGTTCCCGCCCGCGAGCTGAGCGAGGGAATCCAGCCGAAAGATCGTGTACTGCCGACCCGCAACGTCGAGCGTCGATCGGCTACCGAAGGAATTCGGGTGTGTCATTTTGTTTTCCGTACGTTGGCCGCGACATGCGCTGGCCGGTAGGCGCGGAGCCACTGCGGTCCGCAACGCGGAAGGCAGGCTACCTCAAATCTAATACATCTCGCCGACTCAGTCTGATAACTGCAACAGAACGGGCGGGAGGCGTCAGTTGGGCAGGCGACAGGCGAGCGGTAACTACCGTGGGACGTATCTCGGTCAATTCACTCCAAAGGCAACTGCGGTTCGCGCGCACCGATACGTCCCACGGTCGTAACCTGACGCCAGGCGCCTGATCCCAGACGCCTCCCGCCGGTTCAGTTGCAGTTGTTCACCCCGTCTTGGTCGTCGGCTCGCTCGTCGGATCGACGGTGGTCTTCCCCGGCGGCTCCCCCGCCACATCCAACCGCGTCGCCTCGATCGCGAGCGTCGGGCAGTGGTGCACGAAATCGCCGTCGGCTGGCGACCACTCCACCACCGGCGTCAACGGGTACGCCTTCTGGCTGGCGTCCATCGCCATCACGTCCGGTGCCAGTGACGTGCACAGGGTGCAGCCGATGCACTTCTCGCGGTCCACCGTGATCTGCATCGGCCGCCGTGGAAAGACGCCGATCCCCCAGGCGATGCACTCCTCGTAGTGCTTGCATGCATCAATCGCCGCCTGGTAGCCGGCCTCGAGCAGCTCGTCGGTGTGAGTGAAACTAAACCAGCCGATGTGACTGACCTTCGGTCGAATCAGAATCATCGGCGGCCGCGTCCAGGTGCCGAACGGCGCCAGCTGCAGCGCGTGCATCATCGTCGTCGCCGCGCGCATGTAGATCGACGCGAAACCGGCGCTGGCGATGTCGCTCTCGGGCTCGAGATCCGTCGAGCCCGTGTCCACCGCGATCACGGCGTCCATTCCGCGCGACGCAATCGTGACGGGGAGATTGTCGATCACGCCGCCGTCGACGAACCTCCGTCCGCCCCGCATCACGCCGGGCGGATAGAATCCCGGCAGCGCGCACGACGCGTACACCGCGTCGGAAACGCGGACATCGCGCAGGCCCGGCAATCCCCACACCAGCTGCGAACCACGCTCAATGTCCACCGTGTTCACCAGCAGCGTTCGCTTCAGCTGGTCGAACCGCTTGTCGCCGGCAACGGAGTTGACGACGTCGCGCAGCGGCTGCTCCAGATAGATCGCCGGTGAGTGCTGACGCTCGAGCAGCATTCCCATCCGATTGAGTCGAAAAAGATCACGCCGCTTGAGCGCCCGCGCCCGATCTTCCATCTCGCTGACCGGCATCCCGCGCGCGTACGCGGACGCGATCAGCGCCCCGATGCTGGTACCCGCGACGACGGCTGGCTCGATTCCCATCTCCTGGAGGGCGCGAAAAACTCCGATGTGCGCGAAGCCTTTCAGACCGCCGCCGCCCAGCACCAGCGCGATCTTGTGGGCCTTCCGTCGCGGCCCGGCGGGAGATTGTTTCCTTGCGCTTCTTGGTGTCTGGCGGGGCATGCTAAGGATGGGTACCGGAAGCTATAATGTACTGACGTACACCACTCACCCCGAGTAAATCGATGAATCGTCCCAACGTGCTGCTCGCCGCAGCGCTCGCCGGCCTCATCTCACTTACCAGCCCCGCCAGCGCCGTTGCCCAGAACGGGGCCGCTCCCGCGGGCATCACTCCACGGGAGATCGACGCCCACCTCCAGTTTCTGTCGTCCGACCTGCTCGAGGGCAGGGCGCCGGCGACCCGCGGCGGACAACTGGCCGAGGAGTACATCGCCAGCCAGCTCAAGGTCTTTGGAGTTGAGCCTGGTGTCGGGGATTCGTCGTATTTCCAGCGCGTGCCGATCGATGTGGTCAAGGCGGATCCGAAAACCGTGCGTGTCACCGCATCAGGCAAAGCCAACGCCAACCTCCGCTTCACCGATGACGTCGTCGTCTGGGCGGGATCGGCGACCGACGCCAGCAACGCGCGCGGCGAGCTCGTCTTCGTCGGCTACGGCGCCGCCGCGCCCGAATACAAGTGGGACGACTTCAAGGGCACCGACGTGCGCGGCAAGGTCCTTCTCGTGCTCGTCAACGATCCGCCTGCTCCTGCCTCCGAACCCAACCTGTTCGGCGGAAAAGCGATGACCTACTACGGCCGCTGGACCTACAAGTTCGAGGAAGCCGAGCGTCGCGGCGCCGCCGGGATGCTGATCGTTCACACGACCGAGGCAGCCAGCTACCCGTGGCAAGTCGTTGTGAACTCGTGGTCAACCGACCAGCGCATGCTCGGCCGCGATCCGACGCTGCCGCCGCCGCTTGGTGTGCGCGGCTGGATCACCGACAGCGCCGCGACGGCGCTGCTGGCGCAGGCCGGTCTCAACATGGCGCAGCTCCGCAAGCAGGCCGAATCACGCTCGTTCCGTCCCGTGCCGACCGGCATCATCATCGATGCGTCGATGAGGAACACCGTGCAACATCTCTCGGCCAACAACGTCGTCGGTGTCGTCCGCGGCATCGATCCCAAGCTCCGCGACGAGTACGTCGCCTACAGCGCGCATTGGGATCACTTCGGCATCGGGCCGAAGATCAACGGCGATTCGATCTACAACGGCGCCGTCGACAACGCGTCGGGCGTTGCCTCGGTCCTCACCATCGCGCACGCCGCGGCCGAAGGCGTGAAGCCGCGCCGGTCGCAGCTGTTCGTCTTCGTTACCGCCGAGGAATCGGGCCTGCTGGGATCCGCGTATTTCGCGCAGCATCCCACCGTGCCGGCATCGAAGATCGTCGCCGATCTCAACATGGACGTCGTAACCCTCAACGGTCGGGTTAGGGACATCAACGTCATGGGCGACAACAAGAGCTCGATCGGCCCGCTGCTCACGCGCCTCGTCGCGCCGCAGGGAGTGCGGCTGTCGCCCGACGCGCACCCCGAAGCGGGACACTTTTATCGGTCGGACCATTTCTCCTTTGCGAAAGCCGGGATTCCCGCGGTCTCGATCGGCGGCGGAGTCGATTACGTCGACAGACCCGCCGGCTGGGGACTGAAGCAGGAGGAAGATTACACCGCCAACCACTACCACCAGCCGTCCGACGAGTACCGTGCCGATTTCGATTTGCGCGGCGCCGCCGAGCTGTCGGAGATCGTCTACAAGCTCGGCACAACCATCGGAAATTCCGACACGGTGCCGACCTGGAACGCGGACGCCGAGTTCAAGGCGCTCCGCGACGCATCGCGAAAGGGAAGCTGACCCCCGCGGCGGCGATGAAGGAGACAAACAAGGCCAGAGATCCATTGGTCGCCTTTCGCGAGGAGTTCCCGATCCTCGCGTCGACGAATTACCTCGTCTCCAACTCGCTCGGCCCGATGCCGCGCGCGATTCCCGAGAGGATCGCCCAGTACGCAAAGGACTGGGGCGAGCTCGGTGTAAAGGCGTGGAATCGCGGCTGGTGGGAGCTGCCCGTCAGCGTCGGCGACGAGATCGCCCCGCTGATCAACGCCGGATCCGGCGAAGTGGTGATGATGCCCAACGTCACCATCGCCCAGACCGCGGTACTGTCGGCAACCGATTTTCCGAAGGGCCGCGACACGGTCGTGATGACCGAGCTCGACTTCCCGTCAGTGCGCTACGCCTACGCGGCGATGGCCGAACGGCTTGGCGCGCGGGTAGTGACGGTACGCTCCGACGATGGGCTGTCGATAGATCTCGACCGGCTCCTCGCGGCGATCGACGAGCGGACCCGACTGGTCGCCGTCTCCCACGTGCTTTTCCGCAGCGCATTCCTCATGGACGTCGACGCCATCTGCCGCCGCGCCCACGAGGCCGGCGCTCTGGTCTCGCTCGACTCCTTTCACGCCGTCGGGATAGTACCGGTTGACGTGAAAGGGAGCAAAGTGGATTTTCTCACCGGTGGAGTTCTCAAGTGGCTCTGCGGCGGGCCGGGTGCCTGCTTCCTCTACGTGAACCCGGGGATCCGCGATCAGCTGAAGCCGGCGCTTACCGGCTGGCAGGCGCACGCGCGCCCGTTCGCCTTCGAGGAGTCCATGGAGCTAACCACCGGACCTTTCCGGTGGCTGAATGGAACGCCGGTCATTCCAGCGCTCTACGCCGCCTCCGAGGGTCCGAAGATCCTCCGACGCGTCGGGATCGACGCGATCAGGGTGAAGAGCATGCGGCAGACTTCCCGTTTGATCGAGCTCGCCGACGCGCGCGGCTACAAGGTGAGCGCGCCGCGCGACCCTGCCAGGCGCGGCGGAACTGTTGCCGTCGATGTCCCGCACGGCTACGAGGTCGCCCAGCACCTGCTGTCGCGGAACATTCTGGTCGATTATCGCGTTGGGGCTGGTATCAGGATTGCCCCACACTTCTTCACCCGGGACGAGGAGGTCGACGAAGCAATTTCCGAGATTGACGCTGCTCTCGAGAGCGGGAGCTGGCGGAGATTTTCGGAGAAGGTCGCGGTGGTCACCTGAGCAGTCCGCGACGCGATGTTACTACCTTGAACAATGCAGTGTCTAAAGAGTACAATAGACCTATACTCGACTCCTCGGAGGGTGCGTAGCAATGCCAACACCTTTTTTGAGTTCTGAAGAGTACGACGAAAGAGCGCATCAGCTGTACAACGAAGGTCAGTATGACGAAGCTCTGTCCGTACTTAGAGAGGGACTCGGCCTCTACCCGAATTCGGTAGAGCTCCACATAGGAGTTGGCTACGCCCACCACGCCCGCGAAGACTACGCGTGGGCCCGACGCAGCTTCGAGGAAGCGCTCGTCCTCGACCCCGATCACGAGGATGCCCTCGCCGGTCTCGGTGAGACTCTTCTCAAATTCGGCCAGCAGGATGCGGCGCTCCGCAGCTTCCGCCACACCCTGGAGCTTGGATACCAGGACGATGTCGAGCTGATGCTCCAGATCGGACGCGCGCTTTTCCGGGAAGGCCTGATCGAGGAGTCGAAGCACTTCTTCGAGATCGCCGCGCAGCAGACCCCCGACGCCGCCGAAGCGGTCTCCTGCATCGGATACGCCGAGCACAGGCTCGGCAACGACGAAGCGGCGATCTCGACGCTGCGCCGCGCGCTGCAGATGGATCCCGATCACACCGAAGCGCGGATCTATCTCGGCAACATCTTCTACGATCGCGGCGACTACGAGGCGGCGCTTTACCATCTCGATCGCTCCACTCCCGAGGATCACTGGGACGAGCTCGGGATCTGGAGACTGATCGAGCTCAAGAAAATGATCTATCGCCTCCGCGACAACGATCCCGAGCTGCGCCCGTGGGAGGACCGGCTGCGCGATCTGTCGGGAGAGCTCGACGACATCGACGAGATGCTCGCCGAGATCGAGGCGAAGTTCATGGACGCGACGCAGACCGAGGCGCGTGGGCAGCTGGAGCTGTTCGGCGCGCTCCTTTCGAGCTTCGCCGAAGTAAAGAGTCCCACCGAGTCACACCGCATCAAGACCGACGATGGCAACACATTTGAAGGGACTTGGGAAGAAATCGTCGACAAGATGCGCAATGCAAATTGCCTCAAGGCAACACCAAAACCGGAGCAGGATGCAGAGAGCTTCATTCGACGTAGCGCGGATGCCGGGCTTTTGCGCATCCTGAGATGAGTCCACAGAACAACCCGTCGGCGCTCGCCGCTCTCAACGGCGCGCGCCCGGTTCTGGCTCACTTCGACCAACCGCGCTCAGCGGAAGACCTTGCCGCCGACATCATCGACCTCTGGACAGGCGCCGAGAACGCGCTCCAGGCACTGGTCGGCAATCCTTCACTCTCCGGACAACAGCTGATTCGTGCCGCACGCCAGGCCGAGCTCATTACGCTCGACCAGGCGCACTCGCTGCTCGAGTTTCTCGCCGCGCGCGATCGCGCGAATCGCACCAGCTACAAACCAACTCAGGCTGATGGCGACGCCGCGGTCGATGGCTTCAGGGCGCTCGAGGGAGCGCTGACCGGGACCTCGGCAGCGGCCGCGGGTACCGCGGCTGCCGCCGCAGCCGCGCCATCGGCGCCCGCTTACACCCCGCGCTCGCGTCCAGCGCAACCGCCTCCCCCTTCCCGCGTCCCGCCTCCCGCTCCGCGTCCCGCGCAGCCGGTTTCACCGTACGCGCCGCCGTCCGCGGGCGGCGGCTATCGCCAGCCACCCGCGTACGCGTCCCGCCCCAACGCTGGTCCCCCAACCATTGAGATGCCCGGCGCATTTACCGCCGATGATGCGACGGGAAATACGCCGTCCGGCGGTGGCATCGGTCGGACCAACGTTCAGCACGCGCTCGCCGCCGCGGAGAGCAGGCGGCGGTTTCCGCGGCTCTCGATGCCAATCTGGATCGCAATCGCCGTCGTGGTGCTGCTCGGCGTCGGCGGATATTTCCTGTTCGGGCGTGGCGGAAGCGAGGACAGCCTGAACGCGGGGATTGACGCCATGAAGAACGGCCAGAACGAGCGCGCCCGCGGTGAATTTGCCAAGGCGGTGAAGGACGATCCGCAATCGCCGACGCCGCACGTTTTCCTGGCGCGCATCGCCCGCACCGAGTCCGATCTCGCGACCGCGCGCGCGCAGCTCGACACCGCGCTGCGGCTCGATCCGAAAAACGCGATCGCGCTGCGCGAGATGGGATTGGTGGTGTTCAGCATGGCGCAGTACGATCTTGCCCGCCGCTTCTTCGTCCGCGCCGTGACCGCGAATCCGGAAGACCGCGCGTCGCAGGGATACCTCGGCTGCGCGATGATGCGACTCGGGAGAACCGCGGAAGGAATCAAGTGGATCCGCGGCGCCGGGACGGGCGCCTGGCAGTCCTGTCTGCAACCGACGACGCCCACGACCACAACGCCGCCGCCGTTGTGATCGAGTTCAAAAGAGCCGGCAAGACTTACAGATCACTCCTCGGCAACTCTGTCAAAGCGGTCGAGGAGTTTTCGTTGGTGGTGAACGCCGGCGAGATCCTCGGCATCGCCGGCCCGAACGGCGCGGGCAAGACCACCATCATTGCGATGCTGCTCGGCTACTTGCGGCCGACAACCGGCTCAGTAGAGATCGACGGACTCCCGGCGCGCCAATACATCGAGCACAGCGGCATCGGCTACCTGTCGGAGCTGATCGCCATCAACCCGAAGTGGCGGGCGCGTGCGTCGCTGGTGCGCTACGCGATTCTCGCCGGGGTTCCGGAGGCGGAAATCGACGGCAGGGTTAACTTCGTTATCGAGCTGCTTGGACTGGCAGACCACCGCGACAAGAAAGTGAAGGCACTGTCCAAGGGGAATCTCCAGCGGCTCGGCCTGGCGCAGGCGCTGCTGCGCGACGAGCGGCTGCTGGTGCTCGACGAGCCGACCCACGGGCTGGATCCGGTGTGGACCCAGAAATTTCGCGACATCGTCACTGGCATGCGCCGGCCGGATCGCACCATTCTGATCGCGTCGCACAATCTGGACGAGCTGCAGCGACTGGCCGATCGCGTCGCAATCATCGATCGCGGCAGGTTGCAGCGCGTCGTCAACACGGCCTACGACCACACGCCGACGACGACCACTTCGCGCTTCCGCATCACCCTCGCCCGAGGTGACGATGTGATTCGCGCGCTGTTGCCCGACGCCGAGGAAGCCGGCCGCGGCGAATTCGACGTGAGAGTGAACAGCGTCGCCGATCTCAACACGCTACTGGCGGATCTGATCGGAAGGGGCGCACTGGTCGCGAGCGTCGTTCCCGAGCGCTCCGCGCTGGAGCAGCAATTCCGAGAAGCGGTGGGGGAGACCCAATGAATCCCGGCGACGCGACTGGAATCGGAATGAATCGCACTCAATCGACGGGAACCGCGATGTATCGCGGCCGGCTCGCCCGGTACTCGTTGTGGCAGTTCCGCGATTTCTGGTGGGAGCGTGGTATCGCCATCGTGCTCATCGGCGGACTGTGGGGCTATGTGGTGCTGGAGCCGCTGCGACTGACGATGGGACCGCAGTGGGCGTCGCCCAACTCTCCCGCGGCGGGGATGACGCTCCAGCTGGCGTCGGCAGTGGTGTCGCTGGCGGTGCTCATCGCCGTCAACGGCATTGTGTCGACCGATCGCAAGCACGGCTACTACCGATTTCTGTTCGCCAAGCCGGTCAACCCCGTTCTCTTTTACGCGCAGCTCTTCGTCGTGTACATGGTCGGAGTCATGATCTCGATGCTGGTGCTCGGCTCACTCCTGCGCGCGATCCTGCCGACCTTCAACGTCGTGAACTTCCTGATCTACTCCGCGCTGATCTACGTCGCGATGGGCGGGATCGGTTTCTTTCTGTCGGTTGCAACCCGCTTCGACTGGCTGACTCTCGCCGCCGTGTGGCTGGGCGCCCGGATTCTGCGCGGCGTCTACGGTCCGCGCGGCGGCTGGCGCAGCAAGCTCGTCGAGCTCCTGCCTCCCGTGCACAAACTCGACGACGTGGCAAACTCCTTGATTGCCAGTCGTACCGCCCCGGGCACGGACGTTCTGTGGCTGGCGGGGTACGGGATTCTGTTTCTCGTCGTGGGGCTGGTGTTGATAAGGAGGGGGCAGATTGCTGACTAGGTCTCCGGATTCGGGGCGTGATGCGCTTTGGCTGGCATCCATAGTCAAAAAGGTGGCAGGTGAGAGAGAGATGCACAGAGGGCATTGGTACCAGCTGTTATACTCGCCTTCTCGCTGCGTCACGCCCCTTTTGAAGGCGCCGGATAAACTGCAACCCGTGCCTCTGACCACGTCTCCCACCTGCCACCTTTAGGACTACAGTCGCCAGCCGCCAGCGCACAGGTCCCAGAATTCGATGAATCCAGCCAGTATCACCAAATCAACTCTGCCAAACGGGCTGACCGTCCTCATCCAGACCGACCACTCGGCGCCGGTGGTGGCCATCGTCACGTACGTGAAGGCCGGCTACTTCGACGAGACCGATGAGCAGAACGGGCTCTCGCACGCCCTCGAGCACATGTTCTTCAAGGGCACCCAAAAGCGCGGCGTTGGCGACATCGCGAAGGAGACCAAAGCGAGCGGCGGGTATCTAAACGCACACACCATCTACGACAACACCACCTACTACACGGTGCTGCCGTCGTCGAGCTTCGCGAAGGGACTGGAGATTCAGGCCGACGCGTACGCCAACTCGGTGATCGACGGGCGCGAGCTGGCGAAGGAGATGGAGGTCATCATCCAGGAAGCGAAGCGCAAATCGGACAGTCCATCCGCGGTCGCCACCGAGACGCTGTTCGAGCTTCTCCACGACAAGCATCGGATGCGTCGCTGGCGGATTGGCCGCGAGCCCGGGTTGCGGTCGTTCACTCGCGATTTGATGAACGGCTTTTATCGCAACTTCTACAAGCCCGCCAACACTATCCTCAGCATTTCGGGGGACGTCGATCCGCAGGAAGCGTTGCGGCGCGTGACCGAATTGTACGGCTCGCTCGATGGCGGCGCGCCGGTGCGGAACCCCGGCCCCGCGGAGCCCGAGCACACTGGCTTTCGTTACCGCGAGCTGTCCGGTGACATCGCGCAGAGCCAGCTGGTCTTCGGCTGGCGCACTCCAGGCTCGCTCGACCCAGACTCTCCCGCGCTCGACGTCACCGCCGCGGTGCTAGGCACGGGCCGCGCGTCGCGACTTTATCGAGCGGTCCGAGAGCGAAAGCTGGCATCATCGGTCAGTGCGTACGACTACACTCCCGCGGAGCTCGGCGTCTTCGTCGTGCACGCGGAAACGGAGCCCGAGACGACGGCCGAAGCCGCGCGCGTCATCTGGGATCAGATGCACCAGGTACGGGTCGGGGATGTGGACGAGCAGGAGCTGACGCGTGTCCGACGCATCTTCGAGGCGCGCTGGGCGCGTCGGCTGGAGACCGCCGAAGGTCGGGCGAACTATCTCGCCGAGTGGGAAGCGCTGGGCGGGTGGCAGCTCGGCGACGAATACTACAAGCGCTACCTGAGCGCATCGGCCGGCGACATTCAGCGCGTAGTGCGCAAGTATCTCGCTGAAGAACTTGCCGCCGCCTTGATCTACCGGCCCGAAAGCGCTGCTCTCGTCGCACACGATGCGGCGGACATGAAGCGCATACTCGGTGAGGGCGGATCGGAGCGGCTTCCCGACGTGCCGCGCCGCGCGAGCCAACCGTCGCCAGCCGCGAAGGCCGCAACGATGGAGAAGGAAGAGGCCGGAGTTCCGGTGTTCCGCACTGCGCGCGAGGTGCCGGTGCTGGTGCGCCGAAAGCCGGGCTCGCCGATCGTTAACATCGCGGTCTTCATTGCCGGGGGCGCCGTCGAGGAGGAGCCACGCGAAGCGGGCCTGACGCTTCTCACCGCGCGGTCGATGCTCAAGGGCACGACGACGCGCACCTCGGCCCAGATCGCCGAAGACTCCGAGATGCTCGGCGGCACGATCGCAGCCGTCGCCGGCGCGGAGAGCTTTGGCTGGTCACTCTCGGTGCCAGTTGCGCGGTTGGGCGAAGCGCTGGAGCTGCTCGGCGATGTGGTCCAGCGCCCGACGATTCCCGACGACGCGTTCGAGACCGAGCGCACCGTCGCAATGTCCAACGTGGCGATGCTGCGCGACGACATGTACCGCTACCCGATGCGGCTTGCGACCTCGGCAGCGTTCAAGGATCACCCGTACGGCATTCCGCCGATGGGCACCGAAGAGTCGCTGCGCTCGCTCACCGCCGCGCAGGCGCGCGAGTGGCACAAATCGAAAGTGCTGGAGTCGGCGGTGGTGATCGGAATCGTCGGCGACGTGGATCCGAAAACGGCAGCGGATCTCGTCGCGCGCGAGTTCGCGGCGTTGGAGCTGGCGAAGGCGCCGAAGATCGGCAAGCCGCGCTGGCCAAAGAGCGTGAAGATCGCCGCCGAATCGCGCGACAAGGCGCAGACCGCTATCGCGTTGGCGTTCCCCGCACCGTCACGCACCGACGATTCGCGTTTTGCCGCCAGCATGATCGCCACGGTGGCGAGCGGGCTCGGCGGCCGGTTCTTCGACGAGCTGCGCGACCGCCAGTCGCTCGCCTACACCGTGCAGGCCGCGGTCAGCGAGAAGAGGCTGGCGGGGATGTTTCTCTCCTACATTGCGACGTCGCCGGAGAAGGAAGGCATCGCCCGCGATGGTCTGCTCGCTGAATTCGCGAAGCTGCGCGAGCAGGCCGTGACGCCCGAGGAGCTCGATCGCGCCAAGGAGTACGTCGTCGGCGCGCACGCCATCAGTCAGGAGAGCGGGGGAGCGCTGCTCGGCGAAATTCTCGATGCCTGGATGTTCGGCGAAGGACTGCACGAGATCCTCGAGCACGATTCCCGGGTCCGAGCCGTCAGCGCCGAGCAGATGAGGGATGTTGCGGAGAAGTACTTCGAGGCGGAGAGGAGGGTTGAAGGGATAGTTCGCGGGGTGGGCAGGACGGTTTGACGCGAACTGCAACTGAATGGGCGGGAGGCGTCAGGTGCGCAGGCGCCTGATACCAGGTAACTACCGTGGGACGTTGCTGTGCGCCTTTACTCCAAAGGCAACTGCCTTTCGCACAGAAAGTACGTCCCACGGTCGTAACCTGACGCCAGGCGCCTGATCCCGGACGCCTCCCGCCCGTTCAGTTTCACTACGCGAGGCGCCCTCCGCCGCCGACCAACGTCATTGCGGTGCCGCCCGCAGCCCCTTCTCCGCCTTGATCACCTCGCCTGTCGCCGGCCGCAGTCTTCCGCCCGGCGCCCGCAGCCCGCGCACGGTGTTGTAGTCGCCTCCCTCGTACACGACGAGCCCCTTGATCGGCGCTTCGGCGGTCGCCCAGGCGAGGATGTCCTTGATCGCCAGGCGCTGGCTCTCTTCGCCGTGCACCAGCGGGTAGCCGCCGGCGGCGAACACCCAGTGCTCCTTCGCTTTGGGGAACTGCTTCATCCACCGCGACGCGACACGGGTGTGGGTGTCGAGCGATCGTGCGCCGTCGAACCCCGGGAACAGCGAGAATCCAATGACATCGATCCCCGAGCCCGGACGCGCCGCCCACGCGTAGAGGGTGCTGTCCCGGGTGCCGTAGCTGCTCATCGGCACGCCGACCCTGATTCGCGGGTAGATGTAGTGCGCGACGCGCGCCGCGCGGGCGAAGTAGTCGATCCAGTATTCCGGACGCTCCTCACGCAGAATGCGGGTGCCCTCGCCCAGCGGATCCACCGCCGGAATCAGATAGTCGGGCTTCAATCTCCGCGCGATGCGATCGATGTCCTTCAGTCGCGCGACAGTGTAAGTCTCGCGCGATCGCTTGAAATCCTGCTCGCCCTTCTTCGGGTAGCCGAGCGCAACGATCAACAGGGTGCTGTCGGTGCGCGCTTGTTCGATCGACCGCGCCAGAGAATCGAGGGCGATGCCGTGCGCGGCCTCTGGGTCGATTACTACACTGATGGCGTCGACGCCGAGGGTATCGGCGAGGGCGAGGTCGTTCTTGATAGCGAGCGGCGGAGGCCCACTGCGCAGGTCGGGAAAGATCTTGAGTCCGATCCGGAAATCGCCCTGCGGATGCTCCTGCAGGCGGTCCTTGTCGTGGACTGCGTAGCTGCGCACGCCCGCGTACGCGCCGGGAATCTCGATCACGACCAGTGCCGTCATGGCGATCGCGGCGCCGGCGAGTGCTACGCGCGCCAGCCTGGTGAAGCTCCAGCGCGCGGGCAGTGACGGCGCGAAGATCGGAACCTGGATGTAGATGGGGTTCCATAGCGCCGGTGCGCCGAAGAAAGTGCCGAGCATGCTCGCCTGCGCCGCGTTGAGTGCGAGACCGAACTGCATGGGATCGTCGCCGCGGGTTATCACGAACTTTGTCACCGCCACGGTGGCGATGATGACGTTGTAGACGAGCAGCGGAAATCCAAGCAGTGGCGTCACCAGCCGGCGCGCCAGAGCGTAGATGGTCTGCAGCACGAACAGCAGGGTGGTGAACGGCCACAGCCACGCGACGAGGAAAATCGCGCGCCCGTAGAGCAGAGACTGGGCGGTGTATGCGACGACGAGCGCGGGGACGAGCAGCAGGCCGGCGATGCCGGTGATGGCCTGGAAGCCGCGCGGAATCCGGCGCAGCTGCGCGATTCGACCCGCCATCAGGATGTCCCACGCGATCATCGCGACCGAGAGCGCGAGGAAAATCGCGCCGAGCAGCCTGTGCGAGGTCATCGAGCGAAGCTAGACAGGCGTGGGGTCGGTCGCAAGCTGACGAGCTGCGCCAAGTCAGGCCACCGATAGCACGAGCAATGCGCTGGCAGCCACTTGGACGCGGGCATAGCTTTGAATCGGATGACGCGCCGCGCCTGGTTGAATCTTCCGAACACGATTTCGCTGTCGCGCGTTGTGCTGGCGCTGGCGTTCGTCCTGGTGTCGGATCCGTGGGACAGAATCGCTTTGATCGTCGTCGCCGGCTTCACCGATTTCATCGACGGGTGGCTCGCGCGCCACAAGAAGTCGGAGAGCACTGCCGGGGCTCTGCTCGATCCGATCGCCGACCGCCTCTTCGTTTTTGTCGCGATCTCTACGTACCTCGTTGAAGGTCAGCTCACCACCGGCCAGTACTTCATCTTCCTGACGCGCGATCTCGCGACCGCGGTGGGGTTCGTCGTCGCCAAAATTATTCCAACGCTCCGGCCGGCCGTCTTCCGGGCGAGAATGCTAGGCAAGATCGTCACCGTTCTGCAGCTGGTGACACTGGTGGTTATCGTGGTGCTGCCCGAGCTGACCGATCTCCTGATCATGACCATCGGCGTGGTGTCGCTGGCGTCGATCGTCGACTACACCATCGCGTTGTGGCGCGGCCGCGCGCGGTCCCCGGCGTGATGGTTGCTTTTCGCGGCTGATCGATTCGTGACTCGACGTGATTCGGTTGGTCCCCGCCGGGTCTACCTGCTCGCCGTTGCCGCTCTGACGGGGATAGCTCTGGCCACGCCGGCTGTCGTGCGCGGCCAGGTCCGACAGCAGTCGATCCAGACAGAGTATCGCCTCGACGCGATCTTCGCCCGTACCGCCGGCGGCGAAGCCGGGCTCGGCATCAGCGTGCCGGCGGGACTCTACGTGCGCACAGGAGTTGTCGCGGGAATCGGCGTCGGCGCGCACGGAGCCGAGGGCAGGACGGATCTCCTCTCACGATTCAGCCTCGACCCGTTTCGACAGAGCCGCTGGGCCCCGTACGCGGGGGCGGGAATCAGCGGACGCTACCGGTCGAAGCTCGACGGCGGAAGCCGGGCTTACCTTCTCGTTTTCCTCGGCATCGAGGGGCCACTGCCAGTCGGGCGGACTGCGGGAATAGTTCCCGCGCTCGAGGTCGGGCTCGGGGGAGGGGCGAGGGTCGGGGTGATTCTGAGGAGAGGGATCAACGGGAGACGATAGCTCCTAGAGATCACTGAAGACTACCAGCTGGGGGCAGTGGGCGGAGCGGCTGGCGGCTCCGAGCTCGGTTGGATGAAAAGCAGCGCCTCGGCCCCTGGTGCAGTTATCAATACGTGCTCAGAGCCGCCAGCCGCTGCGCTCGCAGCCATTAGCTGGTAGTCTTAAGTGGCGCCTAAGAAGAAAAAAGGGGCGCCACAGGCGCCCCCTCAACTCAGACGGCTTTTCTCTCTTTCGGCGGCTGCGCGAATCTTTCACCCAACACGCGAAGCTCATCCAGCTGACCCGGAGCCAACTCGTGGTAGCGCTCGGTCAGGTACTCCATCGTGTTGTCGAACCAATCCTTCTGGTCCTCAGGCGCCGCGCCGACGACTCCGCAACGCATGATCTGCTGAAACAGCTCGTCCCGAGCCTCCTCGAATGGAGTCGCTGCCCGGACAGGCTCCTTCCTGAATCTGTTTTTCGTGTTGTTCATCAATTCCGTTGAAGTAAAACGTCTATGAAATGCGCTCTTTAATCTACTGTTTTTAGACACCATTTCATAGGAGAAAGGTTCATGCCGCCGCTCGTCTCTTGATGAAATCGAGAAGCAATTCGGAGAGATGGTCGGGGTTTTCCTCGGGAACGAGCCGCGCGATGCCCGCCAGTCGCACCAGCCGGGCGTTCGGAATCGCGTTCGCCAAACGATCGGCGAGCTTCGGGTCGACCCATCTGTCCTCGTCGCCCCAGATGATCAGCGTCGGCGCCTTGATGACGCCGTATTCATCTTCGTCCAGATCAGCTTTGTGGACCGAGCTCGCCAGCGTCAGCAGGTGCTTCGCTCCGTCCTTGCCGACGAATGGCGCCAGATACCGCGCGATCAGCTTCATCGGCATGTGCTCGGGATCCGCGACGCTGCCCTTCAGCACGCCCTCGAGGAGCGGCGCGGCACCCATCACGCCGCGCGTGAGGCTGAACGCGAAGCGCGCGGTGCGGCGCTGCATCTGGGTGATGTCCTTCGCGGGGAGCTCGTCAAACGCGGGCGTATTGATGAGGACGAGCTTCTCGACGCGGTCGGGCCGGTTGGCCGCGAGCTTCATCGCCACATCGCCGCCGAGGTCCACGCCGACGATCACCGCGCGCGCGACGCGGAGTACCGTCATCGCGGCGTCGAGATACTCGGCCTGTGCAGCGATCCCGAAGTCTGCGTCGAGTGGACGATCGGACTGTCCGTGACCAAGTAGATCCACCGAGTACGCGGTGTGGCCCGCGGCGGTGATTGCCGGCGCGACGGCGCGCCACAGAAAATTGCACGTGCCGAATCCGTGGAGCAGGATGACAGCAGTGCCGCCGTGACCATAACGCTCGACGTGCATCGCGCCCGGTCCGACCGGCGCCCGCAGGATGTCAGCTTGCATCTCGGTACCCCTCTCTTAGCTTTCGCGACAGCGCGCATTCAGGCACGCGCCGCGCATCGTCACCGTACTGCAATCGAAAAATAAATGGCAACCAACGACACTCCGAGAGACAGGAACGTACCCCCTCGAAAGACGGTCAGGCAGTCCCGTGCAGCAAGTCGGCCAAAGGCTTTCTTCTGGGTGTTGGGCCTGATCGCGCTCATCGGAGTGGCAGCGCTTGCTTATGTCGCGACAAAACCGGCCGCGAGCTCCGATGTTCGAGATGTCGCCGACACCACCAACGCGGGACCGTCACAGGGCTACCTCATAGGCAAAGTCGATGCCCCGGTAAAGATCATGGAGTTCGCCGACTTCGAGTGCCCGTCATGCGCCGGCTTCGCGACGGTCACCGAACCCGATGTCAGGTCGCGCATCATCGAGCCCGGCCTCGCCAATCTGACCTACTACGATTTCCCGCTCACCCAGCACCGGAATACGCTCGCGGCATCCAACGCGGCGGCCTGCGCCGACGAGCAGGGCAAGTTCTGGCCGATGCACGACCGCATCTTTCAGGCGCAGGATGAGTGGAATGGGGAGGCAACGGACCAGCCGAAAGCCTTTTTCAAGCGCTACGCGGGTGAGATTGGTCTCGATGTGGCGAAGTGGGAGAGCTGCTTCGACGCCCGGAAATATCAGCCGCGCATCAACGCGAACCTGGCGGAGGGCCTGCGCCGCGGCGTTGGCTCGACGCCGACTTTCGTCATCGGAAACAAGCTGTACGCCGGGATGCGGTCGTACGACGAGCTGAAGCGAATCGTCGATTCGATCGCCAGAACCTCGCCAGCTCCGGCAGCCACCGCGACTTCGACGACGCCGAAGTGACGAAAAGGATGATCGTGGCCGCGCTCGCGCTGGCCGGGATCTTCATCGCGACCTACCTCACTCTCTACAAGCTCGGCGTAATCGGCGAGCTGAGCTGCTCGATCGGTTCCTGCGAGACCGTCAACACCAGCAAGTGGTCGCGGTTTGCCGGACTGCCGGTGGCAGGGTGGGGAGTCCTGTTCTACGTCGAGGTGTTTATCATCGCGGTGATCGGCACCACCGCCCGCCTCGCCGACCAGCGCGCGATCTCGATCATCCTCGTCATCGAGTCCGCCATCGGTGTGCTTTTCTCAGCGTGGCTCACCTACCTCGAGCTCGCCGTCATCCACGCGATATGCATCTGGTGCGTCACGTCGGCCATCATCGTCACCGCAATCTTCCTTGTGAGTGTCGCGGATTACAGGGAGTTGCGCCTGGCCGAGCCCCTCTAGTCCTAAAGGTGGCAGGTGGGAGAGGCGCAGAGATGCTTGGGTAGCAGTTGTTCTACTTGCATTCTCGCTGCGTCACGCAACGCTGGAACGCGCTGGATAAACTGCACCCTGTGCCTCTGACCATGTCTCCCACCTGCCACCTTTTGGACTAGGGGTGCCAGTCGTCAGCGAGCAGGTCGCAGAGCGCCAGGCCTACGCGCGCCGGATATCCCCTGATCTAGCAGCCTCATCCAGTCGAAGTCGTGGCTTGTTCTCGGCAGCACTGTCCTCCCCCTCGCGCTGCATCCGGCGACGGAAGGGCACGAGGTCGCGGCCGAGGTGGACCAGGGCGCGGGTCGCCACGGTGCTGGCGAGCGGCTCGGGGATCCCCATCACCCTGATGTAGGTGTCGATCGCGCGATCGAACGAAAGGTCTTCTGCGAGAGTGTCGACGAACATCAGCGCGTTGTCGACGTGGCCACGAATGATCGTCTCTTCCGCGCGGGCCTGTGACAGGCGCAGGCGCCGCTCCGCATTTGGATTCAGCTTGCGGCCGAAGATCGATTCAGGAAACAGATTGCGAAGGGCCATGTAGCCGTCCCTGGGAATTATGTATCTGGATGTTAGGCAGGGAGCGTACCAGAGGATAGGTCTTGCCAGGCCACCAGTTCCACCTCCCGCCAAGCTTGAGCAGCGCCGGCCCAACCGCGAGGCGCATAACTGTCGCGTCAACCAGCACGGCGACCGAAAGCGCGAATCCAAGGATCTTCATCAGCACGAAATCGCCCAGCGTGAACGCCGCGAACACCACGATCATGATCGCTGCCGCGCTACTGATGAGGCCGCCCGTGCGCGCCAGTCCCTCGACGATGGCGTCGTCGTCTGACATTCCCAGCTGTTTGGATTCTGCGATCCGTGCGACGAGAAATACCTCGTAGTCCATGCTCAGCCCGAACACCACCGCGAACACGATGAGTGGAATCGCGGGGAAGGTCCCACCCAGCGCTCCGTTGAGACCGAGGGCGCGGATCCCGTGGCCGTCCTGAAACACAACCACCACCGCCCCGAACGCCACCGCCACCGAGAACAGGTTGAGCGCGACCGCTTTGACGGCGACGAGGGCCGACCTGAAGCCCACCAACAACGACCCGAGGGTGACCAGGACCACGAGCAGCATCACCATCGGCAGGTGGCCAATCGTGGACGCTTCGTAATCGACGTTTAGCGCGGGTAGTCCTCCGATCTCGGTCTTACTCCCGGGCAGGCCCGTCAACGATTGCCTGTTGGCGCGGAGATCCTGCACCAGCTCACCCGCACCGCGCACTCCGGCTGCCTCGGTGGGCAGGACCTCGATCAGTGCCAGCCTGCCGTCGGCGCTCACCATCTGCTCGCGGAGCCTCGCGGGAACTCGCGACAGCACATCGAAGTTGGGCGCAACCATCCCGGTTACGGACGGCAGCGACCGCACCCTCGCGACCCGCGGATCGCGACGAATCATCTCACCCGCCCGGCGAACTGCCGTCCAACCCGCCGGCGTGTCCCAGGCCGCGTTCCGTGGCAGCTCGATTACCACTCGGAGTGCGTTCACGATCCCACCGCGCCCCATTGCCGACAACGCTTCCAGCGCCCGCGACGACTCCATCCCGCGCGGCAGCCAGTCGCCGCGGGGCAGCTCTGTCGAAAGGCGCGTCGTCTGCCAGCCCAGTGCCCCGAAGGGAGCGCCGGCGACTAGCAGCACCGCGAGCGGATGCGCGCAGACAAGCCGTCCCCAGCGCCGCCAGGTCTCAGACGCAGTCCCCAGTGACCGGCCTCGGACTCTCGCAGTGTCAACGTGCCTGCCGAGCAGAGACAGGAGGGCGGGAAGGAGGGTAGTGGCGAGCAGCGCGGCGACGACGATCACCACCAGCCCGCCAACGGCGATCGAGCGGATCTCGTTGACGGGGACAACGAGCAGCGCGGCAAAGGCGATCGCGACCGCGGCAGCCGAAAGGGCGATGGTATGCCCCGCGCGCGATGCGGCGACTTGCGCGGCTTCCTCTTTCGCCAGGCCTTCAAGCATTGCTTCGCGAAATCGTCCAACCACGAGCAGCGCGTAGTCGATGCCCAGCCCGAGGCCGAGCATCACCACGACGTTCTGGAGCAGCAGCGACAGCGGCCAGAAGCTCGCGAGCAGGACGGCGGCGCCGAGTGCGAGCGAAATCGCCAGGATTCCCGCCAGCACCGGCAACAGCGCCGCGGCGATCGCGCCGAAGGCGAGGACCAGGAGCACTGTGGTGATGGGAAGGACGCGCCGCTCCGCATCACGTGCATCGCCGGCGCTGGTTTTCCGCAGATCGTAGTTGAGCGGCACCTCGCCGGTCCAGCCGAATTCCAGGCGCGGATAGGTGGCGCGATGGCGCGAAGCGAGCTGCATCGTGGCGCCGCGCAATATCGGCACTACCTGGTCGATGCGCCGGCCGCGTGGGGCGAGCCCGACCACCATGTACGTTTCGCCGTGCGCACCGACGAAGGAGCTGTCAGGCGCATCGAGATACGACAGAGTCCCGCTGACGATCGGTAGCGCGGCCAGTGTTGCGCGAAGCTCACCGATCAACTGGCGGCCGGGTGGGGTAGAGGGCGCGGGCGAGCCGGTGACGACAACGACAGCGTAGGATGGAAAAGCGCCCGGGAATCGCTCGGCGATGAGTCTCTGGACACGCTGTGATTCGCTGCCTTGCACTGACGCGGCCACCTCGAGACGCTCTTCGACGCGAGCCGCACCGGGCGCGACGAGCGCAGCTCCTGCGATCCACGCGGCGATGATCCACCAGCGGTGGTGGATGACGAGCTCGCCCATTGTGCGTCGCGTAATCGAACGCATTAGACGAGCGCGATCTCGTAATGCAGCGGACGATCGTCCAGCTGCTCCGACTTCACGCCGCGCCGCACCGGCATCACGTAGGCGTTGACGTCGGTTGGCTGCGCGTACATGCCGTGCAGCGCCTCGCTCAGCGGGTCGCGCAGATCCAGTCCGACGTTGAGAACCGAACAACCGCGCTCCCGCGCGACGGAGTACGCAACGCTCAGCAACTCTCGAAGAACGTCGGGTCGGTCGAATGGGACGCACAGGTGGGTAATAGTCGCGCAGTTGAGCGCCGAGCCTGCGCGCGGCAGCCGTTCGGCACCCGCTGCCGTGGCCACCGCGTTCAGGACGATCCGCGCGACTCGCATCCGCTGCGAGTAGCCGACGACCGTCAGCTGCTTGAACGACCTTTGATCCCACGGCGCGACAAAGCCCAGCGCTTCGCCGCTCGGCGATCGCGCGATCAGGTAGCTCGAGATATCGAGTCCAGGTGCGGTGCGGACGAAATCTTCGAGATCGCGCGCGGAGAGCGCCGGAGCGAGCTGCCGCCTGCGGGCGACGGTGTTCCACAGCTTCGCCATCGACTCGAGATCCTGCCAGCATGCGTGTTCGATGCGGATGTTGTCCGAATTGCGCGACCGCCGGCGCCCCAGGATCGGGATCGAATGCGTCCGAATGGTGCCGACCCGGGTGAAGGCTGCGACGCCGCGCGGGCCCGAGAGCCGGCGCTCCATCGATCGGTTGCCGGCCAGCACGGTGATCATGAGCGGCGCTGTCGGAGGCAGGTCGGCGCACACGCCCTCCGCCCAGTGCGATAGCGCATCGGCGATCTGGGTCTTGCGATGCTGGGGATGAACCTTGAAGTCGCCGACGTAACCGATCCGCATCGACGAGCCGTTGACGAAGACCACCCGCTCGCTCGCGGCAATGCAGCCGACCACCCGATCGTTGACTTCGGCGACGCCAACTCGCCATTTGTCGCCCTCCAACCGGTTGAGTGCAAAGAAGTCGGGGTCGCGATCGATCCTCATCGACATGTCGCCCTTCATCGCACACGCCGCGGCGAGGCCGATCAGGTCGCGGTTGTCCGCGGCGGTAGCGTCCCGAATTGCGGTCACTTCTCGATCCGGCAAATGGCGATGCGCGCCTGGAGGCAGCTCCGATCGCGCGCTATCGCGTCGCGTCCGGCGGCTTCGTCTTCGATCACGATCTCGCGAAAACGATCGGGGATCGCGGTATGCCCGACGAAGTTTCGGAAACAGAAGCGCGCGCCGGGCTTCGCCACCCTCACGATCTGCGCGAACAGCTGGTCGATCCCATCTGCGTCGAGCCATTCACAGATGTTTGAGATGGCGAGCGCATCGACGCTCGATTCGGGGCATGTTGCCAGGTAGTCGCGATAGCTTCCGTCGACGAGGTAAAGGTCGTCGAATCTGGTGCGCAGAATCTCCCGCGCGGTGCGATCGAGGTAAGGCGGTGCTCCCCCAGGCTCGCGGAAAGGGTACGTGCCGCGCAGCATCTGGTGCAGGAAGTAGTTGGTGCGCACCGGCACATCACACAGCGCGTGCTCGAGCAAACCGCGGAAGTGCGCGGCAAAGCTCGGGTTGTCGACTTCCCGGAAGAATGCCGGATCGAAGGCGCGATTGAAGGTCCAGCGGTTGAGCAGCAGCGAGAACAGCGCCCTCCAGCGCCTGCTGTTCCACTCGCGGTGGAAGATGTCGCGCTGCTCCTCCAGCGATCGGGCGGAAAGCAGTCGCTCGATTCGCGCGGGACCGTGGATGAAGAGCCGCACCGCCCGCGCAACGATTCCGATGAACCGCTCGGTCACTCCGCAGGTCAGGGCCCCGCGCACGAGCAGGCGCTGGTGCTCGTCCCAGAATCCGACAGCGCGGTCGGACAGGAACGGTCGAATCGTGTCGTAAGTCCGCGCCCTGCGTTGCGGCGTTCCGCGCGCGACGCCGAAGAAGCTCATCACCTCGGGCATCGTCAGACGCCGCAGCGCCGCGGCCTTGAGCTCGACGAGATGGTTCTGGGTGCTGTTGAGATCGACCGCCGTAACCCGGCCGGCGCCGGCTGCCAGAAGCGAAAACGCGGTGCAGCCACCGGAGCTCACGACCACGACGCTCGCGTTTTCCAGTGGCGAAAGTGCATCGATCTCGAGCAACGGATCCTCGCGCACCTGCGCGAAGAACAACCGGTCGTCGCGCGCGCCCGGCAGGACCGCGCGCTCGAGCGTACTCGCCGACACCGACCCGGGCGTTCCCGGGCGCGCGGGAAGCCGAGAGGGAAGCTGAGCAAGCGTCGCGCTCAAAATCTCCGCTGCTTCCCGCTCGATCAGCGCATCGGTGCTCACGCCGCGAGTCTCCATCCATACTCGGTCGAGATCGCGGCGTACACCCGCTCGTCGACCTCGGAATAGCGGCGCATCACGTCTCGCACCTCGGTCGGCCTCGTTGCCGCCTGCCTGTCCAGCCAGTGCTTCACCCAGGTGAGATGGCCGCGCTCCTCGTCGAGCATTCTTCGCAGCGTCGCCGCTACCGTTGGATGCACATCCGGCCGCCGGAGATGGAGCGTGAAGTGCCGATAGACTCGGCGCTCGAAGACCTGGGTCAGCGCCAGGATCTCGAGCATCGAGATCGGCGTGCCCACTTCCTCCGCGTAGCGCGTCTGATAGGTGTCCCGCACCGGCGCGGGCTTGCCGCCGATCGCAACGATGGTCTCGGTCCACAGCTGCGCATGCATCACTTCCTCGGCGCTGTGCTGCGTCAGCCTGAGAATGAGCTCAGGATCGCGGGTCCGCCGCACCATCTGACCGAGTATGAGCCCGCCGTGCAGCTCCGACGCGCGATAGAAATTCAGCAGGTCGATTTCGCTCTTTGACGGCATCATGACGCTCTCCGGTTCAGGTTCGTGTGCTTGATGTGATCGACCAGGCGAACTCCGCAAAGGCGCTCGATGCGCTTGGCGAAGGTCTGGATCGCGATTGCATCACCCGGCTGCGCGACTGGCACTTTTCCGATCGCTTCCTCGCCGAAGTGATGAAAGTCGAGCGCGGCATCAAGTACCTGCCCGATCACTTTCGGATCGGCGGCGATCCTCTTCGCGATCAGGTCGGATGCGCTCTGGGCGTGCCTCACCTCGTCGTCGGCGATGCGTGACAACAGGTCAGCGAGCACCGGATCCTCAGCCTGTTCGCCGAGCCGACGGAAGAAGTAGTGCGCGAGGTGCTCCGAGAGCATGAACTCCACGAGCTTGGCGATGAGATTCTCCGGCTTGACGTCGAGCTCGGTCTGGCCCGCGCGAATCGCTACCAGCTCCTCATCGGTAATCGCCGGCTCGTACCCAACAGCTTCGAGATATCGACGCAGCGAATGAAAGTGCTTGAACCCCTCGTAGAGCTCGAGCGAGAAGACGACGCCGGCGTCGATGTCGTCGAGCGTCGCGCGCAGCAGCCTCGCCAGGTTGAGCGGGTGATAAGACTCGATCAGCGCCGCATCGCGAAGTGATGCGAGGAGGTCGGGTCGGCCCAGTGCGCGCGCGCGATCGATCTGGCCCCACTCGATGTCGCGTTCCACCGACCACGCGCCGCGATCGGCGGCCATGGCGCAGCGCACGTACACGCTCGCTTGTCGATTGGTCGTCATTTGCCTGATGCTCCCAGTAGCTCGAGTCTTCCGGCCGCGACTGACAACGGCCAGTGCGCCGGATCGACTCCGTAAGTCGCAAGGATCGCCAGCAGCCAGCGCTCGATTCCGAACGCGACGCAGCCGCTCCACGCCGACGTTCCATCGGCGAGACGGATTCCGAACGCCTCACCGAAGAACAGCTCGTGGTCGTTGAAGGAAGCGATGGCGAGCGGGCTGCCGTCCGCGAAGCGGAACTCGAGCTCGTGCTTGAGTGCCTTGATTCGTTGCAGTGCCGCCCGACCGCGCGCGGTGGGCGCGAAGAACGGGTCGCTGGCGGAGACGAGCTCGCAATCGAGTCCCAGCGCGCGCTCCAGCGCTCCCACCATCTCCACCGAACGGTCCAGAAAGCCCTTCACGTCGCGTTCGGCGCCGACGCAGACGATCTCGCGCATCGTGAACGCCCAGCCGCGCTGCAGGGGAGCGTGGCGCGCCCCCTCGTGGCGCCAACAGGTGCCCTGCGCTGTCATGATCACAGGTGCCGCGATGGTCGAGTCCGCGAGCGCAGCGTAAGTGCTGTAACAGATCGCCGGCGGCAACACTACCTCGGCGGGCTCGAGCGCTTCGCGCGCGCGTTCGGCGGCCGCGGTGCTCGCCGCGATTCCGGCGAGGACGCTCTCGTCGCCGCTCAGGTGCGACGCGGCGGTGAGCCACTGCGGGAAAGACGCGAAATACTTCGCGCGTTCCAGAGTCTCGAACGCGATTCCGGCCGCGGCGACCCATTCGTCCGGCGTCTCGCCGCGCGCGACCTCGAGCAGCGCGGTCTCGATTTCGCGCAACAGCGACACCACCGCGCCGCGCAAACCGATCACGCCGGGCGCGACTTCCCACAGCGAGCCGCTCTCGCGCAGCCGCGCGATGACTTCTTCAGGCGACAACATGGTCGTCCAGGGGCAGAAAGACGGCCGCGATCCGGGCAACCGTCTGGAAATTGTCCATCCGGATGTGCGAGTCGGGAATCGCGCGCCCGATGAACTGCTCGGTAAAGGCGATCAGCTCCAGCACCCGCAGCGAGTCGAGTAGTCGGCTCGCGAACAAGGGAGTATCCGCGACGACATCCACGCCTTCCGGGGCTACGTCGGCGTTGAGCCAGCGCAGCATGCGCTCGACAAAATCGGTGCGCTCGCTCACGCCGCCACCTCCTCGGACTGTCCCCAGTTGTGGTGGAGCAGCTGACGGAGCATCGGCTTCCAGTAAGTCGACGGCGATGGAGCGGGCGCTCCGAGCAGTCGGTCCGCGACGGTCGTATCGAAAGTCTTTGGAAGCGCGAGCTGCGGTATGAAGTGAGCCAGGGACGCGAGGATCGCGCGCAGTCGCACGTCACCGGTCTCGTTAACCGCGCGCTCGAACAGCGCGTAGGTCTCGGCGTCAGTGATGATCGCGCGCTCGACACCGCGACGGCGCCAGTGGGGATCTTCGCTCCAAACCTCGTACGCAGTATCGACCAGCTCGCCGAGCGTCAGCGCCGCGCGCCCCGAGCAGAGATGGATGGTCTCTCCGCGTGCCGCGTCGTCGAACGCAAGCCGCGCAATCGCGCCGACGACGTAACCGGAGGTGATAACATCGAACGAATAGGCTGGGTCGCCGGGGATCATCGCTGCCAAACCACGGTGATAGATGCGCAGCGCGCGGTGCACGGCGTTGATCTGCTGGATGTCGCCGTCGGCGCCTCGGCATACCATTGTACTGGGACGGACGATCGTCCACGGCAGCGCGGTCTTTCTGATGCAGGACTCCGCCTCGTACTTCGACTGCTCGTACGCGTTGACCCAGCCTGACCCGCCGTCGTTCTCGCTCTCGAGAATGATTCCGGTCGCCCTGCCGGCGACGAACGCCGAGCTCACCAACAGAAAGCGGTCCAGCGCTGCGCACGACGATGCGAGCTCGGCGACGTGATACGAGCCGAGGGTGTTGACGAAGCGCGATTGATCGAGTGGCCGCGAGAAGCTGATGTCCGCCGCGGCGTGGATCACGACGCTCGTCTCGGTCTCGACGCGCTTGCGCGCCAGCGGCTCGAGACCCGCTCCTGGCACCGTCACATCGCCGGCGATGGGTGTGACACGCGCCGCGAGTGCGCCGAGCCGGCGCGCCGTGAGCTGCCATCGGAGCTCGTTGCGCACGAGAGCGAACGCCTCGAGCTCCGGCCGCGCCACAAGCATCTCGCGCAGTACGCCCTCGCCGACCAGCCCGCTTGCCCCGGTGACGAGCACCTTTCCGGAAACGCTCATGTCAGGCCTCCACCGCGACGCCGGTCCAGTGCGCGCCGAAGCCGTAGGAGAACATCACGACTTTGTGGCCCGGCTTGATGCAGCCGCCCTCGAGGGCATCGCGATAGTTGATGAAGTTGTCGCCAGCCAGGGTGTGACCGTGGCGAGCGATGTTGTGGGAGAAGAGCCGCGCGCGCGGCAGGCGCACCAGACCGCAAAGGATCTCCCAGCTGCGCGTGCTGACGTTGTGCGGAATGATCCAGTCGACGTCGGCCGGTTCCCATCCCGCGTCGGCGATGGTGCGCAGAATGACGTGCCTGGCGGTCGGGAAATACGACGCCACGATCTCATCGCGCCGGTTCTCGACGTCCCAGTAATAGCCTTTGGTGACGTTGGTCGCGGAGACGAGCCGGTTACGCGCGCCGTTGCGCTCGATCAGCACTGCGCACGCCGCGTCGGAGGTGCAATTGAAGATCGCTTCGCGACCGGCCTTCGCCGGAAAAAATTCGGAAGACACGCATAGCGCGCGGTCGATTCCTTCGGCGAGACAAAGCGCGCGCGCGATACGGGTTGCGCCAAGCAAGGTTGTGCAGGCGAGCTGATCGATCGCGAAGCTCCAGGCGTTGTTCAGCTCGAGCTCGTTCTGCAGGCGGCTCGACGGATAGCTGAACCGCGACATCGTACACAACGATTCCGCGGCGCTCGGCGCGTTCGCCTGGTCCGAGAAGGCCAGAGACGCGGGAGTTCCGCCGTAGATCAGCAAGCCGATCGACAATGGGTCGATCTCGTTTTCGGCGAGCAGTGATCTCGCTGCGCTCAGCGCGAGATCGTAGGGCGTCTCCTCAACGGCGACGTGCACCCGGCCGAAGCCAAACCCTTCGAGGGTCTCGACCGAGCTCGCGAGCTGCCGCGCGCCCGCCAGCTCGCCGACGCTGCGCGAAGCGGCGGGGAACGCGTAGGCGATTCCACCGATTGCCGGGGTGTTTTGTCCATCGCATCTGGCGAAGCCCATTGCCGTTGGTCCGTTCGTGACACGCGAACGATGCCGTCGGTTAATGGGCGCTCATATCGGCGCGGATACGTAGTACAACGGTCATTATGACGTAGGAGTCGGCACCGAAACTACCACTCGACAAGAGACTGAACGGAAGACTACCGGCGCGAGGCCGTGGGCCTCACGGCGGGAGGCCCCGGGCCGGAGCACGTTTGTTGATTTAGCTCGCGGCCTCGAGCCGGCCCGCTCACGGCATCCAGCCGGTAGTCTTGAGTGGCAGGTACAACCAGGATTGTCGGTGGCGAACACAAAAAAACCCGGGTTTCTCCGGGTTTTTTTGTAGTACTGGCTCGGGTGGGACCTACGGCGCGACGACGATGATCTGATTCTGGGTCTCGGTGCCGGTGGTGATGGTAAGCCCACCGGTAAGGAGCGCCGGCTTGAAGCCGCTCGCCGCTGGAGGAGTAGCGCGCAGGACGTAGGTACCTGGAAGAAGGAAACCGATTCGATAATCTCCGTTCGCATCCGTGCTGGTGGTGCGCACGATATGGGTCGGATCACTATCGTCGATGAGGGACCCCGCGGTCAGAACTTCCACGGTTGCGTCCGATACACCCGCGCCGGTTGCGCTATTGGCGCGAACTGAGCCCGTCACGCTGCCGGTGACATCCTGCGCCACCGCGTGCACCACGGGCTTGAAGATGAACCCATTTCTGGCGTTGTTGCCGCGCATGACGAAGCTGCTGCCGACGTCGAAGTCAAGGGTCATCACCGACCCATCTTCGGTCAGCTGGATCGGCTCATCGAGCTTGACCTTGATGCCGGACTGTGCTGCGCTGGGGAATTTCACGTCGGGGTGAGTTCCATCGGCGAGCGTGAGCACCGATTTACTCGGATCGATGATCAGCCTGAAGCCGTTGTAGGTGCCGGTGGCGAGCGTCGCGGCGCCGAGGTTCATCGTCTTTCCGCCGGCGAGGTCGAGCAGATTCACTAGCGCGTTGGGGCTCGCCACTGTCGTCCATCCGTTCATGTCTCCTTCGTCGGCCGCTTCGTCATCGGTCGGCTCGGCCTTTTTCGCGTCGACCCTCACGATGAATACGTCGACCTGCGAGATGTCGGAAAAGGGAAATGGCGCGTCGGTCAGTCGGACGGTGAGCTGGCCGGTGCTGGTGCCCGAGGAATCACTGCACCCGGCAAGGCCGAGTCCGGCGATGGCGATAGCCGCGAGAAGTCGAAAAGTTTGCCGCATGGTATATCTCCGCATTGACGCTTCGTGTTGTGGTTTTGGCAGCTCTATTTTGGAGACTCCTCCGGTACGTTGGACGGTCACAGCTCATCTTTATCTCGTTTCTCGGCTTTCTGAGACTCGGCGGCTTCGACTGGACACCACGTGAAAGAAAGCGGTGAGCCGCGAAGCGTAGAAACGAAAAGCTGCATGCATCCGCTGCTGACCCAGCTTAGGGCTCTGTGCTTCCGTTCTGTGGATGCATTTCAAAGCGCTCGGGTCGATTCCCCGAGAAACGCTGTCAGCGCAGCGGCTGTAATGCTTGCGGCTGCCAGCTTAGGTGCGAGGGATTGCTAGCCACGATGCCGAGGCTATCCGCCGAAACTATCCCCTGGGGGGCGGCTTATGCCCCTTTCCCGGATTCGACTTCGAGCCCCCGTTGCCCGGTACTCCTGCCGGGGGACCGGCGTTGGCAGGTCGTCCAGCCGAGGCTGGCCGATGGCTCTGTCCGAAGTCTCGGCCCGACATGCCGGCCGGCTTGCCGTTGGCGCGGCCCAACTGGCCGTCGAGGTCGCCAGGCATCGCCTCGAGATCGGCGTCGGACGCGCGACCCTGTAGGCGGGCGAGGACTCTCTTCAGCGCCTGGTCGGAGCTGAGCCCGCGATCGGTAAGACTGCCGATCACGAATAACGGAACCGCGAGCGAACGCCCGGACGGGGCACCCTTGGCGAGGGCGGACACCGCTGCGGCATCGACGCCTTTGCGCATCGCTTCGGCGCCGGCTTCGATCTCGTCGCCGGCGGGCTGGGAGCCGCGGCCGCTCGCGAGTGCCGTGCGCGCAACGTCCATCCGCACCGCCTGCTCGCTGATCGACCGCTCGATGTCGGAAGGATTGACGCCCTTCGCGGCAAACTTGAGGGCGCGGTTGGCGAGCGCATCGGCGGGCAGATTGCGCGCGTTGGCTTCAGCGATCTTTGCCAGGACGCGGTTCGCAATATCGGCCGGCAGCACCTCTTTCAAACGCGCCAGTGCATCGCGCGAAGGCGCCTGGGCCTGGACAACGGTCGCAGCGACCACTGAAGCAAAGGCCAGCGCGGCAAAATTTCGGATGATCGTCATAGAGATTTTGTCAGCCATCACAGAATAGACTCTCACGGTCACGGCCGGGGTCACTTTTTGACTGTTCACTCGACGACCAGCAACCCAACCGCCCCGCCAAACTCGTCACGCAGGGAAAGGAGTCCGGGCGGCACGATCCACTGACCGCCGTCGACCCGAACGTTCATTTGGTATTTCCCGCGTTCGATTGGCACCGTCGCGGTCCATCTACTCGCGTCAGCCACGTCCCGCGTGAGCCGCAGCGGAATCCACCGCGTGAAATCTCCGTTGATCTCCACGGTCTGCGCGCCCGGTGCATTCACGGTAAACGTCATCCGTCCCTGCTCGTCGCGTCGCGTCTCGAAGGATGTCACGCCCGTGAAAGGCGCAGCCAGATCGGTCGGGTCAAGCGGCGGCGTGGCTGCCGTGGGTGCGCGGCCTGGCGTGAGCCGCACCGCCAGCGACGCAAACCGTCCTCCCGGAAATCCCTGAGTCGGATCGATCGGATAAGTGCCACCACTCAGCGAGATTGCCACCCGGCGATTGAGCTGCCTGATTGCGCTGATGCTCGCCCACGATCTCGCCGTTCCGCTGAGGCTGGTCAGCTGGTCGCCAATTCTGGATCCCACGACCGCTCCGATGTCGGCGAAGCTCGTCGACCAGGAAATGGTGCCTTGCAGATCCGCGTAGTTGATGGAGTCAACGGCTGTCGGGGTCACGCTGATGACCGCGCCGCGCTCGGCGGAGCCAATGGACGCACCCGCTTCTCCGAGGACGAGCGTGCGCCAGGCGCTGCCATCCCAGGTGCGGCCAGCACCGGTGCCGACGAAAAACTCGACACCAGTGGTAGGGATATGCAGCCGTGCATTCCCGACTATCTCGCCGGTCCGGGTGCCATCGTGGTGGGTGCTGCCGCCGGCGCGGAGCGCCATTTCGCCGAGAAACTGCCGATTGATGGGAAGGAAACGCGAGCCGGACGCGACACCCTGCAGGCTCCAGCCACCGACAGTGAACTGCGAGAAGGTCGCCGACGCATCGGCGAATGCCTCGGTCCAGTCGATGCCGAGGTGCGGAGTGATGACTGCCGCGCCAGTACTGACTGTATCAGCGTACCGCAGCGCCATCGCGCCCACGTCGACATTCGTTGCGATTGTTTGCGCTCGAGTCGTTTGCGCCACGAAGAGGACCGCCGCAAGCGCTCCTTTCGAATACAGGGCTGTGAGTGGTCCTGCTCTCAAATCGCAGCGAGTGACAGTTGTGGCGCAACAAGGCTGTCTCGTTAGGTGGTGCTGTTCCCCGTACTTCCGACACGAATGACGGAGCTCTCGGTGCCGAAGTCATCGGTACTCTTCACCGCGAGCGGATCAGCGACCCAGCGTGAGCCGTTGATAATAAAAGCATACTCGTGGCGACCTGGCGAGAGGGGAACCGAGACGGCCCAGACTCCGGGCGCTCCCGACCGCTGAAGGGTGGTCGACCCGCGCGCCCATTCGTTGAAGTCGCCGACCAGCTCGACGCTGGCGGCGCTGCGATCGACGAATACGAATCGCACCAGCTGGACGGTGTCCTGATGCACGACTGCCGGGGTCTGGGAGGCGACCGCTGAACGGGCGGAAATCCGCGATCCGATCGCGACACCGGAGAGGACGACGATAGCGCCGATTCCGGCAGCAACGGCGAGACCGGCGAGCGGAGAAACACGCACGACCCGCTTCCGCTTCCACCACGAATCGCTGGACGACATCGGGGGATAAAGCGACGGTCCTTCAGCCCGCACCTTGTCCATCAGCCGCTTCTCGAACGAGGGGTGGACGTGCTCGACGGCCCGAAGCGGTGCGGCAATCCGAGCCGCGAACCGGGCGTCGCTGTCCTGCTGGCTCTCGTCGTAACTCTCACTCATGGTACACTCCCTCGAGCATGGTGCGGAGCCCGTCGCAGGCCCGCTTTACTCTCATCTTCAATGCTGGAACGCTGACACCGGTCATCGCCGCCATCTCGTCGTACGTCAGCTCTTCCACGTGCTTGAGCAGAAACGCTTCGCGCTGCTCAGGCGGCAGCATTGCCAGCGCCGACTCTATCTGATCTCCTACGTCGCTGCTCTTTTCCGGTTCCGTGCCCGGCGCCACTGCCCGCTCGATCGCGGTCGTCGCCGGGGTGAATCGCAATTCCCGTCGGCGCTGTCGCGTCGCGTAGGTCTTGCACTCGTTGATCACGATCTGATAGAGCCAGCCTCCGAAGCGCTCCGGCTCTCTGCAGCTTCGCAGATTGCGGAACGCGCGCATGAAAGCCGATTGCAGCACATCGTCGGCATCGACCCTGGATCCCAGCATGCGCACGGCGAACCGCACGCATGTGTCCTGATAACGCTGTACCAGTCCTGAGAACGCATCCACGTCCCCGGCAAGCACCGCGTCGATCAGCTCTGAGTCCGACCGGGCTTTCACAAGTAAATGACTACCCTCCGTGGGCCCCGGGTCACAAGCCGGCCGCATTGCTTACGGAGATGTGAGGGTTAGCACGATCGCCAGGCTGTAGTTTCCCGGAGCATCGACCGTCCAGTCGTAAAGCGTTTGAAAGTAAAGAGTTGTTGCACTGCTGGCGGTCGCCGGACCGGTCACGAGGTTGGCATCGACCGATGATAACGGCGTGAACGAACCGCTGGAAACGACGCTCCACAACAAGTCGGCTGCCGGTTTGTTGACGCGTGCCGGCGCGCCTGGCGATGTGTTGGTCGCCGTCCACGTCGGAGATGCAGCCCGGATCTGGAGCGTCCAGGGCGCATTCGCGCTGACCGTCAGGGTCGGACCGGTGGTGGAGTTGAAGCCCGCGTCGAAGTCTGCCGGAGTCGGTGCGGTAAGCGCAGTCGAGCCGTCGCTCATTTGGAGCCGCACCACACGGCCAGCCGTCATCGACACACTGCCCGGCACGCTGCAGTTGTCTGGCGCTCCGCTGTTGGAGCAGGACTGCGCGTCCGCCTTGATCGGCACCATCGCCGCGCCCAGCGCGATTGCGAGCATGGCAGGCTTTATCATTCTCGGTCTCATCTCGACTCCCGTTCGACTCTGAAAGTTCCGGACGCCATCGCGCCGCTCGTACCGTCGCCAACCCAGCTGCCCGTAATGGTGTCGGCCTTGATCTGGCCCACGTGACGGCGCGGCGTTGCTTCGAGGCTCGCGTCGAAATCGACGACCGCGCCACTCTGTGCGCCGCTCACGAGACCGGTGAGCGCCCTCGTTTCGCCGGTCTGGCTATTCGTTCCGACAAGGTCGAGCCGACCCTGAAAGCTCGTTCCCGATTCACCCGTGATAGTGAGCGTCCCGGCAAGGCTTTCCCGCACGGGGCCCGTCTGCTCGCCGGTGTAGCTCCAGGTGCCGGCGAGCTGCAGCGACGACGGCTGCGGCTCGGTGGACTTGAGGCAACCGGCGATGAGCGCTGATCCCGCTACCGCCAGCGTCGCAAGTCGCGGACTCCAAGCGAAGGCACTTCTCATTGCTTGCTCTCGTTCTCCGCTGCCGGCGGGGGAGCGCTCGTCTTCGGCGTGGTCTTGCCGGCAGGGGGCGTCCACATCCGGATTGGGCGCGGGTCGAGTGTGATCGTAATCGACTTCGAGTCTTTCCCGGTTACCACCAGATTCGGGATCGGCGCCCGCGCGATGAGCGGCTCGCTGAGCTCGGACAGATCGAAATCGAGCGCGTAGGTTCCGACAGGCAGCGACTGAAACGTCGCCGTCGTCGGACCAGTCATCAGCGCCGCCCACTCCCGGCCGGCGTTGTCGCGCGCGATCACGTGCGCCTTGCTCAAATCCACCTGCACCGCGGCGATGCCCGATCTCGGCGCGACTGCGAGCTCGATCTCGGCAGATGTCGATAGCGTGACGCCCAGGTCTCCGCGTCCGGCGCCGTTCGCCGACCATCCATCAGGCAGTGATGCTTCGTCGATTGTCACAGCCTCTCTCGCATCGCCGCCGACCCTGTACTTTCCGCTCCCGTCGGCGACGGCGGTCTCGCTGCCGCGGCGCACGATCGCACCCGCGACACCGGGCTCGGCGTCGTCGCGGCGCTGATTGCCGTTGAGATCCTCGTAGACGTAGCCCGACGTTCCCGGGGTGCGCAGCATCGGAACCGCAAGAGCGTGCTGAAGACGAATGCCGAAAATCCACGGCACGCGGCCGGCGGTCGATCTGAAAATCGAGTTGCGCTCGGCGTCGATCTGGAGCGCAAACGCGTTGAGGAGCGGAATCGCCAGACCGGCTCGCACGATCGATGATCTCTCTTCGCCGAAACCGTTCACGCGCTGCAGCTCTCCCTCGCCGCGCACGCCGCCGAGCCATGGCAGCACGACCTGCTCGGCGTGGATCCCGAACACGCTCTGCTGGTTGACGAATCCGCCGCGGTCCCGCGTCTGCTCGATGCGCATCCCCAGTTCAACCATGCCGCCTGCGCCAGACCATCCAGCGTTGGTGGTCCAGTAATTCCGCGGCGTGCGATCGGTGATCGTCGGGAGGCCGGACGGCGAAACGGTTCGCGTGACGTTGCCGAGGTACGCCGAGGTGTTGACGTAGTACTGCCGCAGCCAGCTGCTGACCGAGAATCCGAGCTGCTGCTCGCGGCTGCCGAATCCACCATCGCTTCCCGAGCCGGTGGGACGCGAATTCGCATCGAACAGATACGATCTGCCTTCAATGGCGATGGTCGTCCCCGCGAAGAGCCGATACTGCGGCCGCACGGAGTAGCCGCTCGACTTGAGACCGCTGAAAACGGCGGTTACGTCGGAGGTGTGCCAGCCGCTCGCCGACAATGCGACGCGCGACGAAAGCCGCTCGGAGACGTTCGCAACCACTTCGTCGGTGGCGCGGGCGAACGCATCGCTGCCGCCAGGCGCGTGGGTGATGCGCAGCTCTTCGTTGCTTTCGGGTCCCTGCCGCACCAATCCGCTCGACCAGCCGAGACCATCGCCGCCCGCGAAGCGACGCTCCGCGATTTCCGCCTTGAAGGTCGTGCCGAAGAGTGTCGGAACCGCCGCGCCGATTCCCGCCGCGTCGAGCTGGCGTGGCGAGGCACCCGTGTCGCCGAGGTGCGAAACCGCCGCACTCATCCGGGCGATGCCGAGCTGATGCTCGGCCAACACGCCGAGCATTGGCTTGCGCTCGCTGGTTCCGACAGGCGGCATCGACATCGCGCCGAGCGCCAACACGCTCCACTCGGCGTGCTGCAGATGCAGCAGCGCGCCCTGGCCATACGGATAGAGACCAGTGAGGTCGGAGAACGAAGCGCCGGTGTTGCCCATGCTCAGCTGGCCGGACGGAGCGGTGAGCACGACGGACGCCGCCGATTGGTAGGCGCCGAGGTGGGCGAAGGCATTGCTGGCTGCGCCGCCCTGAATCGTACCGGCGGAAAACCGTGCGTCGACCCGCACCGAATCGTAGAGCGCGCCGTTCGCGGTCAGCATCAGCAGCCGGTTTGCTTGACCATTTTCGTCAGTCGCCTGCGCAACCGACGAGGTGATGAGTGGGCCAGACTCCCGGCCAATGCTGCTGGAGTTGAAGACCTCCACCGTCATCGTCTGAGCGGCGAGGGTATCGACGCCCGAGCGCAGCGAGATGAGGATGAACGACGAACCGGTTGACGACAGCGCCGGGACCTTGAGTCGCACGCGACGCTTGATCGTTTCGGCGGGCGAGATCTCGAGCTTTGATTGGTGGAGGTCGCGCTCCGACCAGCCGCTGGGAAGGTCGAGGTCGGCGCTGATCCTCTCGACCGAGTTGCCCTGATTCGAGATCTCGAATGGCAGAATGACATCGCTGCCCGCCTGCGCGTTGAGCGGGGCGGTCTGCGGGCGCAGCACGATTCTTCGAATCAGCGAAACGTCGATCTCGATCGGCACTACTACGGTCGGCGAGCCGGGGACAGAAAACAGTACTTCGGCGGCGATGGCGCGGCCGGCGATCGCTCCGGCGGGAATGCCGATGGTGATGCCGAGTCGGGGCTTCGCCGCTCGATTCATGGAGAGCGTTCGCGAGTGCGAGCCAAGCACCGTGAACTCGCCGTGCGGCACGATCACCGCCTCGACGCTTCCAGCCCGGACGAGCGTGTCCGGAACCGGCACCGACACGACCTGATAGCTTCGCGGCGCGCCAGAGGCGGTGACCGCCGGCGCGCGGGTGGTCGCACCTGCGCGCGCGGAATCACCGGCCGGCATTTGCGGAGGCACCGACCCCGGCGGCGGCGATTGCGATAACGACTGCGCTCCCGCCACGAGCGCGGGAGCGCACAGAACAGCAACCATCAGCGAAGCCGCGGACAATCTCGAGAGTCTGATCACGGGACCGTCTGGGCGAGCGTGATCTGGTAATTCGCGGTGTAGGTGCCGGGCGCGTCAGTGGTCCAGTTCAATTTCAGGCGAAAGAAGATCGTGTTACTCCACGGATCGTTCAGTCCCTTGTTGATCACGAGGCGCTGCTCGACCTGCGCGTCGGTGAGCGTCATTGCGTTCCACGTCGCGAGATCGGAGCGACGCCATTCGAGATCACCGATCACCTTGCCGCCGCCCATCGATCCGGAGGTCGAGCGAATCGAGATCGTGGTAGTGCGCGGCACGCCGTTCTGCGAGTTCACGTTGAACGTGACGCCGGCGGGTGCATCCACGAAGCCGGCGATGTAGTCGGCTGCCGTCGGCGAAGGAAAGGTGACTGTTCCGCCACTGAGGGTGATGTTCGTTTTCTGCGCGAGTGCCGGCGATGCGCACAGTGCCAGCGCGATTGCCGCGCTGGTGCTGGCGCCACGGAGCTTGCGCAGAAGCACGGACATTTTCCCTACTTGACCTGGTAATCGATCTGGCCGGCGACGAGCTCGGCACCACCAAAGTCGATCAGAGCCAGTGCGACGTAATCCCCGGCGGGAAGGTCACGGGGTACGTCAACGAGCACCTTTCGCACTGCGCCAGGCAGCGTCGGAAATTCTCCGATCGGAACCTGGGTGGCGAGGCTGTTGTCCAGCCGCCGGAATTCCACCCGACCCTTTGCGGTCATGTGCATACCGCCGGTGTTGTGAAAGCGAATGGCGATCTGCTTTCCGCCGGGCTGGATGCCTGCCGACGCGGTGCTCGCCGTTCTGGCGGGCGTCGTCGATGCAGCGGGTTTGGCTGGAGCGTCGACGACGGCCATGTCTTCGATGGCGCCATCGCGCTGCAGTCCCGGCGGTGCGATGTAAACCTTGACGCCGGTGCGGAAGATGTACTGCAGCGAGTTCCCGCTGGCGGCAGCGCGCTGCGGCACTTCTTCGACGAACACGATGTCCCAGCACTCGCGGGTGAGCGCGGCGTCGGTCTGGACCGCGAGCCTAATTACGCGCGAAGTGTGCGGCTCTACGCGAACTGACAGCGGTGACACGGTGAGCATCGATCCACACGACTTGCCGCTGGATCCCGCGGCGAGAAAGCGGTTGTCACCGTTTTCCTGGCGGTCCCAGTCCTGGCGCGAAAGGGTGGCCTGCACCGGACGGTCGCTGGTGTTCTGCAGCGAGAAAGTGGCGGCGGCCCTGCCGGCGCCGGCGGTGAGTATCGTCACCTCGAGCGGATCTACGAGCAGCTGCGCCGATGCGCCCTGCGAGACCAGCCCTACAGCGCAGAGGGCGAGCACGGTCACCCGCACTCGCCCTCTGCGCTCCGCGCCCGCCCTTTCGGGCGAGCGAGAGCGGAGAATCTGCATCAGAGTTACGGAGCCGTGAGGGTGAACACGATCGGCAGGCTGTAGGTACCAGGCGCGTTGCCGGCGTTCGTGAAGTCGTTCGACCAGGTCGTTCTGAAGAAGGCCTGTGCCGCGGCGCCGTTGCTGGCGCTGGCGTTCGACGCGAAGGTCGCGTCGCTCGCGGTGATCGCGGTGTAGGTGCCACCAGCCGAAGTCGCCCACGCCAGATCGCCGATCGGCTTCTGACCGCTGTTCGTACCCGAGTAATCCCAGAACCCAGCGACTGCGGGCTGAGCCTTGATCTTGAGCGTCCAGCTGCGGTTCGCCTTGACCGAGAAGGTCGGGCCGGCGTTATCGAGCGCGGTACCGGCGTCGATCTGGTCAGCGGTCGGATTGGTCAGGTTGGTGGTCGCCGAGCTCATGCCGAGCTTGACGAGGGTACCAACGGTGACCGATGCGGTGTTGGTGGTGTTGCAGCTACCGGCGTTGCCGGAGCACTGCGCGTCGGCCTGGGTCGCGGCGACGGCTGACACCAGCGCAATCGCGGCCAACATTGAACGGGTCGCTTTCATTTTCGTTGAATCTCCGAAGGAATTTTTGAGGGCGCCGATCAACGAGCCGGGGCTGAAAATCGGTCCTTTCAAAACGGTTGGGGTGTTGCCACCAGTAAGACGAAAACGGACCCCCTCTGTAACCCTTTTTTCAGAGAGAAATCCGTTGACTTTTGCGGTGAAATCCGTCCGCAAATTCGTGCGCGCGGGGGCCGAATTGCGCGCCCAATCTACTTCAACTGTTTAACCAGCCGCCGATATGAATCCGACATTTGGGCCAAAGCCGAAATGCGTCGGCGTTTGTTCGGGGCGAACGGCTAAGCGCTTATGACGCCGCGCCATGAGTACCAAGCGCGGCCGTGGATTGGGGTGATAAGGAATCACCCCTCCTTGTCTTCGTACTGATCCTTGAGGGCGGCGACGACGTTGGGATCGGCGAGCGTCGTCATGTCGCCGAGCGCGCGTCCTTCTGCGATGTCGCGAAGGAGCCGACGCATGATCTTTCCGGAGCGCGTTTTTGGTAGATCCGCGGAGAACAAAATATCGTCCGGACGCGCCAGTGCGCCGATCTTTTGGGCGACGAATTCGCGCAACTCGTCGCGCAGCGCGGGACTCGCAGCGCGGCCATCGCGGAGCGTGACGAAGCACGCCAGCGCCTGGCCTTTGAGCTCGTGGGTGCGTCCCACCACCGCGGCTTCGGCGACAGCCGGGTGCTCGACCAGCGCCGACTCGACCTCCATCGTCCCGATGCGGTGACCCGCAACATTCAACACGTCGTCGACGCGCCCGAGAATCCAGAAGTAGCCGTCGTTGTCGCGCTTCGCGCCGTCGCCGGGGAAGTAGAGATCTGGCCTGCCATCCCACTTCGAGAAGTACGTCTGCACGTAGCGCTCGTCGTCGCCCCAGATGGTGCGCAGCATCGACGGCCACGGCTTGGTGAGCGCGAGCAATCCGCCACCGACATCGATGCGCTTGCCGGCAGAGTCGAGCAGCTCGGCGGAATAACCGGGCAGTGCCTTCGTCGCGCTTCCCGGTTTTGTCGGTGTGACACCCGGGAGTGGCGAGATGACAATCGCGCCGGTCTCCGTCTGCCACCACGTATCCACGATCGGACAACGGTTGCCGCCGAT
The DNA here is from genome assembly GCA_035701245.1 of Gemmatimonadaceae bacterium. GTDB lineage: Bacteria > Gemmatimonadota > Gemmatimonadetes > Gemmatimonadales > Gemmatimonadaceae > UBA4720. The sequence continues at coordinate 2,058 of DASSNV010000002.1, read as the reverse complement.
GTGCTCGCGGTACCACATCCACGCCTCGGGATTGATCGGCTCGCCGACCGAGCCAAGCAGCCGGAGCTGCGAGAGATCGTGCTTGGCCGGATGCTCGTCGCCCCATTTCATGAACGCGCGAATTGCAGTTGGCGCGGTGTAAAGAATCGTCACGCCGTGTCGCTCGCATAGATCCCAGAACCGGTCCCGCTCGGGCCAGTCGGGCGCGCCCTCGTACATCACGCACGTTGCCCCATTGGCGAGCGGCCCGTACACGAGATAGGAATGGCCGGTCACCCAACCGATGTCGGCGGTGCACCAGAAGACGTCGTCTTCCCTGAGGTCGAAGACCATCTTCGTCGTCGTCGTCACGCCGGTGAGGTAGCCGCCGGTGGTGTGCACGATGCCCTTCGGCTTTCCAGTCGTGCCGGACGTGTACAGGATGTAAAGCACGTCCTCGGCGTCCATCGTTTCCGGCTCGCACTCGATGGATGCATCGCGCATCAGTCGGTGCCACCAGTGATCGCGTCCCTCTTTCATGTCGGCGAACGATTCGTCGCCTTCGCTGCCGCCGCGACGGCGCACGACCACCACGTTCTTGATCGACGGAGTCGCCTCGAGCGCCTTGTCGGCGTTCCGCTTCAGCGGGATCACCTGCCCGCGCCGGTATCCGCCGTCGGCGGTGATGAGCAGCTTGCATTCCGAATCGTTGATCCGGTCGCGCAGAGACTCCGGAGAAAAACCGCCGAACACCACCGAATGAATCGCGCCCAGCCGCGCGCATGCCAGCATCGCCACCGCGGCTTCGGGAATCAGTGGCAGATAGATCGCGACACGATCGCCTTTGCGGACCCCCAATTTCTTGAGAACACTGGCGAACTTGTTGACCTCGCAGTGGAGATCCCAGTAGGTGAGGGTGCGACGGTCGCCGGGCTCACCTTCCCATACGAGTGCAGCTTTGTTCCGGCGCGGTCCCGTCAGATGCCTGTCGATGCAGTTCACCGACACATTGATCTTTCCGCCGGTGAACCACTTCGCGTGGGGCGGCGTCCACTCCAACACCTTGCTCCACGGTTTTATCCACTCGAGCTCGCGCGCCTGATCGGCCCAGAATTTCTCGGGGTCGCGGGCTGCCTGCTCGTAGATTTGTTCTGTCTTGACGACCGCGTCCCGGGTGAACTGCGGTGGCGGCTCGAAGGTTCGGTTTTCCTCTAGGAGGACGTCGATGTCGGTCATTGGCGCGAAGGGGTTGGTCGTCGCCGCGATGGCGGTTTCGCAAGGATACATCGTTTTGCGCCGCTCCCGCCAGAGTGGCAAGTTCTAGGCGAATGTCCTCAAAAATCTCCAGCGGTGCAACGTCATCCCCGACGTCGGTTGTGGAAGTGAGCGAGCTTACCCGCAACTTCGGTCCTCGGCGCGCGGTGGCGGGCGTCTCGTTTTCTCTGCTGCCGGGCGAATGCCTGGCGTTGTTCGGACCGAATGGGGCAGGGAAAACCACGCTGCTCCGCGTCCTGGCCGGTCTCCTCAAGCCGACATCCGGGAATGCCAGCGTGTCGGGCATTCAGTTGCCCGGCGGCGCACCAGCGCGGGCTCAGGTCGGACTCATCTCCCACCACACGATGCTGTATGAAGCGCTGTCGCCGCGCGAGAACGTCGCGTTCGCGGCCCGACTCTACGGCGTCCACGACTCGAGCGCGCGGGTCGAGGAAGCGTTGCGACGGATGGCGATGGTCGAGCGCGCCGATGCGCCGGTGCGCTCGCTGAGCCGCGGTATGCAGCAGCGGGTCTCTATCGCCCGGGCGATGGTGCATTCGCCGCGGCTGGTTCTCGCCGACGAGCCGTACAGCGGCCTCGACGACAGCGGCGCGCGCGCTCTCACGGCGCTGCTCGACGAGCTGCGCGCCGCGGGAACCGCGATCGTCATCGTCACGCACAATCTCGTCGAGGGCCTGTCGCTGGCGACCCGCGCGGCGGTGATGAAGGCCGGAAAGTTCGTGCGCACCGATGCCGCCGAAGGGATCGACCGTGGATCGTACGCCGCCACCTATCGCGAGGCGCTCGCCGCCGGTGGCTGAGATC
>DASSNV010000001.1:0-10499 GCA_035701245.1 Gemmatimonadaceae bacterium | reverse complement strand
GACAAAGGCAGATGATGTGCCCCCGCGAAGGTGGGCAGCGAACGACCGACGAAACTCCCGGCGCTAGTGTCCGCGAACTGCGTGCGGCTCGTAGGGTTGCTCTACGGCTTTGACGTGCTCGTCGCTCAGCTTCACGTCAAGCGCGCGCACGGCGCTCTCGAGGTGGTCGATGCGGGTGGCGCCAACGATCGGCGCGGCGACGCCGGGTCGCTGGAGCAGCCAGGCAAGCGCGACCTCAGACGGCTGAACGCCGAGCTCTCTGGCGACGCCTCGCACAGCCTCGATCACCTTGAGGTCGGAGGGCGAGTCGTAGAGATCTACGGCGTACGTATCCGTGTCGGCGCGAATGGTACCGGTCGACGGGGACGCGCTCGTCCGGGCGAGCCTGCCGCGCGCGAGCGGCGACCAGGGCAGGATTCCGACGCCTTCCTCGAGGCAGAGCGGAATCATTTCGCGCTCTTCCTCGCGATAGACGAGGTTGTAGTGATTCTGCATTGAGATGAATTTGGCCCAGCCGTTCCGCTCCGACCGACTGAGCGCGCGCGCCATCTGCCAGGCGTAGCCGGAGCTGGCGCCGATGTAGCGGACTTTTCCCTGCTGCACGAGGTGATTGAGCGCGGCCAGAGTTTCCTCGATGGGGACGTTGCTCTTGAAGCGATGGATCTGATAGAGGTCGATGGTATCGACGCCGAGACGCCGGAGGCTCGCATCGCAGGCCTGGAGGATGTGCTTCCGGGACAGGCCGCCCATGTTGGGTCCGTCTCCCATCGGGAAATGCACTTTGGTGGCGAGGACGATCTCCTCCATCCGCGCCATGTCGCGCAGTGCCCGGCCGGTGACCTCTTCGCTGACGCCCATCGAGTACATGTCGGCGGTGTCGAAGAAGTTGATGCCGAGGTCGAGCGCTTTCTTATAGAAGGGCCTCGCATCGACCTCGTCGAGCACCCACGGCCGCCACTTCGGGGTGCCGTAGGTCATGCATCCGAGGCAGATCCGGGAAACGATGAGGCCGCTCTGGCCTAGTTGGGTGTACTGCACTTAGCTCCTGGCGTTTTGTCTCGGCGCATAGTCCGGCTCGCCCTGGCGAGCATCTAACAATACTGAAGCACGGAGCCGTAAGCTGCTGAGCGGCTATGCCGAGAGCACGTCGCGGATAGGTCTTTTCGCCATTCCAAAGTGCGGACCAGGACGACGAGACGTGATGCTTCCCGAGAGCTCTCGGCGTAGCGGCTCTCAAGCTATCGGCTCCGTGCTTCCGTATTGTTAGAGGCTCGCCGAAGCGGTCGAGCCTGTACCCCGAACCCCCGCCGACGCGGCTAACGCCGTTAAGTAAACCTCAACCCTTTCCCGGCATCGGTTGTCAGAAGATTGACCATGGAACTGGTTGCCTACGAGTCTCGGAGCTCGGTGAACGATATCCAACTCATCACGCGGGTGGTTGCCGGCGATGCGGCCGCGGAGCGTGAGCTATACGAGACCTATGTCGATCGCATCTACCGGCTGGCGTTTCGCCTCGCCGGGGATGACGAGCTCGCGAGGGATTTCACGCAGGCAACTTTCATCAGGGCGTTCGAAAAGATCGGAAGTTTTCGTGGTGATTCGTCGCTTTCGACATGGCTTCACTCGATCGGAGTATCCGTCGCACTGAACGGGCTCAGAAAGACGAAGCGGCAGCGAAACCGCGAAGCGCCGATGGAAGAAGGCATATCGATCGGAGCGTCTCACAGCGAGGCGGATCCCGATCTCAAGGAGAGGCTGGCACGCGCGATCGATGCGCTGGCCGAGAAATACAGGACGGTTTTCGTGATGCACGACGTGGAAGGCTACACACATGAAGAGATCAGCGGGGCGCTCAACATTCCGATTGGAACGTCGAAGTCTCATCTCTTCCAGGCCCGCAGCAAGCTGCGCGTCGCGCTGGCGGATTTTGCACCGGAGTGGGTGTCATGACTGAAGAAAATTTCGAGAAATTTCTCAAGCAGTCGGCGCAGAGCTACAACGCTCCGCCGGCACGGGTGCCGCGCGACGAGATGTGGAGTGCGATTCAGGCGCAGCGGGCCGCCGGTCCACGAGTCGTATACGGCGGCGGCCTGCGGTCGTCGGGCGTCTCGCCACGCCGATTCCGCACCAAAGTGTGGCTCGGGGCGGCAGCGGCAGCGATGCTGCTCGTCGCGACCGGTGTTGGCATCGGCCGCTGGACGGCTTCGCCCGCTTCACCGGCTCCGCAGGTCGCCGGGACTCAGACCATAGAACCCGTCATCGTCGGCGGCCAGGAACGGGTCCCGACGTCTGTGACGCCGGACGCAGGCCCGTCGGGCCCGCCAAGCGCGATCTCGGCCGCCGTTCCCTCACTCGAGGGCACCCGCGGATCGGCGCGGACAGCCGGACAGCGCGGTTCGACCGGGTCGCGGCTGACACCCGAAGGCGGTGAGAGTCGCGTCGCGACGACCGCCGGTCAGAATTCTCCCGCAGCGACGTCGGCTTACCAGCTGACGACGGTGCGGTATCTCAGTGAAGCAGAAGCGCTCCTGACTTCGTTCAGAGCGCGCAACCCTGCAGACCAGCAGATGGATGCTCAGCTCGGAGCGTGGGCGCGCCAGCTCCTGACGAACACCAGGCTGCTACTCGACTCGCCCGTAGGCAACGACCCTCACCGCCGTCCGTTGCTGGAAGATCTGGAGCTGGTACTGGTTCAGATCGTTCAGCAATCGCCCGGAACGGCGCCGCAGGACCGTGAGCTGATTGAAAAGACGTTACAGCAGGAGCACGTGCTGACGAGGCTGCGCACCGCGATCCCCGCGGGCGCGCAGCGCGGCAGCTGAGGAACCCTTCAATGACAATGCGCACACTACTCACCGCAGCAGCAATTATTTCGTCGGCTGGATTCGGAGTCGGAAACACTCCCGCCAGCCAGCAATCGTATAACTCCAGCGTCGTCGCGCTTCCGGCGGCAACCGACATTCAGCTCGGCGACGAGCTCGCAGCAGTAGACGGGCAGGCGGAGCAGCTTCCGCCCGCGCCGTGGGCAAAGGACGATCCCGCCGACTCTCTCTACAAGATGGCTCGCGAAGCGATGTCGCGCGGCGACTACAAGCGCGCGGCGGAGATCTTTCATCGGATCCCCGAGCGCTTCCCGCAATCGGCGTACGCCGGCCAGGCGATGTACTACGAGGCGTACTCTCTGTATCGCAGCGGCGGCGACGATGACCTGAATACGGCGCGGGCAAGACTCAATCAGCTCAAGCAGAAATACCCGGATCTCGCGAAAAACGACGGCGCGGTGCTGCTGACTCGCGTCTGTGGCGAGCTGGCAAAGCGCGGTGACGAGTCGTGCGCGCGATCGATCACGGAGAAGGCCCAGGGCGACGCCGACGTTGCAAACGGCCAGAGTCTCACCGCCCAGAGCGGGCGCAGCTGCCCCGATGCGGACGACGACAACGATGAGCGCATCATGGCGCTCCAGGCGCTCCTCAACATGGACGCCGACCGCGCGGTGCCGATCCTGAAGCAGGTGCTGGCGAAGCGTGACGCGTGCTCCGCCGGCTTGCGCCGCAAGGCAGTGTTCCTGTTGTCGCAGAAGAACACCACCGAGACCGCCAGCCTTCTGATGAACGTGGCTCGCAGCGATCCGGATCAGGAAGTGCGCGAGCAGGCGGTTTTCTGGCTGTCGCAGGTGCCGGGCTCGACGCCGCTGCTCGAGAGCATCCTGCAGGGGAACGCCGACGGGAACATCAAGGAGAAAGCGCTCTTTGCGCTGTCGCAGCAGAGCGAGCCGAAGGCGCAGCAGATTCTCCGCGACTTCGCCCTCCGTGAGAGCGAGAGCGACGAGCTGAGGGACAAAGCCATCTTCTGGCTCGGCCAGCGCGGCGGGGAGAACACCACGTTTCTACGCGATCTCTTCGGCAAGATCAAGAATTCTGATTTGCGCGAGAAGATCCTGTTCTCTTTGTCGCAGCAGAGCGGCAATCAGCAGTGGCTGATGAACGTCGCCGTGGATCCGAAAGAGGACATGGAGCTGCGCAAGAAAGCGCTGTTCTGGGCGGGGCAGTCGGGCGTCGCGATATCCGATATGGCCAGTCTGTATGACCGGATAAACGAGCCGGAGCTGAAGGATGCCATCATCTTCGGACTGTCGCAGCGTCAGAGCGACAAGGGAGCGATCGACAAGCTCTTCGCGATCGCGAAGAATGACAAGGACCCCGAAATGCGCAAGAAAGCGATCTTCTGGCTCGGGCAGTCCCGTGATCCACGTGTGCAGCAGTTTCTCCTCGACCTGATCAACCGATGAAGACACAACCAACGATGTCGCGCGCGAGGACGGCGGTCGCCGTCCTCGCCGCTCTGACGGTGACGGCCGCGGGCGCGCCGGCCCAGAGCATCGCGAGCCGCGTCGCTCGCGTCAGTAACGGAACGGTGAGAATGAGCTTTGCCGCGCGTCCTGACATCTGTGGCAGCGGCAACTCGATCGGGCGCAATAACGGCCGTGGTCGTACGTCGTGGGGAAATGGTTGGAATACTTCGCGCGACGTGGAGTGGGACAGCGAATGCAGCACCGGGCCGGCGCGCGTTGTTATCGACCGCCGCAACGGCGAGATCAGCGATCTCAGGTTTTACGTCGGCGGGAGATGGCGCCCAGGGGGGTCTGATGTCGTCGACCTCGGGACGGTGCCCGCGCGCGAGGCGGCTGACTATCTGCTGTCGCTCGCGCAGACGGAACGAGGGAGCATGGGCGAGAAGGCAATCCTTCCATCGACCATCGCGGACAGCGTCGAAGTCTGGCCGTCGCTGATCAAGATTGCGCGCAATGCAAACCTCCCGCGCGGTACCAGAAATCAGGCGGTGTTCTGGACGGGTCAGGCGGCGGGGGAGGCAGCGACGGCGAATCTCAGGGACATCGTGGTCGACAACGAGGTCGATCGCGAGATACGGGAGCACGCGGTGTTTGCGCTGTCGCAGCGTCCGCGCGAGGAGGGAGTGCCCGCGCTGATCTCGATCGCCCGCACCAACAAGGATCCCGAGATCAGGAAGAAAGCACTGTTCTGGCTTGGACAGTCCAACGATCCGCGGGCGATCGATCTGTTCGAGGAGCTGCTCACCAGGAAGTAGGGCGCGGATCGGCTGAAAAACAAACTGAAGACTACCAGCTAATAGCAGTGCGCGGAGCGGCTGGGGGCACCGAGCAAGGGTTGGATGAAAGGCGGCACGTCGGACAGAGTGCTCTCACCAAATCCGGGCTCGGAGCCGCCAGCCGCTCCGCCCACTGCCCCCGGCTGGTATTCTTCAGTGATCTTTCACCGGTTCAGGAAACTTGGATTTCTCCGGGATCTCTGGTCAGCTCTCCTCGAATCCGATCACGGCTCTCCCGCTGTTGTTCATAGCTGGAGTCCTGACGAGCCTGGCGCCGTGCATCTACCCAATGATTCCGATCACGGCCGCGATCGTCGGTGGAACAACGGTTGGCGGCGCGCCGCGGCCTCGCTCGAGAACGGTGCTTCTCACATTCACCTACGTGTTGGGGCTCGCGCTCGCCTACGCCGCGCTCGGCCTCTTCGCCGGACTCACCGGCACCCTCTTCGGCTCGGTGAGCACGAACCCGTGGCTTTACTTCGCGATGGCGAACCTGCTCCTCATCGCGGCGCTGGCGATGCTCGACGCGATTCCGGTGCGCGTACCGAGCTGGTTGTTGACGCGGGCGGCGACGGCGGGAGATGGCGGCACCCTCGGTGGGGTTTTCGTGATGGGTGCGGCGTCCGGGCTCGTCGCCGCGCCGTGCTCCGCGCCGGTGATGGCGGCGGTGCTCACCTGGGTCGGCACCACCAGGAGCGGCGTGCTCGGTTTCATCTACCTCTTCGTATTCTCGCTCGGCATGTGCACCCTGCTGGTGATCGTCGGCTTGTTCAGCGGTAGTGTCGCGCGTCTGCCCAAAGCGGGTGGGTGGATGGTCTGGGTGAAGCGCTTCTTCGCGTTGATCATGCTGGCCGTTGCGGAGTATTACCTTGTGCAGATGGGGCTTCTGCTCATCTGACCATTCCGAAACGCCCATCATTGCCAATGACGAAACTTTTCGCAGTCGCAATTGCCGCCGCTGGTTTCGCTGCCTCCCCCGCGATCGCGCAGGACCTCGGCATCGAGGTCGGAGCCACCGCTCCTGCTGTGGCGGTCCAGTCTCTCGACGGAAAGACCGTCAGTCTCGCCAGCTATTTTGGCAAGCAGCCGGTGCTGATCGAGTTCTGGGCGACGTGGTGCCCGAACTGCCGGGAGCTTATGCCCGCGCTCCTCGACGCCGAGAAGAAATACGGAAGCAAGGTGAAATTCATGGCGATCGCGGTGGCAATCAATCAGTCGCCGGAGAAGGTACGACGCTGGCTCGCCGCGCATCCGCTGCCGCACGACACCTACTATGACGTCGAGGGCAAAGCCGCCAGCGCGTTCGACGCGCCGGCGACATCCTACGTGGTCGTTCTGGACAAGAGCGGCCGCGTGGTCTACACCGGACTCGGCGGCAAGCAGGACCTAGAAGCGGCGCTTAAAAAAGCGCTCTAGTTGGTCGATTCCGCTTTCGGCGGCGGAGCAAGACTGTCGACGACGGCGGCAAGGTCTGTGTACGCTGATGGTGTCAGCACCTTGAACGGCTTCGTCACATAGGCGATGCGTCCGTCGGGGCGAACAACGAATAGCGACCGGTTGTCGACCTTGTTTTTCGTGTCGAAGGCGGCGTACATCTGGCCGACTTTTCCGCCGGGATCGCTGGCGAACAGGACCGGAAAATCTTCTTCACGCGCCCACGAGGCGAGCGTCGTGTCTGCGTCGACGCTTATTCCGATGACGACGACGTTTCTGCCGTTGTTGAAGAGCGTGGCGTACTGATCACGGTACGCCTCCATTTGGATGGTTCAGCCCTTGGTCCGCGCCTGGAAGAAGAACGCAAGGACGACCGTCCGACCGCGAAAATCCGAGAGCCTGACCGGAGTCTTGAGGAGTCCGTACTTGTCGGCGCCGGTGAGCGTGAAATCGGGCGCGAGATCATTCACCGCTGGTCCGGCTGGCGGAGCCGCCGAAGTCGTGGCGGCGGGCTGCTGGCCGAACGCTGTTGACAGTGGCAGCGCGATCGCTAGGCCCAGTGTGATGATTCCTGCTCTATGACGCATGGCGGTTCCCGGTGCGATATTGCGAAAAGTCTACAGCGCTGCACACCCATCGGCTAGCCTGACCTTGAATCTGTCATCTATCATCGAGCGCCCGCCCAACCGCGCGCGCTCGTTTTATTCAATCGTGGTCACCGGTATCATGGTGGCGCTGTTCGCGCCGCATCCGCTGGCGGCGCAAAGCAGGATTCGGGACGCCGTCGAAATCGGCGCGCAGGCGATCGGCGTCGTCACGAGGGAGTCGCCCGCCATTCGCGGAAAAGATCTGACGGAGGGTTATCTCACTCAGCCGGCGATAATGCTCACGATTGCGCCGTGGGGAGAGACGCTCGCTCTCAGGACGACGGTCAATTTCGAGGGCGCGACGATCGAGCGCGGCGAGCTCAACGCCGGAATCGCCGGTGAAGGCTACATCGACCGCCGGCATCCGCACATGTACCTGCACGAGTTGTTGCTGACCTCTGCGCGTCGGTTCGGGGGGAGCGGGGTGAATGGCGTGTCGTTTACCGTGGGGAAGGGCTTTGCGCCGTTTGGAACCGACGATCCGATGGCGAGGCCATTCGAGAAGTATCCGATCAATCATCATCTGGCGCAGATCCTCGAGCGAGCGGTTGCGATAGGCGCGCTACGGACGGGCAGCTGGATCTTCGAGGCAGGAATGTTCAACGGCGACGAGCCAACCGGTCCCGGCGACACGCCGAATCGGAAACGATACTGGGATTCGTGGTCGGGCCGTGCGACCTTCGTTCCCTGGCCCCAGGGTGAATTCCAGGCCAGCTACGCGCGCGTGAAATCACCCGAGAATCCGACCGGCGGGGGCGTCGATCAGCGCAAGCGCAGCGCGTCGGCGCGGCTCGAGGACGTCCAGCATTCGGGCTATGCGCTCATCGAGTGGGCGCGTACCGACGACTACGTCGGGTCGGCCCGGACTTTCTCATTTACTTCGTGGCTGGCGGAAACCTGGGCGCGCTACGACCGCATCAACGGTGCACTGCGGCTCGAGCGAACGGACCGTCCGGACGAGGCGCGCCAGGTCGATGAGTTCAGAACGCCGGTCCCCGCCACAGATCTCAGCATTGCGGGCCGATCGCGGTGGACCATCATCACTGCTCGACTCGCCGCCGATCTTCTCAACACCGAGTCACTTTCGCTGGAGCCATTCGCCGAGGTTGCGCGCGCCCGCTTCGTGCCGACGCTGCGGCCGTCGGGATTCGATCCGCGGCAGTTCTACGGTGCGGACCGTATCTGGAGTGTTTCAGTCGGCGCGCGGCTCTCGTTCGGGATGTCGCACATGCGGATGGGTCGCTACGGCGTCGCCGCGGCGGCGCCGGCGCAAATGAAAATGCCCGGCATGCATATGCCGGGCATGTAGCGCGCACGGTCCCTAACCAGTCAATCAACGGAAGATGCAGCTTATCCCGCTCTATCGTTTTCTTCGCGCGCTTCCAGTCGCCGGCGTCTTCGCGCTCGCTTTCGCGTGTGATTCGAGCAAGACGATCACTCCGCCCCGCGGTTCGCAACCGCTCGCTACACTCGGCGGGGGCGCGGTGACCGAGCGTTTCAGCGCTGAGCTCGCGGTGCGCGGCGATATCGCGTACACGACGACGTGGGGGAATCGGTCCGCGCTCGGCAATGCGATCAAGATCTGGAACGTGGCGGGTAACTCGCCCGAGCTCGTGGACTCGGTGATCGTGCAGAACGCCAGCACCCTCGGCGACATCCAGGTCAGCGACGATGGTCAGTTGCTGATCGTCGCAACGGAATTCTCGTCGGGATCGATCGTGGTCTACAGCCTCGCCGATCCACTCAAGCCGCAACTGCTGTCGCGCTACACTTCCGCACTCACCGATCCGGGAGTGCACACCGCCGAAGTCCAGCGCGTCGACGGGAAGCTGTACGCATTTCTGTGCATTGATCCCCGCAGCGGCAATCCGGCGCGACTCGTGATCGTCGATTTGTCGGATCCGGCGGCGCCGACGCAGGTTTTCAGCGCAGTGATGGGAAATCCATTCGTCCACGATGTCTACGTCCGCGACGGAATGCTGATTACAGCGCTGTGGGATGCAGGGATCAAGATCTGGGACATTGGCGGAGCCGGGCAGGGCACCGTCGCCAATCCCGTCGCGATTGGAAGCATCGTCACGAGGGGTGGCGAGGCCCACAACGTCTGGTGGTTTCACAACCAGGTGACCGGCGAGAAGCGCTACGTGTTCGTCGGACAGGAGGGTCCCGGTTCGGTGGGAACGTTCTCGAGCGGTGACATCCACGTCGTCGATGTCAGCGAACTTTCGAAGCCGATCGAGGTTGCTTTCTACACGCTCCCCGGCGCGGGCACCCACAACTTCTCGGTCGACGAAGCGCGCGGAATCCTGTACGCGGCGTACTACAACGGCGGGGTGAGGGCGATCGACGTGACCGGCGATCTGTCGAGCTGCGACGCCGCCGCGAAGAGCTCGGACGGCCGTTGTGACCTCGGGAAGATGGGGCGGGAGCGAGGCCACGGGCTTGGCGACGTCGGACCGGTCTACGTCTGGGGAGTTCAGTACACCGGAACCAATGTCTACGCCTCCGACATGCTCAACGGACTGTGGAAGCTGGGGGTTGTTGCCTTCCCGCCCGACTGAAACCGGACCCCATTCAAACCGTAGGGAAAGACGGGTTGTCTAACCCCGCACACCCGAACGGAGCAACACATGAAGCGATCATTCCGCGGCGCGGCCTTTGCGGCGGCCCCCTTCCTCATCGGTTCGGCCGCGCACGCCCAGAACGCGTTTTCGGCACCAAGGAACGCGGTGGTCGATGCGTCGGGGGCCAGGAGCATCGAGGTCGAGGCGGCTGCGGGAGACCTCAGGGTCGAAGGGAAGCCGGGTCTCAGGCAGGTTCAGGTGACGGGGACGGCGCGGTCGTCATCGCAACAGATGCTGAGTCGGATCAGACTGATCGCCGAGCGTCGGGGTGATGTGGTGTTCATCAAGGCCGACATGCCTAACAACGACGGCTATTACGACAACGACGATTACTCGGCCGCACTCGATCTTGTGATCGAGGTACCCCAAGGGCTGAACGCGGACGTCGCTGACGGCAGCGGCGAGGCCAGGATTCTGAACGTCGGATCGCTCGAGGTGGCCGACGGCTCGGGATCGCTTTCCGTCATCGGCGCGTCAGGATCCGTGCACATCACCGACGGCTCCGGTGATCTCACCATCGAGAACATTGGCCGCGATGTCACAGTGCAGGACGGCTCGGGTGACATGAAAGCTCGCAATGTCACCGGATCCTTCACCGTTCAGACCGATGGCTCGGGTGGAATCCTCGCGACCGATGTGAAGGGCTCGGTGGTCGTCGAGAATGACG